>QZJP01000029.1 GCA_003599345.1 Bacillota bacterium | reverse complement strand
CATGCGGGCCGAGAAGGTCGGCCGGGACACCGCGCTGGCGCAGATCGTCGAGCTGGTGCGCCAGGCTCAAGGCCGAAAGGCGCCGGTCCAGCGGCTGGCCGATGCTATCGCCGCCTACTTCGTCCCGGTGGTCGTCGGTATCGCCGCCGTGACGTTCGTCGCCTGGTACGCCTTCGGCCCGGCCCCCGCCCTGACCCTCGCCCTCCTCAACTCCGTGAGCGTCCTCATCATCGCCTGCCCGTGCGCCCTCGGCCTGGCGACCCCGACGGCCATCATGGTCGGGACCGGGCGTGGTGCGGAACAGGGCGTTCTCGTCCGAGGAGGAGAGACCCTCGAACTCGCCCACCGCCTCAAGACGGTCGTGTTCGACAAGACCGGCACCCTGACTGCCGGGCGCCCCCAGGTGACCGACGTGGTGCTTCTCGGAGAAGGGATGGCCGAGGCTCCCGGGCAAGGCGGCGGTCCGGCCGGTGACTCCCACGACAGGGCCCGTCGCGTTGCCTTGAGGTTGGCGGCCGCGGCCGAGACCGGTTCCGAGCACCCCTTGGGTGCCGCTATCCGCCGCGCGGCCGAGGACGCCGGCCTCACCCCGCTGCCGGACTTGAGTGAGTTCACCGCCGTCGCCGGGGAAGGCGTGGCGGCCAGCGTGGAGGGCAAGCGCGTGCTTGTGGGAAACCGGCGCCTGCTGGCCGGAGAAGGCGTGGACACGCGAGAAGCGGAGGATGTAGCCGCCCGGCTCGCCGAAGAGGGCCGTACCCCCGTCTATGTGGCCTGGGATGGGCGGGCCCGGGCGGTCCTCGGGCTGGCGGACGAGCCCAAGCCCACCGCCGCGGAGGCCGTCCGGGCGCTCGGGGCCATCGGCCTCGAGGTCGTGATGCTGACGGGAGACACCCGGCGGGCCGCCGCGGCAGTCGGGCGGAGGCTCGGGGTGGAAAAGGTCCTGGCCGAAGTGCTGCCGGCCGAGAAGGCCGACAAGATCCGCGAGCTTCAGGAGGGCGGCCGCGTCGTGGCCATGGTGGGCGACGGCGTGAACGACGCGCCCGCCCTGGCCCAGGCCGACATCGGCGTGGCCATAGGGACGGGGACCGACGTGGCCAAGGAGGCGTCGGACATCACGCTGATGACCGGCGACCCGCGGGGCGTCGTGACGGCTATCGATTTGAGCCGACGCACGATGGTGGTCATCCGGCAGAATCTCTTCTGGGCCTTCTTCTACAATACAGCCGGCATTCCCGTGGCTGCGGGCGTCCTCTACCCAGTCCTGGGCTCGGCGGGTCTCTTGAGCCCCACCGTCGCCGCGGCCGCGATGGCTCTCAGCTCGGTGACGGTAATCGGCAACTCGCTGAGGCTTAGGCGGTTCACCCCTCGGTTCGGAGCGGAAGAACAAGCGCGTAAGCGATTTCGCGAAAAGCCACGAATTGGCGCGCAACAAAAGTGGGAAGACGAGGCAGCTCCGTCCAGCGCGACGGGAGAACGATTGGAGGCGAATGACTTGATCGAAACCACCATCAAGGTGGGTGGGATGTCCTGCACCCATTGCCGGCACGCCGTCAAGCGAGCCCTCGAGGCTCTGAGAGGCGTGCGCGGCGTGGATGTCAGCCTCGAGCGGGGCGAGGCCCGGGTGACTCATGAGCCGGGAAGCCCATCGGTCGAGGACATGAAAAAGGCGGTAAAGGAGGCAGGCTACGAGGCTTAGTTACCCGGTTTCCTAACTAGGCATTGGTGACCAGTAGTTCCCACAAGGTGTTAGAATGCTCCCCGGCGTAGACTCGTGGCTACATAACGTGGTCGCCGGGTTCCGCCACCCGGCGGCGCTCCGGAGGAGGCAGACACCTTGTCTCAGCGCAACCTGCTGGTCGGTCTTCTGTTGACCCTCATCATCGCCCTATCCTCCTACGGTCTCCTGCCGTTCCCCCGATCCGCGCGGACACCGGGACTCGAAAACGTCGTGAGTGCCGACATGATGGACGGCATCCGTCATCTCGTGGCGACGGCCGACATGGCCCTCACTCGAGAAGAGGGTTTGCTCCAGCGTTTCGTTGCGTCACGGCCGGCGCGAGCCATGAACAGCCGGCCGCAAGGCGGATTCCTTTTTGACGGCGCCGGCTCGGGGGTGGCCGCGTCACCACCGGCCGAGCCTGAGCCTGTGGTCCAGGAGCCTCGCCCGGTGGCTGGCAGCCCGCCGGCCGCGTCTATCCCCGGGCCGACGGCCTCCGCGCCGCCATCAAGTCCGCCGGCGGACCCAGCGCCGTCCGGTCCGGCATCATCGCCTCCGGCCGCCCCGACGTCGCCCGTGCCCGTGGCTCCCGCTGAGCCCACCGGTCCGGCCGGGTTCTTCAACTACACAGTCAAGAGCGGGGACGACCTGGGGTCCATCGCCCAGCGCTACGGAACCACTCCAGAAACCATCGCCGCGGCGAGCGGTATCCCGGCGACGCAGACACTCTATGCCGGGATGAGCCTCCGGGTCCCGACCGACGACTCGGCCCAGGTCGAACCGCCCCTCGCCGCCGTGGCCGTACCCTGGTCCGAGGTGAACAACCTCTGGAAGGTCGGCACCGTCGCCCAGGTCACCGACGTGCGCACGGGCAGGATTTTCTACGTCATGCGCCGCGGCGGTTGGGCCCACTCGGACTCCGAGCCCGTGTCGAAGCGCGACACGGCGACCATGCTCTCTAACTACGGCGGGGCCTGGAACTGGGCCCGCCGCCCGATAGTCGTAGTTATAAACGGCAGACGCATCGCGGCGTCCCAGAACGGCATGCCGCATGGCGGAAGCACACTCGACAACAACTTCCCCGGGCACTTCTGCATCCACTTCCTGGGGAGCACCACACACGGCTCGAGCTACACGTCTAACGGAGTGCCGACACTCGACGCGGCGCACCAGCGGTGCGTCCAGGAGGCGGTCGGGCACTAGAACGTCGCGCCCGCCAGGGCGCGGGGAAGAGTCCATCGGCGGGCGGCCGGAGCCTCGTTCCGGGCGCCCGCTTCCGCTGTCCTGACGTGCCCGCCCTCGACCGCCCCGCCGCGCGCGGTACGATACCCTGACACTTCCCCTCACGCCGCTTGCCGCAGGAAACTCTTCCGCGCCAGCGAAGGCCACCACCACTCATGGACGAGAACAGTTCCGGAGCCAAGGCCAGGGCGAACGTCAGGAACATAACCCTTCTCGGTCTCACGAGCCTCCTCACTGACGTGTCGACCGAAATGGCCTACCCTCTCCTCCCGCTCTTCCTCACTTCGGGACTCGGCGCCGGCCCCGCGCTCGTCGGGCTTATCGAGGGGCTCGCCGAGAGCGTGGCGTCACTGCTCAAGGTCCTATCTGGCCATGTCTCCGACCGCTTGCGTCGCCGCAAGGGCCTGGCGCTCGCCGGCTACTCCGCTTCCACGCTGGGCAAGGTTGCTCTCTACGCCTCCGCGTCGTGGGTGGGCGTCTTGACCGGCAGGCTCGTGGATAGGTTCGGGAAGGGCGTCAGGACCGCCCCGCGCGACGCGCTGATCGCCGAATCGGCCCCCGCCGGACGCCAGGGCTGGGCTTTCGGCCTGCACCGGGCCATGGACACCATGGGTGCCACGGCCGGGGCCTTTGCGGCCTATCTCTTCCTCGTGAGGTCGACTGGCGCGCCGGCCGACGTCTACCGGTCCGTCTTCCTGGTTGCCATTATCCCCGGGCTCCTCGGCGTCGTCGCGCTGCTGGCGGTGCGCGACACCGGGTCCTTCTCCGAAAACCCGGCGCGGACCGCCGGTGGGGTGCGAGCCGCCGGTGGGGTGCGAACCGCCGGTGGGGTGCGAACCGCCGGCCCGGCGGGAGGCACCGCATCTTCGCCGGGAGACGCCTGCGCGGAGTCGCGTCAGGACCGGCCGCCGGGTTTGCCTCCTGCCAGGTTCCTCGGGAACCTGGATCCGGGCCTCAAGGCCCTTCTCGTGGCGACAGGCGTCTTCACCCTCGGCAACTCCTCAAACCAGTTCATCCTTCTCAGGGCGGCGCAGGCCGCGGGTCCGGAACACGCGGTACTGCTCTACGTCTGGTTCAATCTGGTCTACTCCCTTCTATCCTGGCCCGCGGGTCTCGCGTCGGACCGGCTGGGCCGTAGGAGGGTGCTCGTGGCGGGCTTCATCCTCTACGCCGCCGTGTACGCCGCCCTGGCGGCCGGACTCGAGACCGTGCCCTGGGGTTACGGCGTGGTCTTCACCATCTACGGCGTATACTCAGCCCTCACGGACGGCGTGGCGAAGGCCCTGGTTGCCGATCTCGCCCCCCGCGAGGCCAGAGCCACCGTCATGGGCCTGCACGCCACTATCGTCGGCCTCGGTCTCTTCCCGGCCTCCCTCGTGGCCGGGCTGCTCTGGTCCGCCCGTGGTCCCTCGGTCGCCTTCGGTCTCGGAGCGGCGGCCGGGATAGCCGCGGCCGCCATTCTCGCCTGGTCCAGCCTCCGTTGCGCGGCGGCCGGCCCCAGCCGGCGCGACTGAGCTGTCCCGGCGCCGGACTACCGGCCGAGCCATCCCCGCATGCGGGGTTGACACGCGCGGTAGAATGTCAATGCAGGGCGGTTTGGCGGCACGGCGTCCAGAATTCTCGCCTAAGGCTCTTCGGGGCTCATGCTTTCGAGTTCAGGCCTCGTTGGTCGCGTCGTGCCGGGCCACGCAGTTGCCGAACGCCAAATCCCAACGCCGCCTGGAATCACGGCAAGGAGCGTGATGACTTGGGTTTGATAGGTCTCACCACAGGTGAACAAGCCGAGGAGAAGCTCGAGGCTCTCGTCGCCAAGATGGCCCACCGGGCCGGCGGCCGGCAGGTGAGGAGCCTGGCCGTCGACGCCGGGCCGGCCGGGTTCGACGCTTGGACGGCCGGGCGCGGTGCCCTGGATAGGCCAGGCGGCCGCGTCGCCATTGGAGGCACGGAATGCCCCGGGCCGGTGCCCGACCTCAAGACCCTTTTGAGCTTCCCGGACGCAGCGGCGATTTCCCTGCCGGACCGGCCTCCGAGGTTCTTCGTCTGCGACGGGAGTCTTCCCGATTCGTTCGCGCTGGCTGCGGCCTGGGAGGACGGAAGCGTCGTGCTGGCCCGAGGTCCGTTGGGCCTGCGCCCCCTCTACTATCTCGACCTCGACTCGCCGGACCGCGGTGGCGGTCGCCGCCCGGTTGCCTTCGCCTCCACGATCAAGGCCCTGGCGGAACAGGCCGGCGGCGAAGGCCGGATCCGGACCTTTCCGCCCGGGCATCTCTACGCCGGCTGCCGTTTCCACCGCTTCACTCGCGTCCGTGATTGGCCGAGGCTTCCCGTCCCGGCAGGCGACCCCGCCGGCGCGGCTTCGGCGCTGAGGGATCTCGTGGGCGACGCCGTCGAACGGGGCTGCCAGGCCGGCGCAAGCCTTGAGGATGGCCGGGACGACCGGGTGAGGGTCGAGCCTCCCGCGGGCCTGTTCCTCAGTGGGGGCATCGATTCGAGCGTCGTTGCCGCCGCGGCCGTCGAGCGCCTGGGCGCGGCGGACCTCCGTTCGTTCTCGGTGGGGACCCTCGATTCCGAGGATCTCCCCAAGGCCAGGCTCGTGGCCGAGCGGCTCGGGCTACGGCACACCGAGCGGGTTATCGACGAGGACGACGTCGTGCGGGTCTTGCCCCGCGTCATCGAACACCTGGAGTCGATGGACGCCCCGCTGGTGCGGAGTTCGGTGGCCAACTACGTCGTCGCCGGCATGGCCGCCGAGGCCGGGTGCGGGCAGGCCTTGTGCGGCGAGGGCGGCGACGAGCTTTTCGCGGGCTACGCCTACCTCAAGGACTTCGACTCCGAGAAGGCCGTGGATGCCGAGCTGCTGGCGCTTCTCGAGGGCGGGCACTCGAACGGGTTCCAGCGGGTCGATCGCATGACGTCGGCTCACGGCCTGGAGGCCCGGGTTCCCCTGTCGGCGCCGGCCCTCCTGGCCTTCGCCCTGAGGGTGCCGTTGGACTGGAAGATTCACTCCGGCCAGGAGAAGTGGATTCTGCGCCAGGCCTACGCCCAGGACCTGCCGGACGACGTCGTCGAGCGTCCCAAGGCCAAGTTCTACGAGGGGTCCGGCATGGAGGGCCTCATGTCTCGCGTCGCCTACCGCCTCGTCTCCGACGCGGACTTCCGTCGCTGGCGCGGCAAGGAGGTCGCCCCGGGGCACCCGCTCAACACGAAGGAAGAGATCCTCTACTACCGCCTGTTCCGCGAGCACATTCCCCACCCGTCGGCCCTGGAGACAATCGGGTGGACGAGGACGCTCGGAGCCGCGTCGTAGGAACGCGGGCGGCGGCAGGGACCCGCAGGCCGGACTACCGACCCGCGGACTACCGACCCGCCGCCCCAGCGGGGGAAGTGGTCCGGCAAGGGCTTGAGGATAGGCCGCTTCCCCGACGGGCCGCGCGGGATCTTTTCGACGATGCGCACCTCCACCTCGAGCGGCTCTCCGAGAAAGTCGCGGAGGGCCCGCTCGAGGTCGGCCGCCTGCTCAGGGCCGTAGCTGGGCGACAACGGGACGACCGAGGCCACCAAACGCCCCGGCGCGGGCTGCTCGAACTGGTACTCCCGGAGGAGCTCGTGCTGGAACCTCAGGACCCGCATGAACGACACGACCGGCAGTCGCCGCCTTGACGGCATGACCAGATACTCCGACACCCGCCCCTCGCCAAGGCGCGGAGCGCGTGGCGAAGGCTCACTTACCTTGTGCTAGAATGGTCTAGCAGAGACCCTCATGGAGGAGCAGTGGCCTGCTTGGAGCGGCAGCGGATTACATGGCCGCCCCGGCCCGGGCGAGAGGAGCGAGCTTCCTGGAGGACGCCAAGAACGCAACCACCGAGTGGCTGAGGAAGGCCTTCGAGCTTGACGGCTATGTGGCCGGCCAGGAGATTCTCATCGCCGTCTACCTGGCCTTGCGTCTCGAGAAACCCATCCTCATCGAGGGCGCCCCGGGCGTCGGGAAGACCGAGATCGCCAAGGTCCTCGCCCGCATCTTCGGGACCGACCTCATCCGCCTCCAGTGCTACGAGGGTCTCGACGAGAGCAAGGCCCTCTACGAGTGGGATTACCAGAAGCAGCTCCTGCACATCCAGCTTCTCCGCGAAGCGGGCTGCATCCCGGAGGAGAGCGAGCTCTTCTCCGAGGACTACCTTCTCGAGCGCCCGCTCCTCAAGGCCATCAGGGCCGAGCGCCGCCCCGTGCTCCTCATCGACGAGGTGGACAAGTGCGACCCCGAGTTCGAGGCCTTCCTGTTCGAGGTGCTCTCCGACTTCACGGTGTCGGTGCCGGAACTCGGGACGATCAGAGCCCGCCAGATTCCCATCGTCGTGCTCACCTCGAACAACGAGCGCGAGCTGTCCGACGGCCTGCGCCGGCGGTGCGTCTACCTCTTCATCGAGTATCCGAGTGTCGAGAAGGAGCTGCGGATCGTCAGGTCGCGAGTGCCCGAGGCCTCGGACAAGCTTGCCAGGGACGTGGCCTGCGTGGTGGCCAGAGTGCGGACTATGGACCTTCGCAAGCAGCCGTCCATCGCCGAAACCCTCGACTGGACCAGAGCCCTCCTGGCTCTCGGGGTGGAGAAGGTGAACGACCAGCTTCTTGCCGAGACGGCCACGATGCTACTCAAGAACCGAGACGACGTCTTGGCGCTCCGCGAGGCCGCGGCCGGCGGCCGTTGGGTGACGGAAGCTCTTGAGGCGTGTGAGCCGGGGAGACCCCATCAGGCCGGGAAGACCCGGCGCCCACCCCGCCCGTGAGCGCCGGTCGTAGCGTCGACGACGGCGGGCCGGACCTGGCGCTCCAACTCCAGGAAAACCTCGTTCGCTTTGTCCACGTGCTCCGGCATTTGGGCGTCCCCGTCAACCCCGCCGAGACCGTCGACGGGCTCGCGGCCCTGGAACTCGTCGACCTCGGGAGCCGCGGTGAGGTCCGGGCGGCCCTGCGGGCTACGCTGGTGAAGACCGAAGGCCATGCCCCCCTCTTCGACAAGGCTTTCGATCTCTTCTTCGCCCGCCCCGAGGAGCGCCAGGCCCGCACGGCCGAACGGCTGCAGGCCCGCGACGCCCGGCGGGCGAGACTCGAGGCGGCGAACGCCGAGCTTGCGTTCCAGGGCGAACCCCTCGAGCTGACGCCCGAGCAGATCGAGACCTACACCCGCCTGGGCGAGGTCCAGCAGGAGCGGCTCCGCGACTTCCTGAGCGAGACGTCTGCCGGCTACGGGGTCGACGGGAAGCTCCAGGCTCTTGTCGAGAGCATCGTGCGGGGGTACCTGGACCGGCTACGCCGTGAGATGGGAGTGGAGGCTAACAGGCCCCATGCCCGGACCGGCGACGACGACCTGGATACCGTCGTCGAGGGGACCGTGGACGCCGTCGTGGGTTCCGAGGCCGACCCCATGATCCACCGGGACATGAAGGACATCGCCGAGGCCGACCTGCCGCGCGCGACTATTCTCATCCGGCGCCTGGCCAGGCGCCTCGCCACCCGCCTGTCACGCCGCTACCGGGAGACGCACAAGCGCTCAAGGCCCAACATGCGGAGGACTATCAGGTCAAACATCAGGCACGGAGGCGTGCTCTTCGACCTGCGCTACCGCGAACGGAAGATTACCCGGCCGAAGCTTCTCCTCATTTGCGACGTCTCGGGGTCCATGGCCCGCTACACAGCCTTCATCCTGGAATTCATCTTTGGCCTGAGGGCCGCGGTGAGCGGGGTGGAGGCCTTCGTCTTCTCGGAGCAACTGGAGCGCATCACGGGGTTGGTCGCTCCCGGAGTTGCGGCGCGCGCGCAGGACCTCGCGAAGCTGGTCGACAAAAGCAAGGTCTGGGGTAGGGGGACGGACCTCGGCGCGTCGCTCGAGACCCTGTTCGAGAAGCACGAGAACCTCCTGAGCCGCGACACCGTGGCCATCATCGTGAGTGACACCAAGACCCTGGGGGCCGACCAGGCTGATGACTTGCTCAGGAAGATGAAGCCCAGAGTCAAGGAAATCCTCTGGCTCAACACCCTCCCGCGGGAAGACTGGCCCAGTCACCGGACGGTGGGCCTCTTCGCCCGTCACAGCGACATGCGCGAGTGCTACACCCTCGCCCACCTCGAGCAGGTCATCCGTGTCGGGGTGGGCCGGCACATGCGGGCCACCTGAACGGACCCCTACCCTGTGATGCTGGAGTGGGGCTGAGTTGACGCTTGGCTGAGGTTCAACGTATACTGTTTTTGCCTCCGGCGATGGAGCTCGCTGGGGCCCTAGAACCCAAGTGCGTGACGCCGGCTCGTCTACGCTAATAGCTCCTACAGCTCAGGTGAGTGGGTTGTAGGAGCTTCTTGTTTCCGTCTCCTACCCGACCCAGTGACCACCACATCGCCCCAGGGGGTAGGAGAGATGCCCGACACACTCATCGCGCTTGTCCTTGGCGCAATGGTCCTTATGGCTAGCTTGCTTTCGGTTGAGCTTGCCGTCTCTGTTTCCATCATTGAAATCGTCCTCGGGGTCATCGCGGGCAATGCCCTGGGACTTGAACCGACGCCCTGGGTGGAGCACCTGGCCGGATTGGGGTCGATGGTGCTTACGTTCCTGGCCGGAGCCGAGGTCAAGGTGGAAGCGATGCGCGCCAGAATCAAGGAGAGCCTGCTCATAGGAGGGCTTTCCTTCATAGGGCCTTTTCTCGGGTCCTGGTTGTTCAGCTTCTACGTCCTCGGATGGTCTCAGCCAGCTAGTCTGATAGCCGGAGTCGCATTGTCTACCACTTCTCTGGCCGTAGTCTACGCGGTACTCGTGGAGACGGGTCTCAGTTCCTCCGCCATAGGCCAGGTCATAATGGCATCCTGCTTTGTTACGGATTTCGGGACGGCCTTGGCTCCGAACGTGATTTTCGCGAAGATGTCCTGGAAGACACTGCTCTTCTTGGCTCTGTCGGCCTTTGCTATCCTCGGTCTCCCGCGGTTGGCAAGAGGGCTATTCAGACGATACTCTCAGCAAGTGGTTGAGCCTGAGGCGAAGGTTCTCCTCCTGGCTCTGGCGTTCTTCATGTTCCTCGGAGCGTTCAGTGGCAGTCATGCCGTTCTGCCGGTCTTCGTGTTCGGACTCTCAGTATCGCAAACGTTCGACCAGTACCCAGACGTGCAGAGGAAGCTGCGCATTATGGCGTTCGCGATCCTCACGCCCGTGTTCTTCATCAAGGCGGGACTCAACGTCTCCGTGAGCGATCTCTACGCCGCGATAATCCCACTCCTAGCGTTCCTCACAATCAAGCTGGTCACCAAGGCGGTATGCGTTTACCCGGTAGCCCGGCGATACGTCCCCCAAGATGCGGTTTTCACCACATTGCTGATGAGTACCGGGTTGACCTTCGGGACGATATCGTCCATGTATGGGTTGTCAGCGGGCATAATCGACCGTGGCCAGTTCTCGATTCTCGTGACAGTGGTTATCCTCAGCGCCATTCTCCCTACTCTGGTCGCTCAAAGGTGGTTTATGCCTGAGGCCGCGACGAGCGTAGGCGGGAGAGGGCAACCTAACACCCAAGCCCCGCCTGTCTCGGCCGGACAATAGGCGAACGGAGTGTGGACCATGAACGCATTTGAAGGCCACACGGAGGCGTGCACTAAGGACGGCCGTTCGGAGGCCTACAGTAAGGTGTCGGCCGGCCACTCAACCACCTTCGCGACCGCGCGTGACACAGTGTTGACGAACCTTCAGCGGCTTGCTGCCCTAGCTGGGAAGGCAGAAGTCGGGGTCGTCGCGGACCTCGCCAAAGAGGCCTATCTCAGGTTGAGGGACGAGCGTCTGCATCTCGCGGTCATGGGGCAGTTCAAGCGCGGGAAATCCACCCTGATCAACGCTCTTCTCGGCGACAACGCCCTACCGACGGGCATCCTCCCCTTGACGTCGGTGGCTACCGAGGTTCGCTTCGGACCGGCCGTCAAGGCTACGGCCTTCTTCGAGGACGGCCGGGCCGAAGAAGTGCCGATTGAGGAGCTTGCATCCTTCGTGACCGAGAAGGAGAACCCGCGGAACGTTAAGGGCGTCAGGCGTGTCGAACTGGAGCACCCGAGCCGGTTCCTCCGCGATGGAGTGGTGATCACCGACACCCCGGGGCTGGGTTCTGTCCATGCTCACAACACCCTTGCCGCCTATGACTACCTGCCGAGGGCCGACGCGGCTGTCGTCATGACAGCCGTGGACTCGCCCCTGACGGAGCTGGAGCTGGACCTCGTCTCACAAGTCCGTGACTACCTGGACCGCACGTTCTTCCTGGTCAACAAGGTCGACCAGGTCAACCCCGCCGAAGCCGAGGAAGCCGTTGATTTCGTCCGGAGCGTGCTTTCGGACCGTCTGGGCGTCAGGGTCACCGTCTACCCGGTTTCCGCCAAGCTTGCGCTGGAAGGCAGGGTTATGGGCGATTCGGGTCTCCTGGAGGACAGCCATATCGGCCGGTTCGAGGCTGATCTGGAACGGGTCCTCCTGCACCGCAAAGGAGGGGCCGCACTGTCTTCCGCAGTGAAACGGGGGCTCAGGTTGGCGGGTGAGCTCGGCTACCACCTCGACACCGAGCGGGCAGCCCTCAGGACGCCCCTCGAGGACCTCGACGGGGTCGTCCAGGCTCTTATCGAAGCCCTAGAGCGGGCCCGGGGGCAGCACCGAGACATCCTTCATGTCCTGTCCGGGGAAGTGAACCTCCTCATCCGCTCCCTTGACGAGGCCGTCGACGCGTTCAGGGATGCTGAGACTCGGGAGCTTGGGGACCGGTCCGTACGCTTCCTGGAGGAGTGCCGTGAGCTCCCGGTCCGTAGGATAATCTCGGAGTTGGAGCGGTTTCGTTCGGAAGCTCTAGTGGAGGACTTCGAACGGTGGCGCGAGGCCGAGGAGGCTAGGCTGAACACGCGGCTTCGCGAACTGGCGGGGCGCTTCGAGACCGAAACGGCGGCCCTCGTGCGTGACGTCCAGAGCCGTGTGTCTGATGCCTTCGGCGTCAGACTCCCCCCGCTGGCCGAGAGCGGCGGCCTCGCGACCGAATCCCGGGTGTGGTACCTGATCGGGGAGATATCGACCGCCTTCCTGCCGGAACTGAATTTGCTGACACTCTCCCCGCTCCTTCCGCGGTCGGTGACCCTCGGCCGTGTCCGAAAGGACCTACTCCGGAACGTGGCCGAGGAGGTTGACCGCAACTGCGGCCGGGTCCGCTACGACCTTCTGGTTCGCCTAGAGGAGACTGCCCGGCGGCTGCGGGCCTCGCTCAGGGACCGCTTCGAGAAGTCTGTGGGGGCGATGGAAAAGAGCCTCCGCCGGGCCCTGGCTGACCGGCAAGAGGGGCAAGTGACGTCGGAGGCGGCCCTGGCTAGGGTCGAGGACGCCCTGGCTGAGGTAGGGATGGTCAGGAGACGGCTTGAGGCCGTCGCCGAGCGGATAGCCGCGAGGCCTGCGCCGGCCCCGGCCGTGCCTACAAGGCCTTGACTACCAGTTCCGCCAGGTCCTTGGTGATGTCCTTCTCCTCGCCTACGGCTTTGAGGCCGTCGTCGAACATCTGCAGGCAATAGGGGCAGGCCGTGACCACCGTGGCCGGCTTCGTACCCAGGGCCTGCTCGGCCCGCCTGGCGTTCACCTTGTGGGCGGCCTCCTCCTCGAGCCACATCCGGCCGCCGCCGGCGCCGCAGCAGAAACTCGTCCGGCCGTGGCGCGGCATCTCCACGACGTTGGCGCCGATGGCCCTGAGGGCCCGCCTCGGCGCCTCGAAGACGTCGTTGTAGCGTCCCAGGTAGCAGGGGTCGTGGAAGGTGACCCTGGCCGCATCGCCGGCGAGCGGCGTGGCGGGCTTGAGCTTCCCGGCCGCCAGCAGCTCGGCGACGAGCTCGGTGTGGTGGACGACATCGAAGCTCGCCCCGAGCTGCGGGTACTCGTTCTTGAGAGCGTTCAGGCAGTGGGGGCAGGCCGTGACTATCTTGCTGAACTTGTAGGCCTTGAGGGCCTCGATGTTCTCCCGGGCCAGCGTCTGGTAGAGGTACTCGTTGCCCAGGCGCCGGGCCGAGTCGCCGCAGCAGGTCTCGCCCTCGCCGATGACCCCGTAGCTGACGCCGGCCTTATCGAGGATCTTGACCACTGACTCGGTGATGGCCTTGGACCTTTCGTCGAACGCTCCGAAGCACCCCACCCAGAAGAGGTAGTCGACTTCCTGGCCCTCCTCCAGGAGGCGGGCGCCGGCCTTCTCTATCCACTCCGAGCGGGCCGTCCGGGCGAGCCCCCACGGGTTACCGTTGTTCTGAAGGCTCCTCAAGGTCCGGCCGGCTTCGATCGGCATCCGCGACTCCATGAGCACGAGATAGCGGCGCATCTCGACTATCTTGGGGATGACCTCGACGAACACGGGGCACTGCTCTTCGCACGAACGGCAGGTGGTGCACGTCCAGAGGTTCTCCTCGGTGATCACGTCGTCGATGAGCGACGGCATCTCGAGCTCGGCCACGGCCTCTTCCATGGCCTCGTATTCCTTGGCCGGGTCTATCTCGACCTTGGCCGTTGTGGCGCCGGCGGCCGCGCCGCCCGCCCCGGCTTCCGCCTGCTCGAGCAAGGTCTTCCGGACCTTGGCCTTCGTTGCCGCCAGAACCGGCCCGTACTTCTCGAGGGCCTTTCTCATGTCCTGAACGACCTCTCTGGGACTCAGGGTCTTGCCCGCGGCGTTGGCCGGGCACTGGTCCTGGCACCGGCCGCAGCGGGTGCAGGCGTTAGCGTCGAAGAGCTGCTTCCAGGTGAACTCGTCAAGGCGCGACGCGCCGAAGGTCTCGCTGTTCTCGATGTCGACAAAGGCCAGCGCGCCCTTGGGGCCCAGGTTCCGGAAGTACTGGTTCGTGGGGGCGAGGAAGACGTGAAACAGCTTCGAGTAGGGCATGTAGGCCACAAACCCGACGGCGAGGAGCATGTGCCCCCACCAGAGGTAGCGGTGCCACGCGCCCATCTCGGCGAGGCCGGACGCGGCCGCCGTCAGAGCGCCGCCCGTCCCCACGCCGGCTCCGAACCAGCGGGCTATGACAAGCCCGACCGGGCTCCACAGGGCCCACTGGTCGCCCTCGACCGCCATCCGGAGGCCCTGGATGAAGAACCCCGAGACCACGATGGCCAGTAGGGCCACCAGTGTAACGGCGTCGTCGGCCGTGCTCTCAAGGCGCTTCGGCCTGAGGACGTAGCGCCGGAACGCGGCGAGGAGCAGCCCGCCGAGAGCCGCCAGCCCGAGGATGTCCAGGGCCAGCGACAGCCAGAGGTAGAGAAGCCCGTGAAACACCTTGAGCCCGAGGTCGGCCTGGAGGAGCACGACCGCGGTCCCGAGCGTGAGAACGGCGAAGCCGTAGAAGATGCAGGCGTGCATGATGCCCGGGTAGGCCTCTTTGAGAACACTGAGGTGGAGGCCGGTGTTGGCGACGAGGGACTTCAAGCGTTCCCAGGGCTTGTCCCAGCGCTCCTCGGGCCGCCCGATCCGCCAGTTGCGCACGTGCCGGTAGACTCCGTAGACAAACGCGACGGCGCCGATGGCGACGAACAGGTAGAGGATGAGGTGGCCGGAGATGTTCCAGTAGATCTCCCTCGTGGGCACACGAATCCCCCCAAAGCTCGTGCTAGTCGCGGTTCCCTACTTTCGTCCAGCGCTTTTCCCGCTCCTCTTTGGCGCGCCGTACGACTATTCGGTAGAGCCGCGCCGCTCCAGCCTGCCCGGTGGCTCCGGCCGGCGCGGGCTCGGGCCGAACCCTTCTTGGCCGAAGTCATTCGTCCCCCGCCGCTCCTCATATGTTTGAGGGTCGAGGAGGAATGCCCGTGCGGAGAGCCCCGGCTTACATCGGAGCCGCCATCGTCGCCGGCCTGACCCTCTGCTTGGTCCTCTACCCTGACGCCTCGCTCGAGGCGGCCAAATCGGGGCTCAACCTCTTCCTCACGGTCGTCTTCCCGTCGCTCCTCCCGTTCTTCATCCTCTCCGAAATCATGTTGGGCATGGGCGTCGTTCACTTCATCGGCGTCCTGTTCGAGCCCCTGATGCGCCCGCTCTTCAACGTCCCGGGCGAAGGCGCCTTCGCCATGAGCATGGGCCTCGCCGCGGGCTATCCGATGGACGCGGTCATCACCGCCCGGTTCCGGAACATGAACCTGTGTAACCGCGTCGAGGGTGAGCGTCTCCTGGCCTTCACCAACACGGCCGACCCGCTGTTCATCTTCGGGGCCGTGGCCGTCGGCATGTTTGCCATGCCCGCCCTGGGCGGGGTCCTCGCGCTGGCCCACTATCTCTCAGCGATCAGCGTCGGCCTGGTGTTCCGTTTCTACGGCCGGCGGGCGTCGCCCTCGAGCAGGGAGGGACGGCGCTCAGGCCACGTGCTCGGGCGCGCCGCCCGGGCCCTGGTCAAGGCGAAGGAGGAGGACGGCCGGCCCATCGGGCGACTGGCCGGGGACGCGGTCAACGACTCGGTCAAGACCCTGCTCATGATCTGCGGGTTCATCATGCTGTTCTCGGCCTTCGTGGCTATAGCCGAGAAGGTGGGCCTGGCCCAGGTCCTGGGGTGGCCGTTCGTCGTGCTGTTCGAGGGCCTGGGGCTCTCCCCCGACCTGGTGAGATCGGCCGTGGCGGGAATCTTCGAAATCGACATCGGGACGGTCGCGGCGAGCCAGGCCGCGGCGCCGTTCGTCCAGCGGGCCCTGATAGCCGGGGTCATCATCGCCTGGAGCGGCCTGTCGGTGCACAGCCAGGTCGCGGCGGTCATCACCGGGACGGACATCCGCATGGGACCGTACGTGCTCGCCCGCCTGATGCACGCCGTCTTCGCCGGCCTCTTCACTTTCTGGTTGGTGCCGCTGCTCCTCGGACCCAACCCCACCGCGGGACTCGGCCCCGTCGTCCCGGCCCTCACCGGTGCCGGGATGTTCGCCTGGGCCCTCGGGAGGAGTACATTCCTGGCCCTGGCTGTTCCCGCCGGCGTTGCTCTGGCCGGGGCCGTCGCCGGCCTATTCGGCGGCCCGGTCATCCGTATCGGGGGCAGGCGCCGTCGGGCTTCCGCCCGCCGCAAGTCCGGGCGCCCCGCCCGCTGAGCCGGCGTCCTACCCGCTGAGCCGGCGCCTCGGCCTACTGTCCGCCCCAGGTCAGGGGGATGACCACTTCGTTGACGATGCTTCCGTCCTTCATGCTGTACTCGAAGATACGCAATGTCAGGCCCGGGCTGCTCGGCTGGGCGAACTCGATGTCCAGCGAGTACCGGCCCCATTCCGGAGCCCCTTGGTCGGCCATGGTGAAGCCCTGCGCCAGCACGTTGTGGCCGTCTTCCAGGGCGTACTGGAGGGTGGCCTCGAAGACCCTGGCGAAGCCCTCGATGTGGAGCGTCGTCCCGGTCACGGTGTCCCCGGGCAGGGGGCTGACAGGAACGAAGGCCAGGTTGGCCGGGCTGGGAATCTCGGCGACCAGCGCGTCCCCGTTCTCGTCGACCGCGGTGACCTCGGCGATGGCCGTCTGCCGGCCGCTCACCACGAAGACGCCGGCCGGGTAGGTCAGGACCGTGGCCGCCGGCCCGTCGGGGGCCTTCAGAACGCCGGAGAACGAGAACGAGGGCGGCGAGCCTCCGTCGCTGGTGACGGTGGTGATGACCTCGTACCCGGCGGTGCCCCTCTCGCCGTAGGCGACCATCAGGTAGGTGCGCTCGGGCTCGAACTCAGGGAGGATGTGGACCCCCGGAACCAGGCGGCATATGTCCGCCCAGGCGACGAGGACCGGGTCGGTGAAGGAGGCCGGGTCGAGGGCCACCACCCCGGCGGGGAGTTGGGGCTCGTCGCCTCCGGATCCCTGGTCGCCGCCTCGGAATAGGAAGCATCCCGATGCGGCCACGGACCCCACCACCAACATGGCCGCCAGTACCACCACCGTCACAGGCGCCAAGCGTACCGGTGCCACCCCGAGTCCGAGTCCCACCCTCGCCCTGCCGGTCTTAGGACCCCAGCCAGCCGACATTGCCTCGAACCTCCCCGGCGCGGCTCCATCAGGTGGACGGCACCAGATGGACTTCACCGCGCATACGAACCGGCATCATCATTTCCTCAAGGCCCGCCGCGCTTCCTCCGCCCCTCGCGGAACACCGTTGGTCCCAAGCCGGCACCGGGCCGTCGGCGCTTGTCCCGGTCGAGCACTGTTTGTGCGGGAACAAGGAGGAGGAATTGGGGACTAGGCATAAAGCTAGCCATAAAGGTCAGAATGGCCGGGCAATTGCCGGATAACGTTTGGGGGAACGCGAGCATGGGTGAGATCAGGGTGTTCTTGGGCCGCTGTGACGCCTACGAACCCGACATGATTCTTCCCATTCTGCGGCGAGGTCTTGAGGCCATCGGGTGGGACCGCCCCTTCACGGGGCGCATTACTGTCAAGCCTAACGGGGTCATGGCCCATCACGTCCACGCGCGCAGCTGCTACACCAGACCCGAGTTCCTCCGGGCCGTAGCGAGGCTCCTGCGCTCGGCCTACCCTTCCGAGGGCGCCGGCTCGCCGGGCCCCGGCCCCCAGCGCCCCGACGTAAGACTCGTTGAGAAGTGCGGAGTCGGGCAATCCACCGCCCGGGTCATGCTCCGGGCCGGCTGGACAGTCCTCAGGGGCGAGGGGATGAGGCTCGTTGCCGCCGAGGAGGCGCCCAAGGTCAAGGTCAGGCTGACTACGGGCGTGGTCCACCAGGAAGTCACCGTGGCCCGCGACATGGTCGACAGGGATCTCCTCGTCTTCACCCCCAAGCTCAAGAGCAACGTGCTGTCCCACGGGATGACGGCCGCCCTGAAGCTCAATGTCGGGACTCTCGACGACCGCGAAAGGATGTACCGCCATCACTACGACCTGGACGACAAAATCGTCGACATGCTGGAGATCGCCCGGCCCGACCTGATCCTCACGGACGCCATAGAGATAGGTGTCGGCGGGAACCAGATGACCGAGCCGGGATTCAGCCTCGGGGCGGTCGTCGTGGCCGACAACCCGCTGGCCCACGACATGGTGACGTCCCAGATTCTCGGCCTCGACCCCCTGGGTATCGGGCACATCAAGCGGGCCGTCCAGCGCGGCTACGGTCCGGCCCACCCGGACGAAGTCACGGTGGTCGGTGACACCACCATCGCCGAATTGCGCTCCAAGACGGCTCACCTCAACCTTGGTTTCATGCGGGTCGACCAATTCCCCTCGCCCATCAGAGTCGTCTCAGGAACCCCGTACTGCACCGGAGGGTGCCAGGGCGTGCTGCTTGACTGGCTTCACATGCTCCGGGACCGCAAGCCGGAGTACATGAAGCGTTTGAAGGCCTTCACAATCGTGGTCGGGGAAGTAGAGGAAGACGTCGGAAGGCCGGCGGTGCTCATCGGCGACTGCGCCGCGAAGTCTCCGAAACTGGCATCCAGGGGGCTTCCGTGTATCCGGGGCTGCCCACCCACCCACCGGAGCATCATCCTCGGTCTCGCCCTGACGCGCTTCGTCGTCGGCCCTCTCATCAGGCCCGACCTCGTCTTCGACTCCTATTTCCACCGGCCGTTGCGGCTGGCCTGGGCCCGGAGGCACGGTAGGCCGGCGAGTTGGGAGGACACGCGCAGATAGGATGGAGAAGGTGCGAGGCCACGCCAACGGGAATCCCTCATAGGTTAGCGAAAGGTCCGCACTGCCGGCCGGGGCCGGCCGGGTCAGCGGGCGATGTTCCATCCACGGGGCATCCCCATCGCGGACCCCTTCATGGGAGGTCGAGGACATGGCTTGGTTCAAGGACGCTGCCGAGCTCTACCAGTGCATAGGTGGGTTCTTCAAAGCGGCTGCCAGGGAGTCGGGGATGGCCCCGAAGGTGGCCGAGGCCAAGCTGGTCATAACCTTCGTCTATACCAACCCCGACGCGACAATCACCGTTGACGCCAAGAGCCCTCCGCCTGAGGGCGCTTACTTCACCATCATCGAGGGTCCCAGTGACCTCAAGCCTGATGTGAAAATGACCATGACGGCCGACATTGCCCACAAGTTCTGGCACGGAAAAGTGAACCTCGTACAGGCCCTGGCCAAGGGCGAGATGAAGGCCCAGGGTCCCATCCCGTCCATCCTGAAGTTGCTCCCGGCGATAAAGCCCGCCTACACGCTCTATCCGGAGTACCTAAGGCAGATCGGGATGGGCGACAAGGTCGTCGCCTGACGGCGGCGGTCACAGACTTTCGCGGCAACGAACGCACCAGGGGCCGAGAGGTCCCACTCGGAGGAGTGGTCCAGGCATGTACGGCTATTGCGGCAAGCTGCTGAGGGTCGACCTCGACACGGGAAACCTCCATAGCGAGGACCTCGACGCCCGGGCGGCCCGCAGGTTCATCGGCGGTTCGGGGCTCGCCGCGCACTACTTCTTCGCCGAAGTGGCTCCGGTCATGGAGAGGGCCGACAAGGGCGGGGCCGGCACGCATCCGGACCCCTTGGGTCCCGACAACCCCCTCATCATCATGACGGGCCCCGTGACCGGTTCGAGGTTGCCGGCCGCGGCGCGCTGGACCGTGTCCGCGAGGTCACCCCTCACCGGCATCTGGGGTGAGTCCAACAGCGGCGGGTCGTTCGGGGCCGAGCTGAAGTTCGCCGGTTTCGACGGCGTCATCATCACGGGCCGGGCCGTCAAGCCCACTTATCTCCTCATCGAGGCCGGTAAGGCCTCTCTCCAACCGGCTGACGACCTCTGGGGCAAGGATACCTACGAGGTCACTGACCTCCTGGCCGCGAGGCACGGCAAGGGGGACACGGGCGGCGGAGCCGACGGAGGCGGCGCCGAGCCGGAAGGTTCGGCCGGCCCGGCCAAGGTCCTCTGCATCGGCCCGGCTGGTGAGAGCCTGGTCCGCTTCGCTTGCGCCTGCCATGACAAGTACCACTTCGCCGGGCGCACGGGAATGGGCGCGGTCATGGGGTCGAAGAACCTCAAAGCCGTCGTCGTGCGCGGCGAGGGACGGTCACCGGCGGCGGCCGACCCCGACGGGCTTAAAGAGCTGACAAAGCGCATGAGGGACCGGTTCGCCGAAAACATGGTGGCCATCACCTTACGCGAAGCCGGCACGCTGGCCTCGCTCGACCTGGGCGGCCTCGTCGGCGACATTCCCCTCCGCAACTGGTCGCTCGGCTCCTGGCGTGGGCTCGAGAAGCTCTCTGTGGCAGGCTACGCCGAACACGTCACCGGGCAGGCCACGTGCTTCGCCTGTCCGGTCGGGTGTTTCCGCAAGGTGAGCCTGCAAGGGTTCGGCCGGGTCCTCGAGGGCACTCCGGGGGCGACATACGAGACCGTGGCCATGCTCGGGGCCAACCTCCTCATCGACGACCTCTGCGCGCTTCAGGTGGCGGGCGAGGTGTGTAACCGCCTCGGCCTCGATACCATCAGCGCCGGGTCCGTTGTGGCCTACGCCTACGAGGCCGCCGAGAAGGGCCTCCTCGACAAGTTCCCCGGAGCCGACTGCCTGAAGGATGGCTGGGGGGACGGCCCTAGGCTCATCGGGCTCCTCGAGGACATCGCCTACAGGCGCGGTATCGGCGGCGAACTCGCCGAAGGCAGCGAGGCCCTATCGAGGAAGATAGGACGGCCCGAGGCCAAGGAGTTTCTCGTCACCGTCAAGGGCCTCGAACTGCCCGCCCACGACCCGCGCGCCGCCCACGGCGCCGGAATCCAGTACGCCACGGCGAACCGCGGTGGGTGTCACCTGAGCTCCATGATGTTCAACCTCGAGTACACCGGATTCGCGGCCCCTGAGGCGGGCCTTGACTACGACGGGAACCAGCAGTCCTCGAAGGGCAAGGGGTTCTTGAACAAGGCTGCCGAGGACCTCGGCTGCGTCCTCGGGCAGGCCGCGATCCTCTGCCATCTGGGCGGGACCATCTACACCCCGGGTGACCTGTTGTCCGCGCTCAACTCAGTCACCGGGTTCGGCCTGACCATGGACGACATGATGGAGTGCGGGGCGCGAATCTGGCACCTCAAGCGGGGTATCGACAACCTCTACGGCGTGACCTCGGCCGACGACCGTCTCCCGTCCCGGCTGCTTCAGGCCTTGGACGATGGCGGGGCGGCCGGGTCTGTGCCCGACATGGATCTCATGCTTGCCGAGTGGCGCGAGGCCAGGGGCCTCGACGCCGGGGGGCGGGCCAAGCGGGAGGTGCTGGAGGGCCTCGGCCTCGGACGCTTGGCCGACCTCATCGAGGCGAAGGCCACGTGCTTGGAGGCCGGAGACTAGGGTGCCGACCAACTACGTCCTGGCCTATAAGGAGAGCTGCCGGCTCCTGGCGGCCGAGAAGGACCCCCAGGCCGTCGCCAGGCGGGCCGGCTGCCGGTTCGAGCCGGCGGGCTCTTACTTCGAGCTTCCCGTGCTGGGCCGGCTCTACCAGGTGGACTATCCCTCAGGCGCGGTCACCACGGGAGAGGCTCTCCCCGAAGCCCCGGGCACGCCTCCCGCTCCGGAAGGTGACGGTCTTCTGACCGTCAGTATCCTGGCGGTCCAATACCTCGCCACCGCTCGGGGTCTTCCGCTCACCGGCGAGTGGGTAGCCTTCCGTGAGCTGCCCGGAGGTCACATCTACAACACCCCGTTCACTAACCGCACCATCCGCCCCATGGTGGCGCGTTTCGGGAAGGACCCGGCGGCCCTCACCGACGCCGTTCTCCGCTTGGGCGGGCGTAAGGAGGGCTTCGGGCACGCCTCCGGGGTCGTGGACGTATTCCCGCGTATCCCGGTGTGCCTGATCGTGTGGGAGGGGGACGAGGAAGTGCCGCCCTCGGGCCAGATTCTCTTCGACCGCTCGGCCCCGGCCTACCTCGAGACCGAGGCCCTTGTCGTCGTGGCCGGCCAGGCCTTCCTTGCCGCGCGCTGGGCGGCCGGCACCCCGGCCCTTGAGTCGCCGCCGTCACCGGGTACGCTGGAGCCGGAGTAAGGGCGGGAAGACGAAAAACACGGGCCGCGCTCGATACGAGCGCGGCTTTCCGTTATTTGTTGGGGCCTCGCGGCAGGACCGCTCCTAGGAGTATGATGTATACTTACCTGTGGTCTTTGGTGGCCTGGAGTGCCGAAGTAAATAAAGATACTTGAAAAACCGGAAACACGCAACAGCAAAGATGCCAAATGTCGACAATCCAGGTATATTCGAAACATTCCCCCAAAGGAAAGTTTCAGGGGGTGTGAAACATAGAGCGAGAGGCGGGAGAGCCCTTTGAAGATTGCCTTGGCGGGCAAAGGCGGGGTCGGTAAGACAACCATCTCTGCCGCTCTTATCAGTCTTTTCGCCGAGAAAGGCCACCGGGTCTTAGCTGTCGACGCCGACCCTGACACGAACCTCGGAACCACTCTCGGCCTTCCTCCAGAGGCTCTCGACCGCCAACCGCCCATCATCGAGATGAAGGATCTTGTCGAGGAGCGGACGGGCAGCGGCGCCTTCCTTGTTCTAAACCCGGATGTGGACGACATCCTGTCTCGCTACAGTCTGACCTTCGGCAACGTGTCCCTTGTCAGGATGGGAGGTGTCAAGCAGGCCGGAACCCAGTGCTATTGCAGGGAGAACGCGTTCTTGAAGGCCTTGGTCGGCTCCCTCGTCCTCGGGCGA
>QZJP01000005.1 GCA_003599345.1 Bacillota bacterium | reverse complement strand
ATGGGGAAGTACTTCTTGACCTCCCTGGCCTCGACGAGACTCGCATGGTCTTCCGGCGCCGGCTGGTCGGCGAGGGCTCCGAGCGTTTTCGCCGTCAATCGGACCACCCCGCCCCTGCCTTGTAGCACCACACGCGGTGGTGCCCCGACCCCAGCTCGACGGGGTCGGGACGCTTCGCCGAGCACTCGGGGACGGCTAGGGAGCACCTCGGGTTGAACCGGCAGCCCGGCGGCGGGTTCACCGGGTTGGGCGGGAACCCCTCGGTGACCTTGAGCAGCCGGCTCCTCTCCCCTATCTCCGGTATCGCGTCTATGAGGGCCCTGGTGTAGGGGTGGCCCGGGCCTGCCAGGACCGCTTCGGTCGGGCCCACCTCGACGAGCTGCCCGGAGTACAGGAGACCCATCCGCGTGCACAACTGGGCGACCACGCCCAGGTTGCTGGCTATGTAAATGACGGTTACCCCGGTCTTCTCCTTGAGTTCGACCAGGAGCTCGACGATGCCGGCCTGGATGGTCACGTCCAGGGCCCGAGTCGCCTCGTCGGCGATGAGAAGCGGCGCCTCGCAGGAGAGGGCCATGGCGATCATCACTCTCTGCCTCATGCCGCCGCTGAGCTCGTGGGGGTACTTACCGAGGACCCGCTCGGGGTCGGACAGGCGGACCAGCCGGAAGAGGTCGAGGGCCCGGGCCTCGGCTTCGGCCCTCCTCAGGCCCTGGTGGTGCCTGATGACGCGGGTGACCTGCTCGCCGACGGTGAACACCGGGTTGAGGGACGACATCGGGTCCTGGAAGATGGTCGCGACCTCGGCTCCCCTGACCTTGGCCATGGCCTTCGCCGGAAGCTTCAGGAGGTCCGTCCCCCGGAAGAGGATTTCGCCCCTCTTGATCTTGCCGGGCGGGTCGGGGATGAGGTTGAGGACGGCCAGGGCCGTGAGGCTCTTGCCGGAGCCGCTGGCACCGACCAGCCCGAAGCTCTCACCCTCGTAAACCTCCAGATGGCCGAGGTCGAGCGTGATGCCGCTTCCCTCGTAGGTCGTGTACTCCACCTGGAGGTCGCGGATTTCGAGCAGAGTCTGGGGCACGGTCTCCCTCCCTAGAGGCGCCTGGTTTTCGGGTCCGTGATCTCGCGAAGCCCGTCACCGACGAGGTTGAAGGCCAGGACGGTGACGACCATCGCCATCCCTGGGAAGAAACTGTACCAGGGGGCCACGAGGAAGTAGTTCCGGGCGGTGCTCAGGATGAGCCCCCACTCCGGCTCGGGCGGCTGGGCCCCGAGCCCCAGGAAGCTCAGAGCGGCCGACGTCAGGATCACCGACCCGAAGTCGAGCGACGCCTGGACGATGACCGGGCTCATGCTGTTGGGCAGGAGGTGCTTGACCATGATGTAGAGCGGCGACGTCCCTATGACCCTGGCCGCCTCGATGAACGGTTTCTCCCGCATCGAGACCACGGTTCCCCGTATCAGCCGCGTATACCACGGCCACCAGGCGATGGCGATGGCGATCATGGCGTTGGTCAGGCTGCGCCCGAGCAAGGCGGCCACGGCGATGGCCAGGAGCAGGGGCGGGAAGCTCAGGAAGATGTCGGTCACGCGCATGATGGCCTCGTCGATGAAGCCGCCGACGAAGCCGGCGATGAGGCCGAGCGGGACGCCGATGGCGAGGGCCAGGCCGACCACGAGAATGCCTATCTGAAGCGATATCCGGGTCCCGTAGAGCACGCGGCTGAAGAGGTCGCGCCCCATCTCGTCCGTCCCGAACAGGTGCTTGAGGGACGGCGACTCGAGGGCCTGGCTCATGTCCGTGGCCCCGAGGGCCTGGTCGGGATACGGCGCGATGACCGGAGCCAGGAGGGCCAGGACGATGAGGACCCCCACGATGCTGAACCCTATGGTGGTCAAAGTGTTCTTCCTGATGAGGTAGGCCGAGTACTTGAGCTGCCTCACCAGGCGGTTGCCGCCGGCCTCGTCCGGCGCGGCCGTGGCCGTGTTCCCGGGTGTGCTCATCAAAACCTCACCCTCGGATCGAGAGCTATCAACACGTCGACTGCCAGGTTCAAGACCACGTACACGACGGCGACGAACAGGGTGATGCCCATGATGGCCGGGTAGTCGCCGGTGATGACCGCCATCGCGGAGTAGTTGCCAAGCCCGGGCCAGTTGAAGACGGCCTCGATGAGAAACGTGTTGACCAGGCTGTAGCCGGCGCACAGGGCGAAAACGGTTATAGTCGGGGCCAGGGCGTTCCTCAGGGCGTAGCGGTAGGTCACGAGCCGGTTGGGGAGCCCGTAGGCCCTGGCCGCGAGGATGTAATCCTCGCCGAAGACCTCCAGCAGCGACGAGCGGATTTGCTTGGCCACCAGACCTATCGGGTAGGCGGCCAGCGTGATGGCCGGCAGGAGGAGGTGCTCCAGGCTATCCCAGAAGACGGCGCCGTTCAAGGTGACCGCCGAATCAACAAGGAGAAACCCGGTGATGTTCGGAATGGCCTGGGTCGCCTCTATCATGCCGCTCAGCCGTCCCCCAAGGGGTAACCAACCGAGCCACCGGAAGAACACGACCTGCAGGTTCATGGCCAGCCAGAACGTAGGCAGGCTCACGCCGAACACCGCCACGGCCCGGCATAAGTGATCTACCCAGCTATCCTTTCGCACGGCCGACCATATGCCCAAGGGCATCCCGATGACGAGAGCCATGATCATGCCCGTGATGACGAGCTCCGCCGTGGCGGGGATGTAAGCCTTCAGGTCGTCCAAGACCGGCTGGCGCGTCCGGATGGATGTGCCGAGGTTGCCGTGGACCACACCCGTCACGTAGCGCCAGTACTGAACGTGGAGGGGCTTGTCGAGTCCCAGCTCCTCGCGGGCCTTGGCTATCTGTTCGGCGGTGGCCCTGACCCCCGCCCATCTCGCGGCCGGGTCGCTCGGGATGATGACGGTCATCATGAAGGTCAGGATGGAAACCCCGATAATGACCAGCACCCCGTTGGCCAGGCGCCGCACCACGAACGCCCACATCTTCCGGCGTCGCCCCTCTCACGGGGCGGCCGCCCCCACAGGCGCGGCCGCCCCTTCCCGGCGGACCTACCGCCTACCTACCCTTCTTCCCTGTACAGGTCGTAGATGAAGAGCACGTACGGGTAGGCCGGGTTGTCCGTGAAGTTGCGGATACTCGAGTTCATCACCCGGACGTTCTGCATGTCGTAAAGGAAGATGGCCGGGCTGTCCTCGATGAGCTTCTCCTGTATCTGCCGGTAGATGGCCGTCGCCGCCTCACGGTCCCTGCCCGCGGTCTCCCAGGCTTCGATGATCCACTCGTCAACCTGCGGGTCGCTGTAGTAGCACAGGTTGAAGATGATCGGGTCCGTCTGGGTTATGAAGCACCCCTCCAGGTAGCACTGGGGCGAGCAGACATCGGGCCAGTAGTAGAGGATGTAGAGGTCCTGGCGCTCGTCGAGGTTGGAGGACTTGGCCAGGTCCCACTGGGCGTCGAAGGGCATGGTCCGGATATCGAGGTCGATGCCCAGCTTCGTGAGCTCCGCCTTCCAGAGCTCCGCCACCTTGCGGTGGTTCTCGTCGCCGCTGGCCACGGTCATCATCAGGCTGAACCCGCCGTCGGGATAACCCGCGTCGGTCAGCAGCTGCCTGGCCGTCTCGAGGTCGTAGGTGTACTGCGGCAGCGTGTCGTCGTGTCCCCACATGCCCTTCGGGATGGGCCCGACGGACTGCGTGGCATAACCGTACATCACGTTCTCGATGATCTGGTCGTAGGGCACGCTGTAGGCCAGGGCCTGCCTTACGCGCGGGTCGTTCGTGGGCTCCCGCTGGGTGTTGATGAGGATGTAGACGTTCTGGAACCCGGGCGTGGCCGTGACGGTGAAGGCCGCGTTCTGCTTCAAGGCCTCGATGTCCTCGAAGGGGAGCAGGCGGACGTAGTCGACCTGCCCGGCCTCCAGCATCTGCCTGGCCGTCCCCGACTCGGGAACGACCTTCAGGAGGACCTTCTCGAAGTGATTGCCGTCCCAGCCCCTCCAGTAGTCGCCGAATTTCTCCAGGAGCACCTGGTCACCGCGCTTCCACTGCTGGAGCTTGTAGGGGCCGGTGCCCAGTTCGTTCCCGGCGCTCAAGTAGTCCTCGCCCTTCTCCTCGACGCAGTCCATGCAGTACATGAACGCGCCGTAGGCCGAGGCGACCGTGAGGTCGATGGGTACGGGGTAGTCCAGGTTGAAGACCACGGTTTTCTCGTCCGGGGTCTCGATGGAGTTCACCGCGAGCCAGATGAACGCGGCGCCCATCCCGCGCTCCATGGTCCTCTCAATGGACCGCTTCACGTCGCTGGAGTCGAAGTCGTGGCCGCAATGGAACTTCACCCCTTCCCGAAGGGTGAAGGTCCAGGTGAGGCCGTCCGGGCTGACGCTCCAATCCGTGGCCAGCACGGGCTCGAGCTCGTCCTCGAGCGGGTGGTACCTGGTGAGGGTCTCGTAGAGCTCGAACAGGATGGGAAGTTCCTCGCCGAACGCGTCGCTCGGGTCCCAACTCCACATGCAGTCGATGTTGTTGGCCATGGTGAACACGGTCGGCGTCTCGGACGTCACGCCGGCCTTCTTGCAGCCGACAAGGCTCATCGATGCGATGAGGATGATGACCACGAGGGCGATGAGGATGCGTTTCATACTCCTTCCTCCTTCTCGGTTGACCTTGTTCTCTCCGGTTGGGTGCCCGCCCCTACTCGGGGGCGGACTCTCACTTCACAGGAATCTAGTAGGCCAGCTCTCGCAGCGCTTCGGCCAGGACGGCCGCTCCTAGGTAACAATGATGAGAAGTGGTGTACTCCTCGGGGCAATGACTGCGCCCGCCCGCACTCGGCACGAAAACCATGCCTACGCGCGTCACTCCCGCGAGAATCTGCGCGTCGTGCCCGGCTCCGCTCGGCAGGGTCAAGGGGTCTTCGCCCACGGCCCTCGCGGACCGGGCCAGAAGAGCCGCAAGGCCGGAGTCGCAGGGCACCGGGTCACTCCAGAAGAGGTCCTGCCAGGCGACCTCGATGCCGTCGGCCGAGGATGTGGCCTCGACCATGTTGCGGAGGCAGCGGTAGGCCCGCACCAGGTCGTCTCGCCCGGGGTCGCGGAGGTCCACGGTGAAGGACACCTCGCCCGGTATGACGTTGGAAGAACCCGGCCTGACCGCGAGCTTCCCAACGGTGAAGACGGTGGTGTCCCTGAACCTTGCCGTCTCCCGGTTCATGGCCCCGATGAGCTGCACGGCAGCCACGAGGGCATCCCGGCGCATCCGCATGGGGACAGTCCCCGCGTGGCCCGCCCGGCCGCGCACGGTCACCGCCGCCTCACACTGGCCGACGATGCTGGAGACCACCCCTATGCTCCGTCCGGAGTCCTCGAGGACCGGGCCCTGCTCTATGTGAAGCTCTAGGTAGGCGTCGAGGTCGCTGCTGCCCCGCGACGTTCCAGCCCTGGGAGCCCCCCCGGCCCCGTCGGCCCCGTCGACCACCGGCGGCTCGAACCCGCTGTCCGCCATGGCCTCGCCGAGGCTCATCCCTTGGTCGTCCACGGCCGCGAACTCGCCGGGTTCGATGCTACCGGTCATCCAGCGGCTGCCGAGGAAGCTGACCGGGAAACGGCTCGACTCCTCGCCGGTGAAGGCTATGACCTCGATGGGCCGCGCCGGCGGACCTTTGGTTTCGACCAGATGGGAAACGGCGAGAAGACCCCCGAGCACCCCCAGGGCGCCGTCGTAGCGGCCGGCGTCCCTGACCGTGTCCAGGTGCGAGCCCACGGCGACGACCCGTCCGCCGTCCGGCCCCTGTTCCCGGCCTCCGGCGCGGCCGATGAGGTTACCGACGGTGTCGCGCCGCACGTCAAGACCGGCGTCCCTCATCCAACCTGACACGAGGGTGACGGCCCGCTCATACCCGGGCGTGAAAGGAGCCCTCCAGAGTCCTGACGGCGTGAGCCCCACCGAGCCCAACTCCAGAAGACGGCCTTCCAGCTTGGCTTCGTTCTCTCGCGGGAGAATGCGCACCACCTCCCTTCCTGGTTGGTCGGCGCTACCGGCCGCCGGCGGAAACCTTGGCGATAGCGCGCTCCAGAACTGAAAGCCCCTGGTCGAGTTCCCGCGCGGTCACGACCAGGGGCGGTATGAACCTGATCACCTGGCCGTAGGTACCGCAGGGATAGAGAATGAGGCCGCCGGCGAAGCACTCCGCCAGCACGGCCTCGACGGCCTTAGGGTTGGGGGCCTGGCCGTCAGCCTGGTCAACCAGCTCGATTCCGATCATGAGTCCCTCCCCGCGGACATCGCCGACAAGGGGGTAGCGGTCGGCGAGCGCGGAGAGGAAAGTCATGGCCCGCTCACCCATCGCCCGGGCGTTGTCGAGCAGGTTCTCCTCCTCGAGGACCCGTAGCGTGGCCCGAGCGGCGGCGCAAGAGAGCGGATTTCCCCCGAACGTCGTCCCGTGGGCCCCGGCGGTCCACCTGGACATCGTGTCCCTGCCGGCCACCACCGCACTGAGGGGCATGCCCGAAGCTATCCCCTTGGCCACGGTCATGATGTCCGGTGTCACCCCGAAGGTGTCGGCGGCGAACATCCGGCCGGTGCGCCCGAACCCGGTCTGAATCTCATCGAAGATGAGCATTATGCCGTGACGGCTCGTCACTTCGCGCAGCATCCCGAGATAGTCGCGGGGAGCCGGCGCGTAGCCCCCTTCACCCATTATCGGCTCTATGATGAACGCCGCGACCTCGTCGGGTTCGACCACGTTGTCGAAGAGCCGGGTCACGGCGTCGAAGCATCGCGTGCCGCAGGTCTTGGGCTGCAGGCCGTATGGGCAGCGGAAGCAATAGGGGAACGGAATGTTGTAGACCCCGCCCATCAGAGGCTCATAGTGCCGCCTGTACTTGGACTTGGAGGTCGTCAGGGCCACCGCCCCCATGGTCCGCCCGTGGAAGCCCCCGACAAAGGAGACGACGGCCGGACGCCCCGTCACGTACCGCGCGAGTTTCACCGCGCCCTCCACGGCCTCGGACCCGCTGTTGAGAAAGAAGAACTGGTCGAGGCCCTCAGGGGTGACCCCCCCGAGCTCCTCGGCGAGAGCCACGAGGGGCTCGTAGAGAAGTACCCCGACCGGCCCGTGAATGAGCTTCTCGGCCTGGTCCTTCACGGCGGCCACCACGCGAGGATGACAGTGGCCCGTGTTGACGGAGGCCATGCCGGAACAGAAGTCGATGTAGACCTTGCCGTCAGTTCCCCAGACCCTGCATCCCTGGGCCTTCTCGACGGGAACGTTCGGCCAATCGTAAACGAGGCCGGCCGATATCGTCTTCTCGGCTCTCGCCAGCCAGTCCGCTCCTCGTGCGGTCACTGCCTCGCCTCCCTGAAAGGAAAAGGGAATCCCCTACTTGCACTAGGCGCAAGGAACAATGCGTTCCGTGAGACTTCGCTGGAAACCTAGGGGTTCCTGCCTTGGGACGGAAGTCCCGGGGAGTCAGCCTGTCTGACCGCTCGATGCGGCAGCCGAGGCGGCGGCCGAGGAGAACCCGAGGTCACGCGAGATGCGGCGGCAGGTGTCGATGAGGGCCGCAGAGTGCTTGGACTCGAGTTCAGGCAGGGGCAACCTCAGGGTGGGGACGGTAATGGACAGGGCCGCGACCACGTGCCCGGGCGCGTCGAAAATGGGGGCGCCGACACAGACGACACCTGGGGCGTACTCCTCACGGTCGGTGGCGTATCCGCGCTCGCGCACCCTGGCAAGCTCGGCCTTGAGAGCTCCCAGGGACGTCAGCGTGTTGGGGGTCTGGGCCTTCAGCCCGGCCCTCATCAGGAGAGCCCTGGCCCGGTCCCACGGCATGTAGGCGAGTATGGACTTGCCGAGCGACGACGCGTGCGCCGCGGCCCGCGTGCCGTCGGGGATGTTGGCCCTCAGCACGTGGGACGACCTCTCGGTCTCCAGGCACAGGATGGACCCCGACTCAAGGGTGGCTAGGGTGACGTCCTCGTTGCAGGCGTCCCGGAGGGCTTCCATGTAGGGCCGGGCGATTTGCTGCAGCAGAGCTATCTTGGACGCGCCGCCGAGACGGATGAGACGGACGCCCATGTAGTACTTGGGTTTCGACCCGGGGTCAGCGGTGGCGTAGCCCAGGGCGATGAGGGCGTTGAGGTACCGGAGGGCAGTGCTCGCGTCGAGACCGCTCGCCCTGCAGACATCCGTCAGGCTCACTCCGTCGGTGGAGTTGGCCAGCACCTCGAGGACTTCCAGTGTTCTCCTCAGGGCACGCATCGGCTCTACGCGGCTCCTCCGCCTTCCCGGCCTTCCGTCTTCCCCCGGTTCTTCGCCCACGCGGGATTACCTCCCCCCGGCAGGTTCCTGCTCGACGCTGACCTCAAGCAACATGTCGCCGGCCACCAGCCGGTCGACGGCGCCCATCCCGTCCACCACGTAGCCGAAGAGGGCGTACTTGCCGTCGAGCCAGGACGCGTCCTCTCTCAGGATGTAGAACTGCGAGGTAGCTGAATCGGGGTCTTCGCCGCGGGCCATCCCGACACCGCCACGCCTGTTGAGGAGCTTCGGATGGGTCTCGAGCCTGATGCTCTCTCCCGAGCCGCCCCGCCCTGTTCCCGTGGGGTCGCCGGTCTGCACGACCCAGTCTTCGACGCGGTGCCATACGAGGTTCGAGTAGAAACCGGCACGGGCCAGCTTTTCGAAGTTGGCCACGGTGACCGGCATGAGGTCGGGGTAGAGCTTGAGGACGATGTCACCCTTGGACGTCTTGATAGTAACCGTGTCCCGCCGCGTCTCGCCTACGCTCTCGTCGGCCACCCTGCCCGCCTCCAGCCGCTCCGATTCGGCCTTCCGGTCGTAGACAATCCCGGCCCACACCAGCGCGGCCACGACCGCCACCACCGCCACGATGACGACAGTCTTCCCCGGGCGGGCCCGCCGGCTTCTCACCGTTTCGCCCGGCCTCCGGTTTCCGGCCCCGCTCCCTTTCTTCCTCTTCTTGGCCATACGGGCCCTCCTGTTCTCTGCGCCTCAGAACAGCCTGGATATGCTGTCATCCCACGACGGCGGGTCGATTGGAGTCCCTCTTTGGAAAGCGGTATCGAGCAGGCGGCTCGCTTCTTCGATCTTAATCGTGTCACCATTGGGTCTCATGGCCCCGTTCACGAAGATGGCCCGCGCAATCCCGTAGCGCCTTCGGATCTCCGGGTCTCCAGCGTCCCAACTCCTTACGGTCACTCGCTCCCCGTAGCGCGCCGCCGCCTGGCGCATCACTTCGAACTCCGGGCTGCGGTGCCCGGTGCAGAGGGGAGTGTGGAACACGTCGACCACTACGACGCCGGGCGGCGCGCCCTGGGGCGGGTCAATCCGGTAGGAGGGCTCTAGATACCGTGGGACCGGCATGCCAGGCTTGCCCGCTCCGGCCGGGTTCTTGTACATCAGGCGCCGGCTGCCGCGGCTTTCCGCGACGACGAACCCCTGGCGAGCGAAGTAGCTCGCCGGCATGAACCCGTAGACGTCGTGGCAGCCGTCGACTACCAGTCCTCTGGACGAGGCTTGGGCGAGTCGTTCGCACTCCCCCAGCAGGGCGCGACCAATCCCGGCGCCCCCCTCAAGAACGAGAATGCAGTGAAGGAACATCGCCCCCTCACCCGTGACGTCACGTGCGGCGGTCTCGATGGGCACGAGTTCTACGAACCCGAGGGGTCGGTAGTCGACTCTGGAGTGAGCAACAACAAGCACCAGGCCGTTGGCCGACTCCTTCTCGATGTACCGGCCCCGGCTCTCGGCGTCGAGACGGTCGCCGGCGTCCATGTGGCCGCAGGAAGTCACAGCCGACCAATTGGTATCGTCGAGGCCCCGGAAGACCAGCCTGTCGTCCAAGGAGTGCGCTCCCTCCGCCGAGTGCCGGGGCGGGTCTCTCCCGGGGTTCAGTGGGAACCCGGGGTCGGGTGAAGGTGGTACGGCTAGAGGCCGCCTCTCGGGCTGGCGCTCGGCGTCATTCTCCGGTGACGAGTTACGCCCCGGCAGGCTCAATTCCTTGGGGGCTGCGGCATTCCGGGGTCAGCTGGCGTCCTGAGTCGCATTAGGTGGGATAACGCCGGCGCCGGTGATTGCAGAGGACCGGTCCCGGAGCAAACCGGGACCGGTCCTTCGGTTTCGGCATCGGCCACCTGACGAGGCCGGACCACGCGTCGCTTCAACTATCCAAGAGCCCAGGAAATCCCGAGTTCCGCAAGCCTCTTCGGCGTTGGGTTCCCCGTCCGGAGGTCCCAACCAGCCAACGCGTAGTAGGCGTCCTTGGCCTTCTCGAGTGCACATGCGTCCACCTTCATGCCCTGGGAAGGACCCTCCGGAAGGGGCTCGGCCAGGCGCGCCGGCAAGATGTCTTGCTCACGCGTGAAACCTTCCCTGGCCCCAAAGGCCCGCAGGAGGTTGTTCCGCCTGTCGCCGACGCTCAACAGCTCGTCGGGGGTGACGTCCCACCCCGTCGCCGCGCGAACGAGAGCGGTCGTCTCGTCGAGATCGTAGAGCCAGTCGGTGCCGAAGACGTAGAGGCACAGGTTCAGTGAGTCCAAGAGCCCGTAGAACCGCTGCGTGGTGAAGAAGAAACGCACCCTCTCCTCGTCAAGGACCGCGGGTTCGGCCGGACCCTTCAGGCCAAGCTTCGTCAGGTGATTGCGGGATTCATCGCAGGCCGACGGGTCGAGGATGAGGTCGTGCTCCGAAGAGCAGTGGTCAGGGCCGAACGGCACTACCGCATAGGCTAGGCCGAGCGATGCTTTGACCTGTGGCATGTGAGCCGGAAGGGGACTACCCTTCACGCACATGGCCAGCCTCTCGGCACCTCCGCCGATGGCTCCGGCGGCCGCCACCGGACCATCGGCTAGAAGGTCGCCCAGCCCCCGGCGCATGGCGATGGCCTCGACCAGACCCAGCAGGGTCTTGCCATCGCCGAACCGCAGGTCCAGCCCCCCCGCCCCGCTTGCCGGGATAAGCCCCTTCTCCCCCGCCTCCATGGCGAAGGCAATGGTCGCCCCGGTGGAGATGGTGTCCAGACCATAACGGTTACACCGCTCCGAGGCCTTGGCCACGGTCTTGAGGTCGGTCACGCCGGTGTAGGCTCCCAACGACGCCACCGATTCGTACTCCGGGCCGCCGTAGGTCGGGTCGACGAAGTATCCCCCTCCCGATTTGTCCGGCACCGCCACCACCTGTTTGCAGGCCACGAAACATCCGGCGCAGGCCTCGCTCTTGACGTAGATCTCCCGGCGCATGGCCTCGCCGGTCAGAGACTCGCCGCCGAGTAGCACACCCGATGTCCAGTTCCGCGACGGTAGGCCACCTGTGGTGAGCTGAAACCCAAGGACGCCGTTCGACCCAAGGTCTCGCAAACCAAGGACGTTGGGGTGCGCCTCCAGAGTCTTAATCCCGGCATGGTGCAGCCGCTTGATGGCTTCGGGGTCATGCCACTTGAGCGCTCTGGACGACCCGCGGGCGGCGACGGCTTTGAGCCGTTTAGAGCCCATAACGGCACCCATGCCGGTCCGACCCGCGGCATGCTTGAGGTTGTTCAATATGCAGGCGTAACGGACGAGTCTCTCGCCGGCCGGCCCGATGAGGGCAACCTGCACGCGCTGGTCGCCGAGTTCCGCGCGGATGCGGGCCTGCGCCTCGGCGGTTTCGAGCCCCCAGAGGTGCTCTGCCGGTCGAATTTCGGCCCGCCCGTCCGTTATCCAGAGATACACCGGCCGGGGTGAGGCCCCGGTGATAACCACGGCGTCGAAGCCGGCCCCCTTGAGTTCGGGGGCCCACCAGCCACCGCACTGGCTGTCCCCGATGGTCCCAGTCAGGGGCGACTTGGCCGTGACGCTGAACCGGGAAGCCCCGCTTACCGGAGCGCCACCGACGACACTGGCGGCAAAGACGAGTACGTTCTCGGGCCCTAGTGGCTCAACCCCTCGCGAGGTGTTGCGAATAAGATAGGCGGCGCCCAAGGCGCTGCCGCCCATGAGTTGGCGGTAGAGTTCAGGTTCGGGTTCCTCTACCCGGGTTGTCCCGCGCGTCAGGTCAACCCGGAGGATACGCCCAGCATAGCCGGCCCGAGGCTGGACCATGTTCAGCCTGCCTCCTTCAGGAGCAGTCGTGTTCCTCGTAGGCTCTCTTGAAGAGGGCAACGAAGCCCGTCTCGTCGATGGCCCTCGGATTACCTGGTGTCGACATGTTCTGTACGGAGAAGGTGGCCAGCTTCTCGAAGTCCCCCGGGTTAAGCCCGAGCTCCCGTGGGGTGGGCACACCGAGGTTGCGGCGGAGCCCGCGAAGGGCCGCTATCACTTCCCTGGCGGCCTCGAGGCCGTGCTTACCCCGGACATCCCGGCCCAAGGCCTCGGCGAGCCGGGCGAACTTCGCGGGTCTGGAAGCGAGGTTGTACTCGGCCCCGATAGGGAGGAAAGCCCCAATGGCCAGGCCGTGCGGCACATCGTAGAGACTTCCGACCGATTCGGCCATGGAGTGGATGATGCCGCAATCACAGTTCGACATGGCCATGCCGGCGATCATACTGGCCAAGCTCATGCCGGCCCGGGCTTCCAGGTCATGGCCGTCGGCCACGGCCGGGCCAAGGTGCCTGGCCGCGAGTTCCACGGCATAGATGGCCAGGGCGTCCGTGACCGGTGTGGCCCCGCGCGCGACGTAGACCTCGAGGGCGTGGCACAAAGCGTCCATTCCGGTCCCGGCTGTGACCAGGGGCGGGAGGTCGAGGGTGAGCTTCGGGTCCACCAACGCCACGTCCGGCGCCAGGGCCGGGTCACCCATACCCATCTTGTAGCAGCGGTGAGTATCGGTGATGACCGCCCACGCGTCAGCCTCACTGCCGGTACCGGAAGTCGTGGGTATCTCAACCAGCGGGATGGGCGGCCTCAGACCTCCGAACTTGAAGAACCCCTCGTAGTCGTTTATCCGGCCGGGAGCGTAGGCCATCGCCCGGATCGCCTTAGCCGCGTCCATGGAACTCCCGCCGCCGAGCCCGACGACCCCGTCGCAAGCGGCTGACTTGAGAATGCGGGCGCCTTCGGTCACTGAAGTATCGCGCGGATTGGGGACGATTTCGTCGTAGACTTCGACCTTGAGGCCTGACACTTCAAAGCTCTTGCGGATGGTGTCGAGAACTCCGGCGCCAACCACTCCTTTGTCGGTGACCACGAGGACTCTCTTGGCCCCCAGGCCCGCCACCAACTCACCGGCGCGCTCACCGACACCGGGACCGTACTCGAATCGGGTTGGTAGGTTGAACGCTGCTACCGCCAGTGGTACGGCCGCATCGCTCAAAGGCGATGCACCTCCTCTACTTCGGTGTACCACTTCGCCTTGGTGCCAATCTTCTCGCGGAGCTTCCATTTGAGGCTCTTGGGGCAGGAGTGAAGGTGGGCGAGGATGCCGTCGATTCGGGACAGGATGCTACGACGCTCTTCAGGACTGAAGGCAGCGACCCCGTCGAGGTACTCCTTGCACCGTCCGAGGTTCAGGGTAACCGTATACCAGAAACCCCAGTCGTTACCCAGCACGGAGGCGAGGTGGGACAGGTTGATGGTTTCCGGCTCTTCCTTCTCGGAAAGGCCGTGCTCACAAAGCATGACGAGCGTGTCCTTGAGGTCCTTGGCGTTGATTTCCACGATCTGCATCTTCTCGAGAAGGACATCTGTCAACGTGACGGTGGGGTAGTCCAGCTCCAAGCGCTTCGTGAAGTCGACGACGTGACAGAACCTCAGGCAATCGAAGAAGATGTCGACCTTCAGACCGGGACGGTCCGGATGCTCCCAGATGTGCCGGTGACTTCCGTAGTAGCGCATGACCGCCTCGTCGGGCACGTACCCCATTTCTTCGAGGAAATCCTGAATGGCGACATTGTGCTTGGCCAGGGCCATGAAGTCGAGGTCGGTGATGGGCCGGTTCATATCCTCCAGGAGATGCGTGGAGGCAGGGCAATGCAGGCGGATGGCCACCGCCCCGAGCAGTCTCAAGGGGATGCTCTTCGTTCTTGCCGCTTCAATGATTCTGAGCCCTTCAGCGAGAAAGGTGGAATCCTCGATCTTGGTCATGCTCTCCCCCCTTTTGACTTCCGCCCGGGCGCCACGGCCGTCTTCCCGAGAGGTCGGATCCTAGACTAGCCGGACGTAAGCTGGCAGCTCACGACCTTACCCCGGCTGAGCACGATGATGGCTCCGCGCAAGTAGCCCTCCGCGTACTCGCTCCCCGGGTTGACTACAGTAGTGCGGCCAATCCTGTGGACCCCCCGCGATTCGTGAATGTGGCCGTGCAAGCCAAGGAGCGGTTGGTGACGCCTGATAGAATCAGCCACAGCGTGACTCCCCACCGGCACCATCTTGGGGGCGCCACCCGGACCAAGGACCGGAGTCATGTTCTGGAGCTCGGGAGCCTCGTCGAGCTGCGAGCCATACGGCGGGCAGTGGAAGTTGAAGACGCAATTCGCCATGTTCTTGACCTGGGAGGCCATCGCGTCAATCTTCGCGGCGAGGTCGTCCTCGGGGATGTCGCGCGGGCAGTTCCAGGGTGTGATGTTGGTATAGCCGGTGCTTATCATCTCATGGTCGTCATCGAGCTGCACGACCCTGCCCTCAGGGTTGACGACTCGCTCTCGCCCCTCGAAGGCCCTATCTATGGTGAGCTGGTCGTCGTTTCCGGGGGTGATGAAACAACGTATGTCCGTACCGGCCAGCCGTTCCTCGGCAATGTCGAACCACCGGCAGATGCCTTGGTACATGACCCGGCCGAAAACCTCCTCGACCAGGTCCGGATTGTCCCGCATACGTGCCAGCTCATCGGGAGTCGACATATAGGGGTAGTAGCCGGTCTGGCGAATCTTCTTGATGACTTCATCAAGCTCGTCTTTGGTCTCCAGAACCATGTCCCGTCCGAGGAACGAACAAGCATGCTTCCCGCCTGGCTGCTCAACGATGGGAATGAGCATCTTGCCGGTGATGTCTCCGCCCAGCATGACGACGTCAGCCCCATAGAACTTGCCGGCGTTTATGAACTTCATGAAGCACGTCTCTGAACCGTGTACGTCGGTCGCATAAAAGATCTTGGTCTTGCTGGCCAAAGCGTTCGCTCCCCTCCTGGGACCCCTGCGCCGTCCGGGTCGGCTGCCCGGGGAAGGAGCGCCATTGCGCCCCTTCCCCGGGCCGGCCGGCCTGGCTTTACCGTCGTAGCTGATAAGGCCCAGGCGTGCGTGCCTGGCTCTACTACTCCGACGGGATCTCGCGGTAGGCGAGATCGATGTCGATATCCTGCCGCCGCCGGACCGCTCGGGCCACGTAGAAGATGATTAGCCCCAGAACGATCTGGCCGAACACGAAGATAAGCGAAGGGGTCGTGTTGGCCGCGACCACGGGGTCGGACAGGAGGCGGTAGCAGATGAAGGCCATGCCGCCGGCGGTCACCAGCCCGAGGATACTCATCACCGGGATGCCGGCGATTCTGTAGTTGACCGGAGTCCGTGCGAAGAGGTCCTTCCGGACATAGGGGAAGGCCATGGCGGCCAGACCCACGAAGACGAAGGTGAGCGTCATCGTGACAATGCCCACCAGGGTCTGAAGGTAAGGCGTCAACACGATCAGGGCCAGGAAGAACTCGGTCAAGATCGTGGCCAGGATGACCGTGTTGGCCGGGGTGTGGTACTTCCGGTGGACCTCGCCGAGCTTTGCCGGCACGAGCCTGTCGAACGACCACGCAAAGACCACACGGGTGACGTAGAGCATGTTGACCGGGATCCAGTAGTAGGACCAGAAAATCCACCCCAGGATGATCAGGGCGATCCACAGCCAGTTGTTGGTGGCCAGGGTCACCAGGAAGTGCATCCATGGCGTCACCGGGGTGGAGAAGTCCGGCGCCACGTAGTAGTTGTAGGCGACGGCGCCAAGGAATTCGGATCCGATGGCCGCTTGGGCGAGGCCGATGATGATGAGCGAGAGGACCGCGCTGAACACGACAGCCCCGGTCGTGCCGATGAACTGGGAGCGCCCGACCTTTCGGATCTCGCCGGCGAACGAGGCCGACTGGGCGCCAAAGGCTAGGGCGAAGAACGGCCACACCGAGGCGGCGATTGTGGACCCCCAGCTGAAACCACCGCTGGTGTAGCCGGCGGCCTTGGCCTCGCTTATGACCCGGGCGTACGGATTCGGGTCGTTGATGAAGTCCTTCGCGTAGGCGTTGAACGCGTCCGCGAAATGGCCCTGGGACAGCGTGAGCAGCACTACCATCACGGCGACGAGCCCCAGGACGGAGATGATCCAGGTGATCATCTGTACCCTCAGGTAGGTCTTCATCTCACGGATGAGGATGGCTCCGAACGCAAAGAGCAGGATCGTTCCAAGGATGAACGAGCCTACCGGCGAGGAGGCCCATTCAGCCGGACCTATCCAGCTCATGTTACCGGTCTTGACGGCGAGAATCTGGAAGAGCGACGCCAGACCCATCTTGCCGAACTGAGCCGCCGCCAGGGCCGAGTAGAAGAGCATCATCAGGGTGTAGCTGAAGCTCATGGCGAACCCGACTGACGGGTGCAGGGTCCGGCTGATGAACATATACTCGCCGCCGGAGCGCGGCATCGTGATGGTGAAGAACAAGTAGGTCACAGTCTGGATGACGGCCAGAGCCGCGACCAGAACCAGGGCCAGAATCTGATTGGCGCCGGGATAGAACGCATAGCCGAGAAGGAAGATGTAGGCCAGGCCTATCCCGGTGTTGATCCCGCCCGTGTTGAAGAACAGGACGTCCCTTGCCGAGATGTCCCGCACCAAGCCACTGGCCTTTCTCAAGAAAACCTCTGCCACTGGGTACCCCCCCTGCCGTCTAGCTCCCTTACTAGTGCGATTACCCAATCAGTGGTTCTCAGGCCCGGCTAACGCCGCCCGGCCCTCATCGTCCCTCCCACCTCCCTCCGCGCGGTGCCACCGTGGACCCAGTCCACCCGGAAGCGCAGGAGGTGGGCTGCAAGCTGGAGTTCGTCGGCGAAGTCCCCGGGAGCGACAGCGTAGTGCGGTCCATATAGGCCGAGACCGAACTCTCGTCCACTCCCATCGAGGTCTACCTCGCCGCCGGGGAAGTCGGGGCACCCTAGTTCGCCCCATTTCTCTCGAAGACCCAGGCACGTTCCACTGGTGCCGTGCAGGACGAAGTCTCCGTCGGCTGTGGGTTGGAGCCGGGCCAGCGTCACCCGGCCCGGACGGAACGAGTTTGAGACCACGACACCCCGGGCGTAGCCCTCGCCCCAAAGCTCGAGCTCGAGGTTGTCGCCTGCGGCCAGCGCGGCCGGGATGAAGCCGCAAGTGCCGATGATTGCCCGGTCCTCGTTGATCTCGTAGATGTCGACGAAGCCCACGGGTAGCCCGGCGAGGTAGTGGAGAATGAGTTGCGTGAGAAGCACCGGTAGATCGCCCTCGCAAGATACGGTCAAGCCCCCGGCCAGGAGCGACAGGGGAGCGCAGGCCGTCATACCTACTTCCCCGGGGAGCTCACGGTGGCACTTGATCGTTAGAGCGTCGCAGCGGCGTTGCTGGGCGACGAAGCTGAGGGCATGGTAGAAACCGGCTATGGCCTGGAGGTGTTCGTCGCCCACGCCCGAGCCCAGGGCCAGGGGAGGCAGCTCCGCCGGGAGTGAGCAGGGGGTCCGGTGGGAGCGCCAGCGGTCGACCACCGAAAGGGTTTCGATGTGCTCGACCTGAACCCCCAAGCGACGGTACGCCAGGCCGGGGTCCAGGGTGCCCCCGTACGAGCCCATTGAGGCGTAGCCTACAAGCCCGAGACGGGACCTTCTGAGCCTCGCCAGGGTATGGGCGACCTTGAGGAAGCGCTCCAAGGTGGTGCGCACCCGCTCGTCCTCCGGGAGCCCCCACTCAAAAGGCACCGGTGGGTCCCGGTCGCCGAGGACGGGTTTCAGGGCCGCCCCGCCGATCAGTCCGGCCGTCGAAATGCGCTGGCCGGGTATGGTGAACCCCTGGATCGACCAGAGGAGCACGGGCAGTCCGGGGAAGGCGCCGATGACCTGCAGGGCGTTCGGAGGCTCTGACCAGGACAGGACCACCGCGACCAGAGCGTCAAGCCGATGTCGCTTGAGCAGGCGAACGGTGCGCTCGGCTTCGTCCGGGTCGCGCACGATAGTCCCGCCGGCGACGCACGCGGTGGCTTCGCCTATTGCAGCCAAGGCCCTGTCCTTCAGCGAATCGAGCACGGACTCCGGGTAACCCGGTTGTGAGAAGAAGACCACGCCGGTCGTGCCTGCGAGGTCGTCCTTGTCCCTGGCCAAGTCCTTTGCCACCTCCACGCGCCGGGAGTTACAGAGTGTTCTTCCGTCAACCTTCGTCAGAGTGCACGAAGTTGTGCCGGGCTGTTCGGACGGTACGTCGGATGGTTTCACCCGCCGCCCGCCGTCTTGGCCTTGGCTCGCGCTCCGATGAAGTGCATGGCCAAGGCGGCCCCCATCATCGAGGTAAGACCCAGTACGTCAAGCGGTGGAGCGACCTCGACGATGTCAATGCCCCTGCAAAGCGGGTGCTGGCAGATGCGCCACACCGCCTCAAGCCCCTGGTAAGCCGTAAGACCGCCGGGGTTCGGAGCACAGGTGCCGGGAGCGGCGGCCATATCCAGGCCATCAATGTCAAAACTCAAGAAGAGCGCCTTTACGCCGTCGGTTGCCCGCGTCAACGCCTCGTCAACGACGTCCTCAATACCGCGCTGGTGCACTTCGCGGGCTGAGATGACACGAATCCCCTTCTTCCGGGCGTAGTCCATGTAGAAAGCGTTGTTATGCCACCCGTTTATGCCGATCTCTACAAAGTTCTCGGGGCGGACGGGCTGGCCGGGAATCTCCTCGAGCATCCGGCGAAACGGCGTACCGCTGGAGATCTCACCGTGATGCGAGATGCGTAGATCGAGGTGACCATCGATCATGATGACGCCCACGTTGCCGTTGGTCACGTTGGTCAGGGCCTTGATGTCGGGGTAGGCCAGGCTGTGGTCCCCGCCCAGGATGAGAGGTGTGACTCCGAGCTTGTAGACCTCGGTGATGACCGCCTCCACCCGGCGGTGCGTCTCCTTGAGGTCGGTGAACATGGCGTCGACGTTACCGAAATCAACAATCTTGATGCCGGAACTGACGAGGTCGACGTCCACCCCTGGCTCGTAGCTTGTGGACATGGCAAGAGCAGTCCGAACCCCGTCGGGCCCAAACCGGCAACCACGCCGGATGACAACTCCGGTATCGAAAGGGATGCCGATAATGCCGACGTCCGCGTGGTCCGCCTTGTGCCAGTCGTCAATCAGGTCGGACATCTCAATGTCGTACTCGTCAGGTACGAACTTCCCCACCGGCGCCGGGGGTAGAATGAGCCTTTCAATGTCGGCTGGCAGCTTCATCCTAGTCGGCTCCTTTGCTCAGAATGTCGGCGGCCCAAGCCGCGTACACCTGGGCCGCCGCAAGAAGATGGCTGACCGGCACGTGGTCCTCCGGAGTATGGGCGAAGCGTTCGTCCCCGGGCCCGAAGCCCGCGCAGGGAACCCCGAAGGCTGCGATGTACGCGCCGTCGGTCCCGAAAAGCCACCGCCCCACGGGGCCTTCACTGCCCATCACGGCCGTGCGGGCGCTTTTGAGTGCCGCTACCACGGGCTCTTCCGGCGGGCACCAAAGATGGGGGAAGACCCGGGGTATCTCCACCTCGGCCCGGAAATCCGGGTTGCGCCGGCGGGTGACCTCGATCAGTTCCCTGATCTGGGCCACGATCTCGTCGGGCGTCTCGCCGGGCAGGAACCGCCGGTCGATGTGAACGGAGCAGCGGTCGGGCACGATGGGCGCATCTCGCCCAGGACTTGCTGTGATGTCTATCGGCGTGGCCACTACGTCGCCAAGAAAGTGGCCGGTGGGCCGGCGCGAGGCCGCCTCCTCCAGGGTCTCGAGGAAGGCCTGCGCTAGGTAAATGGCGTTCACGCCCCTGGACGGGTTGGACGCGTGGCTGGTCCTACCAATCGCCGTGACCTTGACCTCGACCATCCCGCGGTGCCCCAGGTAGATCTCGAGCCCCGTCGCCTCGCCGCAAACCGCCATATCGGCCTTGACGCCGTCCACAAGGAAGACCTCGTTGATGCCTTCGGCCGTACTGACTTCCTCGAAGGTATTGGCGACCAGGAGCAAGGCGCCACTCTTCGGGCCTCCTTCACGCTTCAAAGCGGCGCCGGCCCACGCCATCGCGGCGATAGCACCCTTCATATCCACGGCCCCTCTGCCGCGAATGACCCTTCCCGGCACGCCGTAGGCGGCCCCGTCCACCTCCTGACCGCCGTAGGGTTCGGGCATGCTGCCGGGTGGAGCGTGATCGATGTGGCCGTTCAGCATGAGCGTCGGCCCGGGGCGCGGGCCCCTGAGCCAAGCCAGGACGTTGTTCTTGGCGTCTATGGCCACGTCTTCCCAGCCCAACTCCCTGAGGGCGGCGGCCAGCACACGGGCTACTCCGGCCTCCTGCCCGCTAAGGCTGGGGACACGGATGAGTTGCCCCGTGAGCTCGACGAGGCCGTCGCGGTCGACCGGGAAGAGAGCCTTCGCCTCCGTCCCGCGTTTCGCGACTTCGCCCGGGCTACTCTCCCCTAGTGGCAAGTCTCTTCCCTCCCAGAGGGCTGCGATCGCCCTCTCTCAGGCGCTCCCCATTGTCGGGGTCCCCGCAGGCGATTTCATGTAGATGTAGGCAGAGTTCGAGAGCGAACCTGTCCTGAGGATCAGAGAGGCAGAGCCCGGTAAGCTCCTCTATGCGCCCGAGTCGATACAGGAACGACTGGCGGTGCAGGTGTAGCGTGCGGGCAGCCCGGCTTGCGTTCCAGCCGCAATCCGCGAGGGTTCGCAAGGTCTCCAGGAGCGACGAATTCCGGCGTTGGTCGTGCTCGATCAGGGGGCCGAGGTGGTCCGCCACGAAGGAGATCGCCTCTTCGTCTTCGCCGAGCTTGACCAGGAGGCCAAAGGAACCCAGGCGGTCGTACACGGTCACCGAGCCCCTTCCTCGCATCACTCTTCCGATACGCAGTGCCTTCACGGCCTCGCGGTAGCTGCGGGTCAGGCGGTCATCGCCTTCATGAACCCGGCCCACGCCGCACGAGAGAGTGAGGCCGCTGTACGCTCTGGCCGCTCCTTTCTGGACAATGCGGGCGAAGCGCACGACGGTGCTCTCGGTAGTCCCGTCACCGGTCGACTCCAGGAAGCAGATGTAGGCGTCCTGCTGGTTAGTGAGCATGATGCGCCGGCCCAGGCTCGCGGCGGCGCTCTCCATGAGGGTCCCAATCTTGTCCTTGACCCGCTGTATATCGGTCTCGTCCTTGACCCCGACGCCGCTGAGGTAGTCGCGGAAGCAATCGATGTCGAAGACCACAGCCCAGTAGGACCGCCCGAGGTCGTAGTGGAGGAACTTGGCGCGGGCCTGGGCGCCCGGGCTTATGGTGTCCGCGCCGCTGGCGAGCGCCCAGACGAAGTCCCCTTTCAAGCGCATCTCAGTCTGGGCCACCGCTTGGGCCTTGAGGAAGAAGACCGCAGCTGAGGTTGCCGCGTGTTCTATCGCGTGGAGCTCGATCTCCTCCGGGCCTTCGGGCCCCACCCAGCCCTCACCCTCCAAGATGAGGACGTAGCCGAAGAGCTCCCGCCCGGCCAGGATGCCCGTCAGTAGCGCGGATTCAGCCGATTTGCCCCCGCCAATGTTGACCATGACGCGCGCCGGGGACCTCCCGGGGGCAACTCTGGCCGCCAGGTCGGCCGGGGTCAGACGGCAGCCGTCCTCCGCGGACCTGACATCCAGAGCCTGTAGCTCGGCGTCGGTGGCTTGGGCTCCGGCAAGGGGCCGGCACTCGGTGTCAGTCACAACCACGGGCCGTCCGAGGATATCGGTTAGAGCAGCGGCGATAGCCCCCACTCCTTGCCCGGCCAGAACGGCGTTCAGGAGTTGCCGGTGAATGGCGGCCGAACGGCGCAAGACGGCATTCTGCTCGTTGATGATGGACTCCAGGGCCGCTTGCGTGATCGAGTGGAAGGGTAGCTCCCACGGTATCTCAATAAGAGGAAATCCTCGCGCCTCAGCCGAGTTGACGACCGACACCGCCAGCTCTTGAACGAACTTCCCCACCGACACGGCGACCGCGGCGGCCCCGCTATCCATAATCTCGGTTATGAACCGGCCGAACAGCTCTTCGTCGTGGCCACACCCGATGCCGGTCGTGAGAATGAACTCACCCGGCCGGACGAACTTCTCGACCGGCATCTCGATGACCGAAACCCAGTTCACCTGGCGCTGGGCCAGTTGGGAGGCCCCGGCCAGCACCCGGGCCTGCCGCATGACCTCCAGGGCCAGAACGTCCGCCACCGTCAGGGGCACTGTTCGGCTCTCTCACTCCTTCGACAGCGGTTACAGCCGGGGGATTACCAGGTCAGCCGCCCCGGCGGTCGACGTCTTGATCGCCGGGTTTAGGCGCGCAATCAGCTCGTTGACGACCTGGGCGTGGCGGATCTTCTCGCGCACGAAGTTAGCGTGGAAGTCCTCATGGACCCAAGGCCGGTAGAGAGATCCCTC
>QZJP01000055.1 GCA_003599345.1 Bacillota bacterium | reverse complement strand
TTTCGGAAGTAGAAGCAAGTGGGGGCGGTACCTGACCCTTGCCGGAACGGTGCTGGTCGCCGTCGTTCTTGTCGCGGCGACGCTCGTTCCCGCAACCGCCCTGGCCGCACCAACGAAGACCAGGTACCTCGTGGGCTTCAGGGGCCAGCCTGACGTCGGCCTGGTAAGGGCCTTCGGCGGGGAGATCATCCACTCGTACCGGATCGTCCCCGCCCTGGCTGTACGGCTCCCCGACGCGGCCGCGGCGGCCCTCGCCGCGAACCCGAGGGTGGCCTACGTCGATGAGGACGGTATCATGCACGCCATCGGCGACACCCTGCCCTGGGGCGTGGACCGCATCGACGCCGACGTCGTCCAGGCCGGCGGCAACTCGGGGTCGGGCGTGAAGGTCGGCATTCTCGACACGGGTATCGACCTCGACCACCCGGACCTCCATGTCGCCGGCGGCGCCACGTTCGTGGACGGTACTTCTGCCCCCGACGACGATAATGGTCACGGGACTCACGTCGCCGGAACGGTGGCCGCCCTGGCCAACGGGACGGGAGTCATAGGCGTCGCGCCGGCGGCCGCGCTCTACGCGGTGAAGGTCCTCGATAGCGGCGGCAGCGGTTACATCAGCGACATCGTTGCGGGCATCGACTGGGCCGTCACGAACGGCATGAAGGTCATCAACATGAGCTTCGGCGGGAGTTCCGACGACGCCACGCTTCGCGCGGCCTGCGACAACGCCTACGCCGCCGGCGTGCTCCTCGTGGCCGCGGCCGGTAACTCCGGCAACCCCGCGGGCAAGGGCGACAACGTCAGCTACCCGGCGAGGTACTCCTCGGTGATAGCCGTGGCGGCCACCGACCAGAGCGACAAGCGGGCCTCCTTCTCGAGCACCGGCCCTGACGTCGAACTGGCCGCGCCCGGCGTGGACATCCTCAGCACTTACTACGGCGGGGGCTACGCGACGGCGAGTGGGACTTCCATGGCCTGCCCGCACGTCGTGGGCGTCGCGGCCCTCGTCTACTACGCCAACGCTGGGTACTCCAACGCCGACGTCCGGAACGCCATGACCTCGACGGCCATAGACCTCGGCACGGCCGGGCGGGACACCCTATACGGCTACGGCCTGGTCTACGCCCCCGACGCCGTGGGCGGAGGGTCGTCCCCGCCGCCTTCGAGCGGGAGCCTGGCCGTGACCGTGACGACCGACAAGTCCAGCTACGTCATGGGCGAGACGGTGACCATCACGGTGACGGTCGTCGATGAGAACGGAGCGGCGGTGGGAGATGCGTCGGTGCATCTTGACATCGTCACCGCATCCGGCAAGACCCGGACGGCCGACGGGACCACCGGCACGGACGGTACGGCCGTCTTCTCCTACAAGACGAAGGTCCCGGACGGGAAGGGCACCTACACCGTGACGGCTACGGCCTCGAAGTCCGGGTACACGTCCGCTTCGGCGACGACGTCGTTCACGGTGCAGTAGCGAGGAGATGATACGAGCAGAACGGGCCCCGGGCACGCCGCCCGGGGCCCGTCCGAATCAGGAGTGTTCAGACGCGCCTTGACCGCCCGCCCCGCCCGCGGGCTACCGCCAGGACGACGCCCAGCACCGCCACGGCGACCAGCGCCGCGCCCCCGGCCTTGACGAGGAGACTCGTGCCGCCGTCGCCGTCGAACACCGGCGGCGGGAGATTGGCCAGGTCGATATTGAGGCCCAGCGCGTTGGGCCTAGCCGACTCGAAGTCGCGGCCGATGATGACTTGCTCCGTCCCTAGGCCCAGAAGGTCGGCCACGAACGGGGTGGGTCCCTCATAGGGACCGATATTGAAGACATCGGCGATGCCTTCCATCGACCCGCTCCGCCACTCGTAGATCTTGAGGTTTTGCTGGTAGACGGTCGGGCTGGTGTGCTGCGCCACCAGTTCGGGAATCCCGTTACCGTTCATGTCGGCTCCAACGAACGACGGGTAGCCAAGTCCGCCGTTGTCGGGGCTCCGCCAGAGCTCGACGAAACCGGCTTCCGTCCACTGGTACGCGAGGATGACCCCTCCCGAATTGGTGACCAGCTCGTCGACTCCGTTCGAGTCGATGTCGATGAAGGCCGCCACGGGGAACCGCCGGTTCGCGACGGTCAGAGAGGCCGGATCCGGGACGCCCTCCGCCCGGACGTAGGTGTCGCCGGGCCCGCGCAGCCATAGGCTCCAGAGGAGCCTGGTCGAACCCGGCGTCCGGAAGTCGTAGCCCTGGGTGAACAAAGCGGGATACTGCCCGCCGAGGTCGACTGCACTCACTCCGCCCAGGTATGAGCCTCGAACCTCACTCAGGTCAAGGACAATCTGGCCCCGGGTCTTCGACTCGAGGACGAGAGTCTGCTCGACCTGTTGGACGCGGTCCACGGTCCCGTCGCCGTCAAAGTCGAGAAGCATGACGTCCCAAGTCATCTCGGGGAGGAAGTTGTCTTGGAGCCACCGGTCAAGAGCCTCCCGCCGTGCCGTGTCGACGAGAAGAGTCTCCTGGTCGTCGGACCAGGCCAGGACCTTCCCCCCGCGCGTCACCAGTTCGAGCCTTCCGTCCCCGTCGAAGTCAACCGCCGCCGCCACCGGGTCTCCGGCTTCCAGAGTCCCCCGGTATATCTCGGTGAACCGGCGGTACACGGCCAGGTCGGCCGGAATGGGCGGGCCACCCTCCTGTTCTCCGGGAATGGCCTGCACGATGAGCTCGTTGACCCCATCGCCGTTGACGTCGCCGGCCCAACACGCAAAGCCCCCGTAGCCGCGGATATCGCCCTCCCAGAAGAGCCCGTAGCCCTGCACCCTGCCGTCCGCCGAGGCGGGCAGGGAAACCAGGGCGATGACCAGCACCGCGGCGGCAATTCCAGCAACTCCACCTTTCTTGGACATGCCGTATCCTCCCAACTCTCTCGCCCGGTAGTTGACGAGTTACGCTGGGGAATTGTTCCGCACTTGAGTAGATTCGCCGGCGGACGACCTCCACCTGCGGCGCTCACCGCTCTTCCTCCTTGCGAACCCGGCATTACAAGGCACTAGGTGGGGGCACCTCCGGCCCCTTCCACACCGACCTCCCCCTTACCCTTAATCCCAATGGCCGCACGGTTCTCAAGGTTTGTGGGGATCCGGTCGCGGCCAAAGCGTCATCCGAGAGTGATGGATATCACAAGAATTTGCTTTACAAAATGGCGGAAGTTTGCTATGTTCCAGATAGGGAAGGAGGCGAGATGAGCATGGCGGTCCAGGAAACCGGCACGCGAGGCAGCATCCTGGAGATGCTCAAGCGCACCGGGGGTATGACCGCGTCCGACCTCGGCAACGAACTCGGTATCACGCCCATGGCCGCGCGCCAACATCTGGCGGTGCTCGCGGCCGAAGGTCTAGTGCAGACGACGCTCAGGCGCTCGGGCGTCGGACGACCGAGCAGCGTCTACGCGCTGACGGAGAAAGGCCAGGAGACCTTCCCGAGACTTTACGACGACATGCTGCTCATGGTGCTCGATGGCGTTCGGGACCTGGAGGGTCAGAACGGCATCGACGCGATCCTCGAGTGGAGGGCCCGGCGTATGGTGAGCGAGTACGGCCCGAAACTGGAGAAGTTGCCCCCAGAAGAGAAGATCGAGGCCCTCTTCGACGCCCTGAGGCGGACCTACCACATGCCCGAGATGCGCCAGAGCGGTGACGAAATCATAATCACCGAGTACAACTGTCCTATCGCGCGGGTCTCTCGCCGCTTCCCGGAGATATGCCGCAGTGAACTCGATATCATGAGGGAACTCGCCGGCCTTCCGGTGGACAGGGATGCGTGCATGGCCCACGGAGCCGGTTACTGCCGCTACCGGTTCAAGCTTGTTTCGCCGCAGTAGGCCTCACTAGATTATTCACCCGCAGGGAGGTCGTGGAAGTGAGCGTGTTACGCAGCCGCTGGCTCCAGCCCGTGTGGCTGGTCGCAAGGGTGTGGCTCGGCATTCAGTGGCTCGAGGCCGGATGGCACAAGGTCCTCGACCCCAAGTGGATGGTCACGGGAGAAGCGGTCCAGGGCTACTGGATGAGGGTCGCCGGTCTGCTCCCGGACGCCAAGCCCATGATCAAGTACGGGTGGTACCACTCGTTCATCACGTGGATGACCGAAAACGGCCATCACGTGTTCATGGGTAAGCTCGTTGCCGTAGGCGAGGTGCTGGTCGGGGTGGGCTTGATCCTCGGCATCTTCACTGTCGCCGCCGCCTTCTTCGGAGCGTTGATGAACCTGAACTACATGCTCTGCGGCACTACCAGCTCCAACCCGGTCCTGTACACGTTGTCGATCCTCATCATGATAGCCGGACCCGCGGCCTACTACTGGGGAGGCGACAGGTTTGTCCTACCCTACGTGAGCCGCCTGCTGAGCCGAATCCGGAAAACCAGGAGAACCAGGACAGCCTCGGCTCAGGCCTAACGACATCTCCCTCCCAGAGCACCGGGCCCCCGACCGCCCACCGGGGGCCCGGTTGCTTCGACAAGGCCGGGGGCGCCCGCTTTGGGCGCCCCTGTAGAGCAAGCGGTCGGATCTGCCTGACCACTCCAGCCTAACCCGCCTACCCCAAGAAGATGTACCTCAGCAGGAACATCGCTCCGAGCACCCACATTGTCGGAGTGATCTGCCTCACCTTGCCGGTCAGGATGTGCAGGATCACGTAGGCCACCACGCCGGCCACGATCCCTTCGGCGATGGAAAAGGCGAAGGGCATCATGACGATGGCCAGGAAGGCCGGGATGGCGACGAGGTAGTCGGAGAAGTCGATGCGCAGCACCGGCTCCATCATGAAGATGCCGACGATGACCAGGATGGGGGCCGTGGCGGCGCCGGGGATGATGCCTACGATGGGTGAGATGAACAGGGAGAGCAGGAACAGGACGGCCACCGTCACGCCGGTGAGGCCGGTCCGCCCGCCCTGGGCCACGCCCGCGGCGCTCTCGACGTAGGTGGTGGTGTTACTCGTGCCGAGCAAGGCGCCGATGAAGCTGCCCAGCGAGTCGGCGACAAGGGCCCGGCCGCCGCGCGGCAGGCGACCCTTCTCGTCGAGCATGCCGGCCTTGGAGGCCACGCCGACGAAGGTTCCCACCGTGTCGAAGAGGTCGGCGAAGGCCATGGTGAAGACGATGGGGATCATGGCCACCTTCAAGACCGATTTCAGGTCGAGAGCCAGGAAGGTCTCGGAGATACTCGGCGGGGCGCTGAACGGAACGAACCCGGCCGGGATCTGGGTCACGCCGAGCGGGATGCCGGCCAGGGTGGTGATCAGAATGCCCCAGAGCAGTGAACCCTTCACGTTCTTGACCACGAGCCAGCCGGTGACCGTCAGGCCCACCAGGAAGAGGATGATGCTCTGCGGCGTGGTCCCCGGCGGCAGGAGAGCGTTGAGGTCGGGGTTCGAGAAGTACTGCGGGTTGACCAGGGCGACCGTGGTCCCGGGGTTCGCGACGATGATGCCACCGTTCTTGAAGCCGATGAAGGCGATGAAGAGGCCGATGCCGACGCCCAGGGCCATCTTGATGCTCAGGGGCACGTCGTTGATGATTCGCTCCCGGGCCCCGGTGAGGGTCACGCAGAGGTTGACGATGGCCGAGAGGAACACGGCGGCGAGGGCCGTTTGCCAGGAATAACCGAGGCCTAGGACGACCGTGTAGGTGAAGAAGGCGTTCATGCCCATGCCCGGCGCCAGGGCGAAGGGGTAGTTGGCGGCGAAGGCCATGACCAAGGTCGCGGAAGCCGCGGCCAGGACGGTAGCGACCATGACCGCGCCGAACGGGATGCCGGCCTGGCTAAGAATGGACGGGTTGACGAAGATGATGTAGGCCATGGTCATGAAGGTCGTGAGGCCGGCCAGCACTTCGGTGCGCACGTTCGTGCTGTTGGCCGTCAGGGCAAACGTTCGATCCAAGAAACCGTGTCCTACGCTTCCCCTTGGCAAGGTGGTGTTCAAAGACCCATCTCTCCCCTTTCTGTTTGTCAGCGGCTGGTTCTCCCTGCCGCGTGTTCATCCGGCCATTCATGCTCAGAGACTTCTGCCCTGCTCCGATTGCCGAACGGAAAGCAAGAATTTGGGCGCTAATGTTCGACGGTGAAGGCCGAGTTCGACCGCTTCCGCTTCTCCCACTCCCACTGGATGGTCCAGATGGCCAGTGGCCTCATGTAGCCGATGGCTCGGTAGACGCCGCGAATGTCTATCGCCTCGGGCGTTTGGAACCACAGGGGGAAGTCCCGGTAGACGGAGAGGTAGATGCCCCGCGCCGTGGCGAAGGCCTCGTCGGTCATACCTTCCTGCAGCATCGCTGCGGCCAGGCTGAGCGTCGTGCCTGTCCACACTTCCTCCGCCTGCATCGAAGTCGAGTCGAACCGTCCATCCGGGCGGATGCCGTTCACGGCCCCGCGTTCACCCGCGGGTACGTCGATGCCCGGCCCGGTCCAGCTCATCACGTTGAGCTCGAAAACCTTCCTCAAGACCGAGCGGGCGCGGTCACGAGGCACGACGGGCTCTAGGCCGCACGCGAGCACGAACCACTGTCCCGCCAACTGGTCGGCCATCACGCTGTCGTGATGGGGCTTCCGGCTGGAGTCGTAGTCGTAGTAGGAACCGTTCCAGAGCCGCCGGTCATAAGACTCCCGGGCCCTCGCTATGAGCGACCCATAGGTGGCCGCCCGGACGGAATCGCCGAGCTCCGAGGCTATCGCCTCGGCGGCGCGAAGGGCGGCGAGCCAGAGACCGCCGGAGTACGCGCTCGGTCCCTCCGCCGGCCAGGTGTCGTAAGTCTGGTCCGGGAAGCCCTCGTTCTCTATCAGCCCGTCGCCGTCCCGGTCGAACTGGAGCATGTAGTCCATGGCCTCGTCCACCGGTCCCCGGACTTCCTCGAGGAATGCCTTGTCCCGGGTGATGAGGTAGTCGCGGTAGACCTGGAGGACGAACTTGGTGTTGAGGTCCTTCCATCTGCCCACGTCCTGGGCGTTATAGGCGTTGAGCTTCCGCCACGGGTCCTCGGTCGGCGCGCCCAGGTCGTGCGGGACCACGCCCCGCCTCTTGCGCGGTGCGCGCCGGCCCGAGAGGAGGAAGGTCACGGTTTCCGGGTGCTCGAGCCTGACCGAGGCGGCGAAGTCCCGCTGTAGGCTGAGTTCGAGTCTGGGCCAGAGCATCGCCAACGCGAACGACGCTGAGAAGTGCACGTCATAGGTGTTGTACATCAGGTACTCGTGGCTCTCGAGGTAGCCGAAGTGACCGATGTCGCCGTCTTCCACGAGGAAGCCGCCGGGGTCGAGACCAAGAGCTTGGGCCTGTCCCCAGTCGCCCCGGGGCTCGCCGGGCGCCGCCGCCTCACGCCCGTCCGTCCAGAGGGTGCCGCCGTCGGTGACGTAGTAGGTCTCGTTGAAGAGAGCGCTCTTGTACCAGTCGGGTAGGCCCGGGTCGTCCAGGACGGGCTTTTGCCAGGCTTCTATAGCTTTCTCCCACTCGGGGTAGCGGGCTATGGCGTCCCGCGCGATTGCCGGCGCCGCCCGGCCCTCGCGGCCGTAGTAGCGGGTGTACCGCCTGTACCAGCCCGTGCCCGAGCCGAAGCGGGCCACCGGCATGTCCCAAGCCAGGGCGAAGACGAGTTCACGAGCCTCGCCGGCGGGGACATGAACCTTCGCCGCCACCGCGGCCGCGATGGCCTCGCCCCTACGGGAGGGGCGGTCGGGGCCGCCGGTTCCCGCGTCGCCGGCGACACCCTCGCCCACCGGAGCTTCCCCGCCCCCCGCCACCTCGCCGAGGCGCCCGTCGTGGGCGAAATCCCGCCACAGGGCCGCCGCGTCCGGGGCCCCTCTCCGGACCACGCCCGCGAACCCTCCGGCCGCCTGCTGCGAGACGAACCTGGCCGTTCTCGTGACCTCGACGCCCTCCGCCGTCCCCGCGGCGATAGCGAAGGTCAGCGGGTCCTCGCAGACCCGACCGCGACACCGCATCCTGTGGACGTGGCGCAGGCTAACCCCGGTGGCGCCGGTCGCCCCCTCGCCGCCGGGCTCATCCCAGGCTTCGTTGGAGTGCCCGCCGGCCCGGTCGTTGGGGCCGCCGGTGCCGTTCTGGAAACTGAACATGAGTGAGACGTCGACACCGGTCCCACCCGCGTTCTCGACGGTCCAGACGAACACTCCCACAGGGTAGCTGCTCTCGACGTAGTTGTGAGGTATCACGGGCGACACCTGACGGCACACCAGGGTCAGGCCCGGCGCGGGTTCCTCGTAGACGGTCCAGGCCCGGGGATACAGGGCGTGGTAGGTGGCTTTCTTCTCGTTCCCCCAATGCGAGGTGGCCAGGCCCGGCCAGGCCCGGTGGGCTCGCGCGCCGCGCGGCCTGGGCGATAGGACCGTGGCCCGCGGCTCCTCGCCCTCCCTCCGGGACCACAAGGAGAACTGGTCCGCCGGGACCAGCCGGTAGTCGTACATGCCGGGGCGCATCTGCCACCGGACGAAATCCCCCCGCCATCCGCGGGTGATGGTTCCGCCGCCGATGCCTCCGAGAGGCACGCCCATGACGGGGTGTGCCCTCAGGCCGAGCCGAGCCACCACTGATTCCCCGCCCCGGACGGCCTCCTTGAGCATGTGGGCCCCGGCCCGCACGAGCGCCGGGAACATGCGGACGATGAGCCGCGGGGAGAGCGTGACCGGAGAACCGGCAAAACGCGTCCTCTCGTCAAACCTTCGCTTCCAGGTGAACCTTGGTACGCCCCGAGTGCTTCCCGGCATGCGTCAAAGCCCCCCGTACTAGCTGACTCTGAGGAGGACTTGTCCGTGACCGGGCCCGTTCCTCCGCCTCGTCGGGGTCGTGGGCCGGCTGGGAAGGATAAGAATCCGGGCCGACGAAGAGTCAGCCTGCCGACGAGAGAGCATCCCGCACGCCGGTAGGGGAGGACGGATCTTGACCGACCTTGTCCTCGGCTATTTCTTCTCGAGTCTCGATGACTTCATCCACCCGGAGGTTTTCGCGGGCCTCGACTACCCGTGGCAGGCCCTAGCGGCCGCCAAGTCGCGTCTTGGCGAGATTGCCGGGGCCGGCGAACCGGGGGGCCTCATCCAGTGCGAGGTCCCGGGCGAAGCCGTCGTCAGGGGTGCTGTCCGCGTGGGGGAGGGTACGGTCATCGATGCGCATGTCCTCATCGAGGGTCCGGCCATCATCGGGCGGAACGTCACCATCCGGCACGGAGCCCTTGTCCGCCCCGGAACCATCGTGAGCGACGACTGCGTCCTCGGCCACGGGTGTGAGATAAAGAACAGCCTGCTCTTCCGAGGGGCGAAGGTCCAAAGCCTGACCTTCTGCGGCGATTCGGTCATAGGCCGGGGTGCCCGGATAGGGTCGGGCACCATCACCGCCAACCGCCGTTTCGACCAGGGCGAGATCGGCATCAAGCACGAGGGGGTCCGGCACCCGTTCGACACCGAGTATTTCGGCTGCGTCCTCGGGGACTACGTCCGCCTCGGCGCGAACTGCGTCACCCTCCCGGGCACACTCATAGGTCCCTACACCTGGGTCATGCCCCTCACCCGCGTGGGCGGGTTCATCCCCAGGGGCAAGCTCGTCTCCTTCAAGCACGCGCTCCTGATGACGGACAACCAGCCGAGGAAACTCAAGCCCTAGGGCCGGGGTAAGGGACGGGCGACCGGCCGGCGAGAGCCCCGGGCGTCCGGCGAAGGGACCCCGGTCCGGGTGAGCCACGTGCCGAACAGGGCGAGGATCGTGGCCGAGGTGAGGAAAGGCAGGGTGACCCCGTAGCCGTAGACCCAGCCGCAGGCGATGGGGCCCGCCATCCGCCCCAGGCTGTCGAGCGACGACTGAACTCCCATCGTCAGTCCCTGCGGCAGGGGTGTCAGGCACGATACGGAGGACGTGAGGGAGGGCCTGAGGAGGCTCACCCCGAGACCGGCGACCATGACCGCGGCCACCGCCGGCGCGAGGGTGGTCGCGGGGACCAGGGCCACCAACCCCAACACGGAAACCAGGGTGCCCCCTATGGCCAGGCGATGCTCTCCGAACCTGCGGATGAGTCGTCCGACGAGGAGGCTCTGGGCGATGAACCCTACGAGCCCCAGGGCCGTGAAGATGGTGGCGGCGTCGAGCGAGGCCCCCCCGAGGCGGTCGATGACGAAGTAGGCCAGGAGAGCGGTCAGGCCGGCCATGCTGAAGCTCACCGCGAAGGTCATCCAGAGATAGGGTGACGTGGGGCTGGTCAGGGCGGCGCGGATGTCCGCCGGGCTCGGCCAGCCGCGCGGGGCGGCCGCCCTTTCGCCCGTCGCCTCCACCTTCGAGACGGCCTCGCCGGGTTCCCGGAGGCCCAGAGCGGCGAAGGCGGATGTCGCGGCGGTCACCGCTCCGGCCACGAACATGGGAGTCCGGTATCCGAGCGGCGACAAGGCCCCTCCGATGACCGGACCGAGCAGGAAACCGAGGTTTATCCAGGCGCCCATGACGGCCATGGCCGGCCCGCGGTCCTCTCGCGAGGTCTTGTCGGCGATGAAGGCCTGGCTGGCGGGAAAGACGGAGGCCGAGAGCAGGCCGCCGAGGGCCCTCGACCCGATGAGGGCGGGTAGGGTCGTCGACAGGCCGGCCAGAAAGAAGGACAGGGAGTAGCCGGCTAGGCCAGCCGCGAGAATCCGCCTTCGGCCGTAGCGATCCGAAAGGCTTCCCCAGACCGGACCGGACAGGAACTGGGCCAAGGCGAACAGGCTGATGAGGAGTGATACGCCGATGGGGCTCGTGCCGAGCTCTCGGGCCATGAAGGGCAGGATCGGGACGGTGATGCCGAAACCCGCCATAGCTAGGAAGAGAGAGGCCGAGACAACCAGACGGATCCTTGCCAACGGACCAACCCATTCACCGGTTTATCCCCGTCCTATTCCGGCCCCGGCGGGGAGGTCCTTCAGGGAGGGATGAGTCCCGTGGCAAGCAACCGCCAGGGCATTGGCTCCATCGACCTACCGGGTCCGCGCTCGGTGTCCGAGGCCGCCGAGCGGATCCGGCCCTACGTGGTCCGGACTCCTCTCGTGCACAGCCCGGCCTTCTCGGAGCTGTTGGGATTCCCGGTCTGGTTGAAGCTCGAGAACCTACAGGTGACCGGCGCCTTCAAGATCCGCGGGGCCACTAACGCCCTCCTCATTCTCAAGCGGCGGGGTGTCGGGCATGTGGTCACGGCGTCCAGCGGGAGCCACGCCATGGGCGTCGCACTCGCGGCTCGCCGCCTCGGTCTCAGGGCGACCGTCGTCATGGCCGAGACCAGCCCGGAGGTGAAGCGGAGGAAGGTCGTCGACTACGGGGCCGAGTTGGTCGTCGAGGGCCGCGGTTTTGACGACTCCTACCGGCGCGCGGCCGCCCTCGCCCGAGATCTCGAAGCGCCCCTGGTGTCGGGGATCGACGATGAGACAGTGATGGCCGGCCAGGGGACGATGGCCATGGAGATCCTGGAGGACCTTCCTCGGGTGGACTTCGTGGCGGTCCCCGTCGGCGGGGGCGGGGCGATAGGCGGCGTCCTCGCGGCTGTCAGGGCGGGGGTTCCCGGCGGCCACGAGGGAGAGAGAGGGGGCGCCGGGAACCCCCGGGTGTGGGGAGTCCAGGCCGAAGGGGCGCCGTCCATGAAGGTCTCGCTCGAGAAGGGCGAGCCGACTCTACTCGAGGCCATCGACACGATAGCCGACGCCATCGCGGTCAGGCGTCCCGGCCTGAGGCCGTTCGAGATGGTTCGCCGGTATGCGGACGGTGTGGTCACCGTGCCGGACCGCGATATGCTGCGGGCCGCCGGACGCCTCGCCCTTTGGGCCAAGGTCGTGGCCGAGCCGGCGAGCGCCGCGCCTTTGGCCGTGAGGTGGGACGAACTGCTCCCCGCAAAGCCCAAGGCGGCGGCGTTCATCGTCACGGGTGGGAACATCCCGCCGGACCTGCTCCTCGAAGGCATAGCCCTAGCCCTACACTAGCTGCCTCCGGCCGCCGAGATAGGCTCGCACGTCACCCCAGTGCTTGGCCGCGATGACAATCCCCAGGGCAGCCCCGGCGGCCAGCCACATGGGGTCGCGTCCCGACACCAGCCACAGGTTGAGGGGCAGCGTCAGGGCGCCGACTCCGGTGCCGAAGTTCGTGTCCCGAGTAAGGAGCGAGGCCAGGGCGATGGCGGCCGCGAACCAGGCCAGGACCGGCCAGTTGAGTAGGGCGAACGAGCCGATGGTGGCGGCGAGGCCCTTGCCGCCCTTGAAGCCCAGGAACAGCATGAAGTTGTGGCCTATCACCGCGGCCACCCCGGCCCAGAGGGCTGTATAGGCCCAGCCGCCGAAGCGCTGGGCGAGGTATACGGCCAGCACCGCCTTGGCGACGTCGAGGAGGGCCGCCGCGGCCCCCGCGGCGGGGCCGACGTTCCGGAGGGTGTTCATTCCCCCGACATTGCCGCTGCCCACCTTGCGGATGTCGCGGCCGCCGCCGAGGAGCTTGGCCGCGAGGTAAGCGGACGGGAAAGACCCGAGAAGATACCCCAGGACCACCAGACCGGCGTCAACATGGGTCACCAGGTCGACCTCCCACCAATGGTCGAGAACGACTACCACTTCGCCAACCTGCTCGTGACTTTTCCAACCCACTCGTGACTTCTTCGACCTGTTCGCCAGAGTCCTTCTCATGCGGGCCCCTTCCGTGCCCGGCACACGTCCCGGGCAGGGGCAGGCCTCTAGGCACCGAACTTCGAGCTATCACGGACCGGGAGGTGGCGGGTATGGACCTGGTGCTGCGTAACGGCACTGTCATCGACGGAACCGGGACTCCTTCGCGGCCCGGGGACGTGGTCGTATCGGGGGACCGGGTCGTCGCGGTGTCCCCCGCCGGGAAAGGGGAGGCGGTCCAGGGGGCCGCGAGCGCGGTCGAAGTAGACTGCTCAGGCCTCATCGTGTGCCCTGGCTTCATCGACATCCACAGCCACAGCGATATCAGCGTGTTTCTCTACCCCTCGGCCATGAACTACGTGGCCCAGGGCGTGACGCTTCTCCTCTCCGGGAACTGCGGGTTCAGCGGCGCGCCCATCGATACGAGCCGTCCGGACGTCGTCGCCCTTCTCGGTCGGGACGAGCGTGTCCTTAAGGCCATTACCTGGAGGACCTTCTCCGAGTATCTCGCGACCCTCGATAACCTGCCAAAGGCGGTCAACGTCGCCCTCCTGGTCGGCCACGGGAATATCCGGGTCGCCGCCCTGGGCCCGACCGACCGGCAACCGGGACCCGGGGAACTCGAGGCCATGAAGGCTGTCGTCCGGGAGGCGATGCGGGCCGGTGCCTGCGGCCTCTCCACCGGTCTCATCTACGCTCCAGGTGTGTTCGCCACGACGGAGGAGATTGTCGAGCTGGCGAAGGTTGCGGCGGCCTACGGCGGCATCTACGCGACCCATGTGCGCAACGAGTCGGACCTCCTGCTGGACGCCGTCCTCGAGGCCATCCGCATCGGGCGGGAGTCGGGCGCTCGCGTCGAGGTGGCTCACCACAAGGCCTCCGGGCGCCGCAACTGGGGGCTCGTCCGGACGAGCCTCGCTCTCATGGACTACCACCGCCGTCTCGGAACGGAGATAACCTGCGACGTCTATCCTTGCACGGCGGGGGCGACCGGTCTCGAAGCCTTCTTCCCGCCCTGGGCCCACAGGGATGGCCGCGCGGGGTTCGAGGCCGCCCTGAAGGACGAGGCGTCGCGCGGGCGCATGAGGAGTGAACTGTCCAGGCCGCAGACCGGGTGGCAGAACCTGCTCTTCGACGCCACCCCCGCCGGGGTCAGGGTCACCTGGAGCCCGGTGTTCCCGCAACACGTCGGCAGAACCCTGGACGAGATAGCCCGGGAGACCGCGTCGGACGTCTACGAGACCATGATGGACCTGGCCCTCGAGGACCCTGACCTCAGCGTGACCGTCGAGGGGATGTCGGAGGACGACGTCCGGTACGTCATCTCCCACCGTCTGAGCATGATCGCCAGCGACGCGGCCGTGGTCGTCCCGGGGGAGGGACTACCCCACCCTAGGACCTACCGGGCCTTCACGCGCGTCCTGGCTACCTACGCCCGGGACGAGGGAGTGCTGACCGTCGAGCGGGCCATCCACAAGATGACCGGCATGCCGGCCTGGAAGCTGGGCCTGGCCGACCGAGGCGTCCTACGGCCGGGGGCCAAGGCCGACCTGGCGGTGTTCGACCTCTGGGGTCTCGGCTACGACTCCCGGTTCGGCGACTCGCACCACCTGTCCGAAGGCATGGTCCACGTCCTCGTGAACGGCCGGTGGGTCATCAGGGACGGCAGGCCCACCGGCGACCTTCCCGGCGAAGTCGTCAGACGGCCCTGAACGAGCGGGAACCATTGGCTTTCCCAATGGGGCCATTGACGCCACTGGTCTCTCGTTGATGATTATGCCCTGATATACTCCGACCAGAGGTGTGAGCATGCCGTCCACCGCGCCCGGGCTCGTTCCCGGACTGCTGTTCGTCTATGTCTTCGCCGTCGTGTCCCGCTGGCTCGACGGAGCTCTGAGTCCGGTGGTGAACCTCGAGGCTGTCACCTTGGGCATCGTTCTCGGCATCGCCTACGCCAGTCTCGTGGGCGCGGCGCCGCTCCTCAAGCCCGGAATAAAGTTCTCCCACGAGACTCTGCTCAGGGCCGGCATAATCCTCCTGGGGTTCAGGCTCGACGCGGCGGCCTTCATCTCTCTCGGGCCGAAGGCCCTCGCGCTTGTGGCCGTCCTCGTTCCGGCCGTGGTCGCCCTCGCCGCCGCGGTCGGGCGATTGCTCCGGGCTGATGGCCGCCTGTCCACGCTCATCGGCGTGGGGGCCGGCGTCTGTGGAGCGTCGGCGGTCGCCGCCGTGACTCCGTGCATAGGAGCCAAGAAGGAGGACGCCGTCATCGCGGCCTCGGTCGTGAGCGTGCTCGGGGCGGCCGGCGTCCTGGCCTATTCAGCTCTGGGCCTGGTGCTGCCCATGACCGCGCAGGAGTACGGGGCCTGGTCCGGCGCGTCCCTTCCCGCCGTGGCCCACTGCCTGGCGGCCGCGTTCACCCGAGGCGACCTGGCCGGAGAGATAGGGACTCTCGTGAAGATGGGGCGGGTCATGATGCTCGTCCCGTTGGCCGTCGGGTTGGGAGCAATCTACGCGCGGGGCCGGGCGGCCTCCAGGGTGCCCTTCCCGAGTTACGTTCTCCTCTTCATTGTGGCGGGCCTCGTCCGGTCGTCCGGTCTCATCCCTGCGCCCGTTCTCTCCGCGTTGGTCAGCCTGAGCGGGACGCTGCTCCTGATGGCCATGATCGCCATGGGGCTCTCGGTCAACTTCCGGGAAATCAGGGGCAAAGGACTGACGGCTCTCACCATCGGCTTCACGGTGATAGTCGTGACGTCGGTCGCCACGGCCCTCGTGGTGGGGACGCTCTTCTAGCGGTCTTCCGGCGGGACGGCCTTCTAGCGGGTGCCGCGGCCCAGCGGTTCGTTCACCGCTCCCGCCGGCCGCCGGCCTTCCAGGACGTCGAGGACAGCCCCGGCCTGGGCCAGGGCTATCTGGACCCGGACTTCTTCGACCGCCGTGCTGATGTGCGGGGTGAGCACCGTCCGGTCGCGGTTGGCGACGAGACTCGCGGGGACCGAGCGCACCGGGCGGGCTATGGGACCGGCCGCGGGCCAGTCCTCCATCTCGAACACGTCCGTGGCGTAGCCGGCCAGACGACCCTCGTTGAGAGCGCGGGCCGCCGCCTCTTCGTCGACCTCCGACCCCCGGCTGACGTTCACCACCATCGCGCTCGGCTTGATCACGTGCAGCTCCGCTTCGCCTATCTGGTGGAACGTATCTTCGGTCAGCGGTGAGCAGAGGACGATGAAGTCCGACTGAGCCAGGAGCTCAGGCCTCGTCACCCACCGGGCCCCTACTGCGTCTTCCTGGGCCGGGGTCAGCCGGTCGGGCTGCGTGCAGAGAACCCGCATGCCGAAGCCCGAGGCCCGCCGGGCAACGGCCCGGCCCACCTGCCCCATGCCGACTATGCCGAGAGTCCGACCCGACACCCTCGACCCCATGGCGGCCGGGCGCGGCTCCCACCCCGTGAACCAACCATGTCTCACGATGCGGTCCCCCGGGATCACCTTGCGGGCCAAGGACAGAAGGAGAGCCCAGGCCATGTCCGCCACCGAGTCGGTCATGGCCGTGTCGATGGTAGCCACCCATATGCCGAGCCGGGTAGCCGCCTCCACGTCCACGTTGTCGCTCCCCCGGGCGTAGGAAGAGATCACCTTGAGGCTTGGGCACCTCTCGAGAAGAGAGGCGCTGACCCGGTCGCACACGCTGAAGCACAGGGCGAAGGCGTCGCCGGCTTGGGTGGCTATCTCGTTCTCGGAGGGGGGATGGTCGGTGGGGCAGATGACGACGCGACAGTGCGGCCTCAGGAGAGCCGGTCCTTCGTCCGGCACCCAGTGGGTGTAGTAGACCAGGGGCTTTGGCCGCTCGTCAACTCGCTTCATCTCGACACCCGGAAGGTTCGTCCGTCCCGAGCGGGAGTACGGAGCCTCGCAGCTGCCTGAGCTCCGCCAGGAAGCGCTTGGTTGCCGCGGTGAGGTGTCGGTTGCGTGGGTAGACGAGGCTGAAGGTCTTGTAGAGCTTCACTCCCGTGATCGGGACGCATTCCAGTGTTCCCAGGGCCAGCTCCCTGGTGACCGATGACCTGGTCACGATGGAGACGCCGAGGTCCGACTCGACGGCTCTCTTGACCGCCTCGGTGCTTCCTAGTTCTAAAGCCACGCGCATGGAGCGGGCCGCGGGACCGAGCTGGCTCTCGAGAACGGTGCGCGTGCCCGACCCCCGCTCTCCGGTGACGAAGGGATGCTCGCCGAGCCGCTCAGGGGCGATGGAACCGGCCTTGGCCCAAGGGTGGCGCGGCGAGGCGATGAGGACCAGAGGGTCGTCCTGCCACGGTTCGACCACGACGTGCGGCCCGTCTCGGACATGAGCCTCCACGATGCCGACGTTCAGCTCGCCCTGCTGGACCTGGTCTTGCACGACCCAGCTCTTGTCGATGAGGACAGAGACCTTGACTCCCGGATACTTGACCCGGAAGTGGGCCAGCACTCCAGGCAGGACGTAGACGCCGATGTTGCTGGTGGCTCCGACCTTGAGAGTACCCCGGTCCAGATTCCTGAACTCCCCGATGGCCTCAGTGGCCTCTCTCGCCAGGTGAAGTATGGTCGTGGCGTATTCGTGCAGGACTTTGCCTTCCTCGGTCAGGACGTAGCGTCTTCCCCTGTACTCGGCAAGCGGGACTCCGAAGTGGCTCTCGAGGGCCTTCATTTGAAGCGAAACGGTGGGCTGGGCGTACGAGAGGACCTCAGCGGTCTTGCCCATGGTGCCTTCCTCCACCAGGGTTACGAACGTGCGCATCAGGCTCATGAGGTCCACCGTGAGTCACTCCTATTAGCGGCGGCAATACCCGGATTGGACACTCTCGGTTGTAATTATGGGCTTCCGAAGCTAGCATGTCAATTGAGAAAAGAGATGCTAACCACAAGCGGACAGGGGTAACGCGCATAACTGCCCCATTACCGCCTAGCTTAGCTACTGCCTGTTAGCAATGACCTTCACAAAGTCGAAAGGAGGGTAGATGCCCGAAAAGAACTCCGGTGCCGGATGGCCCGATGGACCTCCGACGCCGGGGAGCCACCTTACCGTACCGTGAGGGGGTCAACAAGTGTCCGAGCAGAGGTATGTTCTGACCGGCGGCACCGGCTTCATCATGAGCTACGTCGCCGAGCGCCTCGCGGCGATGGGCAAGGACGTGGTCCTGTACGACAACTGCGAAGAGCACGAGCTCTTCGACTACACCACGGACCTCCTGAGCCGGCACGCGAACGTCAAGTACGTCAAGGGTGACATCAGGGACAAAGACGCCGTCAACGAGACAATCAAAGGGGCCGATGTCGTCTATCACTTCGCGGCTCTCATGGGCACCAGCTCCCGGTTCAAGCAGGAACACAGGACCATCGAGGTCAACGTTCTCGGCACGTTGAACGTGCTGGAGGCCTCCCTCCAGGCGGGGGTCAAGTATTTCGTCCACCCGCCGCGGCCGCCCCTGAGCCAGTGGCTGACGCCCTACATCATCTCCAAGACGGCCCAGACCCAGTTCACCCAGATGTACCACAAGATCTACGGTCTCCCCACCGTTGGCCTGCACATCGCGAACTGCTACGGCCCGCGCGAGAGGTCGGTCCTGAACCCGAACGCCATGGTGCCGCGCGAGGGCAAGAAGCTCGTCGCCACCTGTATCATCGCGGCGCTGAAGGGCGAGCCCCTCCCCGTCTTCGGCGACGGCGAGCAGGCCTCCGACTTCATCTTCATCGACGACGTCGTCGACGCGTGCATCAAGGCCCCGAAGCCCGAGGCCATCGGCGAGGTCTTCGACATCGGAACCGGCATAGCCACGAAAGTCAACGACGTGGCCAGGCTCGTCATCAAGCTGACCAAGTCCAAGTCGAAGATAGAGCACCTTCCGATGCGGACGGGTGAGGTCAAGCTTGAAACCAAGTCCGACCCGTCGCTGGCCAAGAAGGTCCTCGGCTGGGTGCCGGTAGTGTCCCTGGAGGAGGGCCTCAAGAAGACGATCCCCTTCTACGCCAAGGCTCTGGGTATCGATTCACCGGTCTGAGCGTGCGCCATCGAGTAGCGCCGGTCGGCGCTCAGTGCCTCGGAACGTCAGTGCGGCGGAACTAAGGAGGGAGAACCTCTTGGCAGTGATGGAGAAACCGGGGGCCACCCAGTTCCCCGAACTAGAGGGTCTGGGACTCAGCCCCGAACGGCAGCTCTACTACAATAGGTTCCGGTTCTGGCGTATCGTCATCGTCTGTTCGCTGTTCTACAGCTTCTACTACCTCGGCCGGCTCAACTGGGGCATCTGCCTGCCGTGGATGCTCGAAGACCTGGGCATAAGCAAGACACAGGCCGGCGTGGGAGCCACCCTGCTCCTATGGTCCTACGCCGCCGGGACGTTTTTCTCGGGCCGCTTCGGCGAGGTTCTGGGGCAGCGGTTCCTGTGTACCGTGGGCGGCATAGGGACCACCATCCTCAACGTGGTCGTGGCCATGGCCACGACCCTGACCGGTATCCTCGTCCCGTGGACGATCAACGGCTTCGTCCAGGGCCAGGCCTACGCCCCCATCAACGGGATGATAAGCAACTGGTACCCGAAGGCCCGGCGGGGTCTGGCGACGGGCATATTCGCAACGTCCATGGGCCTGTCCACGATTGTGGCTTGGGCGGTCACCGGCTTCTCGTGCGCCGCGTTCGGCTGGCGCTGGGCCTTCACCTGGCCGCTCATCGGCCTGACCCTGCCCACCACGCTCCTGGTCACGTTCCTTGCCCGGAACAAGCCCGAGGACGCCGACCTGCCGCCCTACAAGGAGCTCTCCACCGGCATATCGGCCAAGGCGGAGCAGCTCTCGGCCGACGAGGTCGCCGGCCTCAAGGCCTGGGCGGCCGTCCTCCGCAATCCCAAGTTCGTGGCCATGTGCGTGGCCTCGTTCGCCGTGTACGTGGCCAGGTACGGTCTCCTGACTTGGATTCCCTTGTTCTACAAGGAGACGGCGGATATCGCCCTTAAGAACCTGCCCATCATGACCTTCGCCCTGCCCATCGGCATGGCCGTGGGCCCGGTGGTGAGCGGCTGGCTGTCGGACAAGGTGTTCGGAGCCAAGCGCTGGCAGGTCATCGCGGGCAACGCTCTCGTCGCAGCCATCGTCCTAGTATGCATGGGGTTCATCCCCATTCAGACGATGGGCCTCACCTGGGCGGTCGTCCTACAGGTAGTCGCCGGGATGGTCGTGCTGGGTGTCAACGGGGCGCTGTTCACGGCGGCCTGCGACTTCGGCGGTCGCCGGCTGGCCGGGACCTGTGTCGGCACCATCAACCTGTTCAACTACTTCGGAGCCGGGTTCCAGGGCATAATCATCGGTCGCATCCTGGACCTGAGCGGCAGCTGGGCCATGGTCTGGGGCTTCTGCGCCGGGCTGCTCGTGCTGACAGTCATCATCGCGGCCGTAGTGAGAGAGTAACGAACGGAAGACCGCATGCACCGACGCGCCGGCCGGCGCGCGAAGGAAGGGCGGACTGACACCGGGTGCGAGTGACGCTGGTCAACCCGCCGTGGCAGTTCTACAGCCCGGTCAAGCTGATGCCTCTCGGCCTGTCCTACCTGGGGGCGGCCCTTCGCGAGGAGGGACGCTCCCAGGTCACGCTTCTCGACCTGAACGTTCTTATCAGCGGCCCGAAGGGGGTTCTGGACCGGGCCACGAGGTTGGTCGAGGCCACCAAGCCTGACGTCCTCGGCCTGAGCTGTACAACGGTGCAGGCCCCGTTCGTGATCGAGTTCGTGCGGAGGTTCAAGCAGGGCAACCCCGGGGTACCGGTGTTGCTCGGGGGCATCCACGCGTCGTCGGGGGCCCGGGAGATGCTCGACCTGTGCCCGGCCGACGTCGTCGTCCACTCGGAGGGCGAGCGGACCTTGGCCGAGGTGCTCTCGGTCCTCGAGCGGGATGATTGGACCTCGCGGCTCGCCTCGGTCAGCGGAATCACCTACCGGTCGGGCCGTCCCTCGCGGGCCGGCGCCGGCACGGAGGCTCCCGCCTCGAGCTCCGGCGTCGCTATCGTCACGACGGAGGCGAGGGTCCCAATCGAGGATCTGGACCGCCTGCCCTTCCCGGCCTACGACCTCCTGCCCCCCATGGCTCGCTATCAGCCCCTGGCCCGCAAGCCCGTGTTCTCCGTGATGGCCAGCCGCGGGTGTGTCCACCACTGTGCCTTCTGCTCGGGCAGCCGGTTCTGGCACGGCCAGAGGTGGCGGAGCCCCGAGAACGTCATCGCCGAGGTGAAGTGGCTCCAGTCGGACTACGACGCCGGGTTCATCCGTTTCGAGGACGACGACCTCCTGGTGCGGAGGTCGTGGGCCGACCGCCTTCTCGACCTCACAAGGGAAGCCAGGGTCCCGTTCAGTTGCTTCGCGCGGCTCGACACAACCGGGCCCGATACCGTCGCCAAGCTCGCCGCCGCGGCGTGCGCCGAGGTCTACCACGGACTGGAGAGCGCGTCGCCGAGACTCTGGGGCCTTCTCCGCAAGGACATGAAGTCCGGGGTGGACCTGGATAGATGCCGGCGGCTCATCCGGCTTGAGCTGGACGCGGGGATCATCCCCACCGTGTCGGCCATCATCGGCATCCCGACCGAGACCCGTGACGAGATGAGGGGCACCGTGGACTTCCTCGCGCAACTGCGCGCCATGGGAGCCCGTGTCCAGTTGTGGATTCTGACCCCTTACCCGGACACCGATATCGTCCGGGACTGGAAAGACCATCTGGCGGAGGTCGACAGGTGGGAGAGGTTCGGCCAGTTCGACGTCTTTTCGGAAGCCGCCCGGGACGCCTACCGGGGCCTCGTTTCGAAGTACAGGCATCTGGTCCCGGACTTCTGGATGTTCTCGAACGAGGCCGGGGTGGAGGAGACGGGGCGGCTGCTCGTCGAAGCCAGGCGGCGGCTCATAGGGGCGTTCGACTTTGTCTGAACCGCCGGCCGAACTCAAGGTCTACACCATGGACGCCGGCTACCAGGAAAGCGCGCACGAAAGGCGTCGCGGGCACGGGATCGGGCGCGGGCAGGCGGCACGCGGGGAGGGAGCCGCCGGCGAGCGCGGGGAAGGGGCCGCCGGCGGGCCTGGAGGTGAGCCGTCCGGTCCTGATTGGTACGTGCCCCGGCTGGGGCTACTGCCCTCTTCGGCTCAGGGCTTTGTGGCCTGCATCGACACTCCCGATAACCCCATGGCGTCCTTCTACTCCTTCCCCTACCGGAAGAAGTTCTGGCCTGGGGAGATCCCGGTCTTGCGCGCCTCCCGGCCTATCCTCCGTCGCGGGGGCGAGTGGGGTCGGGGTGAGGCCCGGAACCTTGTCCTCGCTCTCAAGCTGGTCGCTCGGGCCTTCAAGCAGAATAGCGTGGAGCTCGAGGTGTTCAAGGGAGTCTGGGGCCCCGTGTTCTTCCCGTCGTCTCCCACGGCCGTCGACGCGTGTAGCGACCCCACGCTGTTCGCCGCTCTGAAGCTGCCGCCCGCCGCCGCCGGGAAGTCTCACCTTACCCTCGAGGTGCCCCTGGGCAATTGGGGCGACAAGGCCGGGGGCGGCGGCCCGGGGCCGTGGGAGGTCGAGCCGCCCTCGGGTATCACCGTCCGTCCCATACGTCCGGGGCATGTGGGCGACCTCGCCGCCTACTACCGTCTCTGGTCCGAGAGCGGGGGGTTACCGCTGAACCCGACCGGCAAAGCCCCGCGGTTCGGCGGCTGGCTCGACCTCAGACCCTGGTATTCAGATGTCTCATCACTCCTGTCCCACGAAGCGTTCATCCTCTTCGCCGAGCTGAAGGGCGAGCCCATCGGGCTTGTCCACTGGTGGCCGAACCTCTACCGGCTGGTCGCCCGGCACGGGCGGGGGGTCATGGGCGCGCCGGCCTCGGAGGCGCCCGGCTTGACCCGGGAAGCCGGCGAGGCCAAGCTCTTCAAGCTGGCCATATCGCCTAAAGCCGGTTCGAACGCGGGCGTGGTGGCCGGGGCGCTCTTCTCGACCGCGCTCTCTTTGATGTCCCGCGAGTTCGGGGTGCGGACCGCCCACGTGTCTCTCAGACCCGAAGACCGGCCCCTGGAGCGCTGGCTGGCGCGCTTGGGAGGCGAGGCGGTCCAGGAGACGGTCGTGCTGACCTTCCGCGCCTGACCAAGACCGCCGTCAAGGGAAGAGCCCGCCGGGCGTAGAACCGTGTCTTCATGCTGACCGCCGCCGAGTGCCTGGAGATCATCGAGAACGCTTATCCGGACCTCTGGGTCTACACCTACAGCTTCGACAACAAAGGTCAGAACAACGACGTCCTCATCGTCAACGAGGAGATTGTTTTCCGCTTCCCCCGCACGGCCCGGGCCGCGGAACGCCTCGGCATCGAGGCGGCCGTTCTCGGACGGCTGCAGGACCGGGTTACCCTCCCGATTCCCAACCCTCTCTACCTCAGTCTACCCGGCGACCGGAAGTCCTCGACGG
>QZJP01000045.1 GCA_003599345.1 Bacillota bacterium | reverse complement strand
GCGGGCCACGGAGAGCGTGTGCTCGAGCAACCCGCCGATGACGGCATGGTGGATCTGTTTGGCTGCGGGGGCCTGTCTGAAGAGCTTCCAGAACTCCGAATCCTCACGGAAGCTCCCGACCAGCAAGCGCAGGTGAGGGCTCCTGACGCAATCCGCGAGGCTATCGAACTCCCGATCCATCTCGGCGATGTCGCGCTCGGTCGTCGGGAGGAAGTCGGCCTTGTCGACACTGTCCTCGGGAACGACCTCAAGTTCCGTAACGTTCACCTGGAGCGTCTCATTGAACTTGACCACCTGTCCGACCACTCGCACGAAGCTATCAAGCTGGACCTTGGCCTCGAGGACCTCGGCGTTCTCCCACAGGCGGGCCTGTATCCGGTCGGTGCGGTCGCGCAGTTCGAGAGCGAGAAAGGCGTTGCCGGATCTCGTGTAGCGGAGACTCTTCCCCACCACGAGGTAGACGCCATCCACGCTCTGGTTCTCCCTGAGACCTGAAACCCAGGCGCGAGGCTCCTTTGCTGTCGTCTTCTCATCGAAGAGACTCATGGAAACCACCTGCCTATCTGATCCAGGCCACCGTCACGGCGATTATCTGGACGAGGAGCACGGCCAGGGATGTGGCGGCGAACCGCCGGTTCCCGAGGCGCCGGTAGCTCACGAGAGCCGCCAGGGCCTGAAGGGGTGGAAGGGCGAGGAACACCGCCACGCCCAGCAGGATGAGGGAAGCGCCGTCGCCGCGGGCTACCCCTGAAATAAGCCCGCCAAGACTCGGGAGGGCCCCCTGCCCGCACGAGCCGGACGCGAGGCAGAGCACGAGCCCGGTAGCGATGGGCGCGAGGCCGAGGGCTACCCCTCCTCTGAGGAGGGCAGCCAAAGGACGGCGAACGGCCTCATCCGGCCGCTCACCCCCAAGGGGAGCCTCCCCCGAGGAGACCGCTTTGGAGCCGGTGTCGGAATCGCTGCTCATCCATCGCCACCTCCGAGCCCTAGACGGGTAGGTTGAAAGCCGCGCCGAACATCCGCGAGGCCATGTAGATAAGAATCACCGAGAACGCGCGCCTGAGGAAGCTCGACGGCAGCCTTTCCACGAACCTCGTGCCGGCTCGCGCCCCCACGTAGACGCCTATTACAGTCAGGGCCGTTATCATCGGGTTGATGAATCCCCGGGCCATATAGACGACTGCGCCGGCCATGGCCGTGAGGGATATGATGTAGCTCGACGTAGCGGTGGCGGCTTTCATCGGCACACCGAGCATGAGGTTCATGACCGGGACCTGGATTATCCCGCCTCCCACGCCCAGCGTCCCCGATACGACACCGGCCACGAAGCTCAAGGCTGTCCCCGTGCCGACCCGGCGTGGTTGGTAGGATACTACCGAACCCGATACCGAGTCGAAGAACCGCCCGGCCATCCCGGAGTCGCGGTGCTCGACGGACGCCGGTCCACCGGGAGCGGGAGGCTCATCCGGCCCGGCCCGCCCCCCACTGGGGGGCACTACGGCAACGCCTTCCGGACGAACAAGCATGAGAACGCTGATTGCCGCCAGCAAGGCGCCGAACAAGCCGAACAGCCAGGAACCACTCAGGGAAGTCCCCACAAGCCCGCCAACGAGCGCCCCGGCCGTGGTCACGGTCGACAAGGCCAAAGCCAGCCGGAGGTTCACGGCGCCCGAAGCCACCTGCACCGCCGAGGCGCTGAGGGCATTGGCGACCACGGCTATGAGGCCGGTCCCCACGGCCACGTGGATCGGCAGGCCGAGGGCGATGCTGAGGAGCGGGACGATGACGAAACCGCCTCCGAGCCCGAGCATCGAGCCGAGAACTCCGGCGAAGACGGCCGTCGCCGCTACGGCGAGAGCGGAACCAGAGGTCAAGTGGAAGCGTCCTCCAAACAGCCTACGGTGCGCCGGACAACCCTAGTATTTCTACCTGCCGCAAAAGGTTTCCTGTGCTCGGGAGCCCGGGGGGAGACACTGGGCGGGCGCAGAAATAGCCTGACTACGGAACCGGACGCGGGTCGCGCCCGACCCGCGCCCGCTCCCCAGACTCCATGCCGGGGAGGGAGCGGCTGTCCACACGTCATGCCGGGGTCTTGACCCCAGGCTCTTCCCCTGTGGTCCTCCACGACGGGTTCGGGGGACCGGCCGCGGGTCTTCGGCCGTCAGCGCTCTGGTCGTCGCCTTCGTCATCCTGGTGCTGGCCTGTGGCTGGGGACCGGGCGCGCGCGCGGGGGCACTACCCGGCGTGGCGCCCGATGAGGTCACTGGGGTTTCCGACTTGGGCGCTCTGGTGACTCATCTGGTCCTTGACCCGCCGCTGGCGGCGCCGCAGGGGCCGTTGTCGGATGACGACCGGGCCCACATCGCCCGCGTCCTGAACGCCCAGGCCGCCGCCCTGGAGGTCGTCGATGAGGTCGCCTACCTCGCGACGTTCGCCCCCGATGCCCTGCTGGCCGGCGAGAGCCTGGGCGGAGAACCGGCCCCTTCGGGCACCGGGGTCGCGGGGCGCCCCGCGGTGCGGGTGCGCGAACTGCTCTTCGGCGAAATCGAGGATGGAGCCCTGGTCGACTTCGCCGGCGTGACCCCCTTGTTCATGGCCCCGGGGCCCGGCCGGACGGCCGACGTCGCGGCGAGGCACGTGGCGGCTTACCAGCGCCCGGGTGGGGAACGTGGGTTCCTCGATCTCACCGTCATCGAACGGCTGCGCCCCGTAGGGGAAGGCGGCTCGAACTGGCAGGTCTACGACTGGTTCGTGGTGGTCGATGAGGAGACCGCCCGGCGCGTCTGGCTCGCGTGGGTGGACGGCAAAGTCGAACTCGAACCCTTCGACGCAACGCTTCGGGGCGATCTGGTATACACCCTCTACCCCGGCTTCTCACCCGGCGGGAGTGAGGTGGCCTTTGAACTCGGCGAGACTTTCCGGGTCACATCCGTCCGCGGGGAGACGGGTGATCTTCCGTGGGAGTTCTCCGGGGGCAGGCTCACCATCGGCCTGACCGACCCGGAACAAGTCTCGACCTTGGTGATAAGTTACGAGGGCCACGTGACCCCCACGGGCAGCCCGCGCCGGGGTAACCTGGAGTACCTCGGTCCGGAGGGGATCTACCTCAGGCCGGCAAGCGGCTGGTACCCCAGGCCGGTCGGGGGCGGGCCCGTCCGGGGAAGCCTTGAGGTGGTCGTGCCGGCCTGGTGGGCGGTCGCCGCATCGGGCCGGATGGTCGGATGCACGCCGGCTGGAGGCATCGGGGAACTGCGGACCTTCGAATGGGCCCTCGACCCGCCAGCCGAGATATACCTTGCCGCGGGCCCCTATCTGGTACGGGACCGAGTGACGGCCCAGGGCATCACGATTCGAACGTTCTTCTACGGGCGCGAGGATACCTGGGCCGAGGCTTACCTCGAGGAGACGGAGCGCATCCTCGACGTGTTCACGGGTCTCTTCGGCCCGTACCCCTATCCGAGCCTCACGCTGGCGGAGGTGCAGGATTTCTACTACGGCGGCCTATCCGCGAGGAGCCTGCTCTTCCTGGAGAAAGAGTGGCTGGCGAATCCACGGACGAACCTCAGCGCGTCCTCGCTGCTGGCTCACGAAGTGTCCCACCAGTGGTGGGGCGAAATCGTGCCGGTACTGTCGGACCACCCCGAGTGGTTCCTTTGGGAGGGACTGGCCAGCTACTCCGAGGCCCTCTACGCCGAAGCCGCCGGCGGCCCCGCCGAGGCCCTGATCGTGATGGCCGACAAGGCCGCGGAATACGCCGAGGCGGCGCGCGGTCACCGCGAGACCTCCATCAAGGAGGCAAACGTCCGCTGGTACGACTGGCAGAACACCTTCGTCTACGAGAAGGGCGCTTGGCTGTTTCACACCCTCCGCTTCCTCCTGGGTGACGACGAGTTCTTTGACCTACTCCGGGTCTACCTCGACCGTTTCACGGGTCGCGAGCCGACGACCAGGGATCTCGCCGCTCTGGTGGCTGCCAGTTCCGGCGGCGATCCTTACCTCGAGAGATTCATGGAGACCTGGGTGGACGAGCCGGGAGACGTGGACCTCGCCCTATCGAGGGTCTCAATGAGGCCCGCCGGAGACGAATCCGGCGTCTACGTGCTGGACTTCTACCTCCGGGACGCGGGGTCCAGGTTCTTCCCGAGGGCCGAGGTCACTGTGGGAATCAGCGGACAGACCAGCAAAGTGGTCGTCGCGGAGGCCGGCGCCAACTCCTTGAGGTTGCCCGGCCCCGTCACGCGGGTGGAGGTGGACGCCGGCCGGAAGGTGCTCGACCTCACGCGGGACAACAATCGCTGGTATTTCGTCGGGGGCCTGTCCGTGCCGGGTACGGCCTTCCGCTACGGCGCGGAACTGGTCCTCGGAGTGGTTCTGTCGCTACTCGCGGTCCGGCTGGCCGGGGCGTTCGGCCACGACAGGCCCGGTCGCCGGGGACCGGTCGTCCGCGGACCGAGCCTCCCGAGCGGGACACAGCCGAACACCTGGGCAACGATAAGAGCCCGTCAAGGTGGGCCGGGGTGACCGCCGGCGCGGGCCGTTGACTAGCGGGCGCCCCGGTGCTACGCTCAGGGCGCCCAAGTGAATAAGGCACACGGCAGAGTAGATGCTCTCGCGTCAAGTGCCAGGGGATGGGAAGTCGCCTCTGGACGAAGGGCGACGGGGCAAGAGAACCGAGACGACCCGCGTAAGGTCGGGACCCGGTCCGCCTGCGGTGAGACATCGCTTCCGCTGCCGCATCAAAGACGCCTCTGTCCTTTGGTGTGGCCTGCCGCCGCCAAGGAGGGAGGTGTTTCCTTGTGGACTACCGGACGAGGCGTCTCACTTATCTCGGTCTTCTCATCGCCCTTGCCGTCGTGCTTACCCGCTACGCGAGCGTCAGGCTCCCCATCGCCGGCGTCGAGAACATCCGCATCGGATTCGGCCACTTCCCCATCATCATGGCCGGCGTGCTCTACGGCCCGATCGCCGGGGCCGGGGCCGGCGCCCTCGCCGATCTCATCGGCTTCGCCTTGAGCCCGATGGGCGTGTACATGCCCCACTTCACGGTCGCGTCCGCTCTCACGGGTCTTCTTCCTGGAGTGCTGCTATCGGTGTGGCGGCCGCAGGGCGCGGGGGTTCCGTCTTTCGCCCGTCTCCTCGTGTCCATCGCCTTGACGCAGCTGCTCATCGCGGTCGTCTTGACGTCCTACGCCTTGTGGCTGTTGTTCGGGCACCCGTTCGCGTTCACCTTAGTCACGAGGCTGGTCACCCAGGCGTTTCTCGTGCCCCTTTACGCGTCCGTCATGCATCTGGTCTTCCGCAGTGTGAATGGGCTGGCCCCTACGTGGGAGCGGTCCGCGTTCGCGCGCGAGGTGGCGGCGGCAAAGGACTGATTCGAGAAAGCGGAGCGAGGAGGTCATGCCTGTCTCGTCGCTCCGCTTCTCTATCACCTCGAAGGCCCGGCCCCGCCGCGGGCCGCGCCCCGGCCCGACTACTCGGGCACTTCCCGCTTCCCGGTACTGGCCAGGACTATGCCTAATGTCAACAGCGTGATGCCCGAGTCTATGGTGTGATGCAGACTCGTGCCGATACCGACGATGGTCAACGATTGCGAGAGACTCCAGCCGAACGGAAGGACGACGGCAGCCTCCAGGAGACCGTGGATGGGCAGAAGTAGCGCGAGAACCCACCAGGGCTTCATGCCTCGCCTGTAAAGCAAGGCTCCCGTAAGCCCCCATACGACGTGGGTGAAGGCCCGGGCCGCCACTATGGCCTGCCCCGTGGCGATGAGGAAGCCGACGCCGGAGCCGAGCCCGGCCGCCAGAGCCACCGCGGGGCTCACGAACATCCCCAGCATCGTCGGGACATGTGAAGTCACCGTGCCCGTCCACGGTCCGATGACGACGCGCAGGAACCCGAAGGCAATCGGGATGACCACGGAAAGTGCCGCAAGGAGCGCACCCAGAGCTAGTTCGCGTGTCTTCATGTCATTACCTCGCCTGTTCCCGGCACAGAGCCGGAGCCGATTCACTCTTCGGTAGTGTCAAGCGGCCTTCGCCGCGATCTCCGCCAGGCTCTCCCCGACGATGTCGATGGCCTCTTCGAGCTGCTCGTCGGTGATGACAAGGGGCGCCAGGCAGCGAATGCAATTGCCCTGAACACCGGCCTTCAGGAGCAGGAGGCCACGCTTCATGGCCGTCTTCACGAGCGCGGCGGCTATGTCGGGGGCAGGCTCCTTGGATTCCCGACCCCGCACGAACTCCATCGCGACCATGGCTCCCAGGCCGCGGACGTCTCCGATGAACGCGTAGCGGTCCTGAAAGCCGGTGAAGGCCTCCGTCAGGCGGGCCCCGATGGCCTTGGACCTCGAGAGCAGTTTCTCGCTTTCGATCTGGTCTAGGACGTGCAAGGCCGCCTCACAGGCGACCGGGTTTCCGACATAAGTGCCGCCGATGGTGCTGTCCTCGGGCCTGTCCATGATCTCGCGCTTCCCGATGACACCGCTCAACGGGAGCCCGGCGGCGATGGACTTGGCCACGCACATGAGGTCGGGCTCGACTCCGTCCATCTGTTCCATGGCGAAGAGAGTACCGGTCCGCCCGAAACCGGTCTGCACCTCGTCGCAGATGAGCAGGATGCCGTGCTTGTCGCAGATCTCCCTGATCCGCTTGAAGTAGCCTCTTGGCGGAACGATGAAGCCGCCTTCGCCCTGCACCGGCTCGGCGATGACCGCCGCCACTTCCTTCGGCGAGACTGTCGTGACGAAGAACCGCTCCAGGGCCTCGGCGCACGCAAGACCGCAGCCGGGATAGGTGAGGCCATAGGTGCAGCGATAGCAGTAGGCGAAGGGGATCCGGTAGACCTCAGCGGCGAACGGCCCGAAATCCTCCTTGTAGGGCTTGACCCTCGAAGTAAGGCTCATGGCCATGAGCGTCCGGCCATGGAAGGCGCACTCGAACGTGATGATGCCCTTTCGCCCCGTGTATTTCTTCGCGATTTTGACGGCGTTCTCGACAGCTTCCGCCCCGGCGTTGAAGAACCCACACTTTTTGGGAGTCGGGCCGGGGGCCGCCTCGGCCAACCGACCCGCGAGGTCGATGAGGCACTGGTAGGGCACGACACTGAAGTCCGTGTGGATGAATCTCTCCACCTGAGCCTGGATGGCCTTGACCACTCCGGGAGGACAGTGGCCGACGTTCAGCACCCCAACGCCGCCGCCGAAGTCGATGAAGCTGTTGCCGTCGATATCCGTGAACACCGCGCCCTCCGCCTTGTCGATGACCGCGGGGAGGTGCAGGCTGAACGCGTTGGCAACGTACCTCTCCTTCTTCTCGATGAGCTTCTTCGACTTCGGACCCGGCAGCTCGGTAACAACCCGGGCATACCTGCCCATCTCAATCTACCCCCTTCATCCTGGTGCGCCACCGCATTTCGGAGCAGATGCGCCGGCGCACTCTAGACCAGCTTGACTCCATTCTTCGGGACCTCGAAGAAACCCTGCCCTAATCCTACTCCCCGCCCTGCCCCCGAGATGCCCCCGAGCCGGTGCGGGGACGGCGGGGCACCCCGCCTCAGTAGCCGAGGTCGCCCCGGACCTCGCCCTCGAGCGGGCGCCCGGCGCGGAAGTTCTCGAGATTTCGCAGAAGCAGAGGAACGAGGTCGTGCGGCTGGCTGAGCGCGGCGATGTGTGGAGTGACGACGACGTTGGGTATGGTCCAGAGCTCGCTCGCGCCGGGGAGAGGCTCGGTCTCAAAGACATCGAGGACCGCCCACCCGGGGCGGCCCGCCTTGAGGGCGGAGACGAGATCTCCTTCGTCGATGACGGCACCGCGTCCCACGTTGATAAGGACGGAGGTGGGCTTCATAAGGCGGAAGAGGTCGCCGGTCATGAGGCCCTTGGTCGAGGCGGTCAGCGGAAGGGCCAGGACCAGGAAATCCACGCCGGCCACGAGGTCCGGGAGCCCCTCGGGGCCGAACATCCTCACGGCCGGGCTCGCCCGACCCCCCGCCGACCCGGTCCGCCGGAGGCCCCAGACCTCGAGACCGGAGGCCGAGGCCAGACGGGCTATGGCCGAACCGACGGAACCGAAACCGACTACGCCCATGACCTTACCCGCGAGGCCCTCGACGGGACGCCTGTCCCAGGCCTGACGCGCCTGCGCCCGCATGAGGCCTGGTATGTCCTTGGTGACGTGGTAGGCGAAGGCCATCACGTACTCGGCGATCGACCGGTCGAACACGCCGACGGCCCGAGCCATGCGGAATCGCCCCTCGACCAGGGCTCGGGCGAACTCGGGATGGGAGAGGGGTACGTCCACCCCGGCCCAGATCCACTGGATGAAACGCAGGCCGGGCATGGAGAGAAGGACGGCGGGAGAGAGGCCGGCTCCGAAGAAGACGTCGGCCCAACCGGCGAGAGAGGCCGCCTCCTCCTCCGTTCCGGCCCGGCGCGCTTCGAGGCCGGTCCCGGCGGCCGCCCGCGTGAGCCCGTCGAGGTAGTCCTCGCCGCGGACGCGGGAGTAGACGAGAACCCTAACCAACGGCTCTACCGCCCGGCTGCCCGTCCCTCCCCAGAGTGTCCAGCAGGGCCCGGCAGTTGTGGTCGGTGTGTTTGAGGGTGGCCGTTATGAGACGCTCGCGGTCCCGGCCTCTGAGAGCCTGAAGGATCTCGTCGTGCTCCGCGGCGGCGGAGAGACCCCGCCTCCTCAGCATGACGTGGATGCCGTGCGAGTAGGGGAAGAGAAGGATCTCAACGCAATCGTGGAGCCGGGCCAGACCGCAGCTTTCATAGAGCGTGCGATGGAAGCGACGGTTCAGCGCCACCAGGCCGTTCGACCGGCCGCTGCGGGACTCTCTGAGCAGTGTCGCGTGTGTGCGCTCCAGGTCGGCGATGGCGGCGTCGGTTACGCGCTCGACGGCCAGTTCCATGGCCGCCCTCTGGATTATCTTGACCGTCTCGAAGGCCTCGTGGACCTCGCGGACGTCGGGTCGCCGCACCAGGGCGCCGCGACGTGGGTGGTACACAACCAGGCCCTCCTCGGCGAGCCGGTGAAGAGCCTCGCGGACGGGAATCCGGCTCACTCCGAGAGCGGCGGCTAGGTCGGCCTGTATCAGCCTCTGCCCGGGCCTATAGTCACCTCTGAAGATGCCCTCGCGCAGATGCTCGCTGATCATCTGGACCAACGACCGTGGCCTGGTCATCGACGGACGTCCCACCTTTGACCCTCCCAAAGCGGCCGATGTCCACCATGGCTTGTGTCTACCCGGGCCGTTCGCGGCACGTGGAAGCTACCGCCCCGGTCTTTCCACATAGCGGAACGAACTCCTCCAAACAGCTTCTTTGGGCCTCGCCTGGCATGAGCCCATAAGGTGGCGGTGAAGCGGAGCCTACTTGCCTAGGGTTCCATCAACTCGAGGCCTTGGCTGATATCGAGGCTAATCTCTCCGGAAAGGAGCCTGACGCGCACGTGGCGGAGCCACTCGGCGTCGTCACGCTCGGGGTAGTCGCGCCGGTAGTGCACCCCGCGGCTCTCGCGCCTGTACCGGGCCGACCGGGCGATAGCCTCGGCGACGAGAAGAAGGTTCAGGGTTTTCAGCCCGGCCCTGACGTCGGGTCCGTCCGACGTATCCACTGCCAGGGGCATGGCCCGCTTGATCTTGTTGAGCTCGGACTGGGCGGTGTCGAGGCTCTCCCTGGTCCGGACCAGGGCCGCCGAATGCCACATGGCCCGCCTGATACGCAGGGCCGCGTCGGCCGGAGTCGGGTGGTCCGCCCCGGACTCGAGTTGAGCCACGGTCCGGCCGACAGCGTCGCGCGCTGCCCGGGAGAGGGCGTCGCTGCCCGCCGAGCCTCCGGAGCCCCTCGAGGCCATGCCCGCGGCGAGGGTCCCGGCACGATGTCCGGTGACTACCGCCTCCGTCAGCCCGGTGCCACTCAGGCGTTCGGCCCCGTGCATCCCCGCCGCGACCTCACCCGCGACGAAGAGCCCGGGCACCCTCGTCTGCCCGTGGTCTCCACAGACCACGCCTCCCATGGTGTGATGAGCCGCCGGGACTACGTCCCCGGTGGGAGTTTCCTCGGAGCGCGCCCCGGAACCGGCCTCCGAACCCCCCGCCGAGGACAGGCGGAGGGGGATCTCCTCACCGGCTCCGTCCGGGCCGAGACCGATGCGCTCGTAGATGAGGCGGGCGGACTGAGACGACGAAGCGGTGCCGGCGGTCAGCCCCGGGAGGTTCACCTCGGCGGTCACGTTCTTTCCGTCCCCGGCCTCGAGGCTAGAGCCGGCCAGCGACGAAGGCTGCAGGCACTCGCAGGTGCCGTCCGAGAGCCGGCAGACAGGCCAGAACTGGACGAACTCCATGTCCGCCAGGACCGCGCCGGCGCGGAAGGCCATGGCCATCCCGTCGCCGGACGCGTCGGGGGAGTTGTCGGTCCTAAGGTAGACGCCCGCGGCTCCACCGGTGGCCAGGACGACCGAGGGCGCCTCGACCACGAACCATTCGGCTCGGGCCGCGTCGTAGGCCAGAAACCCGATCACGGCCCCGCCGGCGTCGAGGAGGAGCTCCCACCCGAGACCGGGGACAGTCTCGACCCCCGCGTCCTGAACCAGGCGAGACACGGCCGCGACCAGCGCTTCACCCGGAGGCTCGGAACCACTGTCCACCCTGAAGAGCCCGGGGCGGGCACCGTCACTCACCTTGAGCCCGGCTTCCTCAAGGAACGGCCTGACGATGCCGGCGTCCGTGGCCATGGCCTTGGCCAGGGATCGCTGCGACAGAAGGCCGCCGCAGGAGACGATGTCGAGGAAGAACTGCTCGGGCGGGTAGCCGTCAGCCGGGGCTCGGAAACCGCCTCCGCTCAGGGCACTCGCCGAGGCGGCGCGCGGCTCGCATACGAGGAGCACGTGAGAACCCGAGCGGCGGGCGGCCGCGGAAGAAGACAAAGCCGCCAATCCTGCCCCGATGACCACGACGTCGGTGCGCAGCACCTCCAACACTAACGCCTCCCGCTCGCCTGACACATGCCCTTAGCTGCGGTAACGCCTCGGGTTGTGGGATAATGTATCCAATGGTGGAACCCGGTTCGCTCTCTGGACCGGAATTCCTCCCCGGGAAAGGTCTCTTGCGGCGGATGACAACCGGACCCGCGGGCGCCAGGGGTCTAGAGCGTCCTGTTTTCGGTCAAAACTCGACCCCTTCCCTGGCCTGGACGCCCTGCGAGTAGTGATGCTTGATGTCCAGGATTTCGCTGACGAGGTCGGCTGCCTGAACGAGTTCGCGCGGGGCGTAGCGCCCGGTCACCAGGACATCGGTGGAAGAAGACCTGGACCGGAGCGCCTCTTCTACTTCGTTCCACTCGACGAGCTTGAAGTCCAGGGCCACATTGAGTTCATCGAGGACGACCAGGGCGAAATCGCCGCTCGCCAGGGCTTGTCGAGCTCTCTTGAGCCCTTCCCTGGCGAGGTCGATGTCCACCCGCGCCGGGTCGGCCTTGTCGACGAACTGGTGGCGGCCGTACTGCTCGACCGTTATGAGGTCGCCGAGGTGCTTCCGGACGGCCAGGAGTTCACCGTAGGTCTCGCTCCCTTTCATGAACTGGACGATGAGGACTCGTTTCCCGTGCCCGGCGACCCTCAGGGCCTGCCCGAAGGCCGAAGTCGTCTTCCCTTTGCCGTTTCCGGTCAAAACCATCAAGAGACTTGGGCTGGTCATGTTCGACCCCTCCTTAGTGTCGCTGTCGTCGCCGTATTCGTCCCCGAGCCGGTGCGGGCCTTCAACAAGCGGCCGGTGGCCGGGACACCGCCGCGCGAAGCAACGAGGCGGCCGGTAGGAGGTCCGGGCGGGAAGGCGAAACCTGATGACCGGGAGGAATGTGGGCGATGGACCTCGGGCTAGTCGAATACGCGCTGTTCGTCACGGCCGGGCTCTGGGCCGCCCTCTTCGTGCCAAACCCGCTGGCTCGGGTTGCCGGGGTAGTGCTCGTGGTTCTGGCCACCCTGCGGGCGTTGACCGAGAAGGACACTGGACACGGCAAGGACACGACGGCGCCTGAGGACTATAGCGGCGGACCGTACACCCTCTGACGGCCTAGCCCCCCGCTCGGCGCACTTGCCCGAGCTTCTTCACCAGGGCCGGATCGGCTGAGTAACCCGACTTCTGGGCCTCGCGCTCCAGGCTCTTCAGGGTTATTTCGTCGAGGCACGCCTTGATGGTGGACGCCTTCGTTTTGAGGACCTCGTCTCCGCGCGCGACAGCCTTCCGGAGCGATTCCAGCCCTTCCCGCGTATTGCCCCTTCTGGTAAGGACAAGCCCGAGGACGAGTTGGGCCGTCGGGTGTCCCGGAGCGGAGAGGACCGACTGCCGCGCGTAGTCCAGCGCGGCATCGAGGTCACCTTTTCTCGCATAGAGCTCAGCCAGCCCGGCCAGGACGTCCGGGTTGTCCTTGGACGATTCCAGAATCGGCTGCCAGACTTCGATGGCTTCGTCGATCTTCCCGGCCTGCGAATGGAGAGTCGCGAGCCCCACGCGGGCCCTCCGGTGCCGCGGCTCAAGCTCTAAGACCCTCTCCCACTGAGCCGCGGCCTGGTCGGGCTTGTTCTGGCGAAAGTAGGCCACACCCAGGTTGAAGTGCGCGTTGGCGTAGCCCGGGGAGACCTCGACCGCCCTTTGCCACGCGGCCACGGCGCCCTCTAGGTCCCCCATCACCAGGTGAGCCTCGCCGAGGTTGAGGTAGGGCTCGGGATCGTCCGGCCCGAGGTCGATGGCCCTCTCGTAGGCGGCGGCCGCCTCTCGATGGCGGCCCAACCGCATGAGGGCTATGCCGGCGTTCAGTTCGGCCGTGGGGCTACCCGCCCCGAGCCTGGACGCTTCTTGGCTCTCGGACAGGGCCTCCTCGTAGCGCCCGAGGTCGAGCTTGGCCGCGCCCAGGTTCAACCGGACCCTGGGGTCTTCAGGAGCCAGCTCCTTGGCCTTCTCGAGACAGGCCACAGCCTCGTTGAGCCGGGCGCGGGCCAGGTAGACTTCCGCCAGGTGCGTGTAGGCCAAGGGGGGGGTGGCGTTCGGCCGCAGTTCTATGCTCTTCTTGAACTCGTGGATAGCCGCGTCCCACATGCCCTTCAGGGCGTAGGCCTTTCCGAGGAAGAAGTGCGAAGGCGCGTGTCTCGGTTCGGCTTTGACGACAGCCTTCCACTTGGAGATGGCGGTATCGTAGTCCCCGCCTTCGGCATGGGCCACGCCGGCCAGGTGGAGCCCTTCAATGTCCCGGCGGTTGAGTCCGTAGCCCCGTTCCAGAGACTCGGCGGCCTCCGCGTACCGCCCGAGCTCCATCTGGGCGACGCCCATGTCATGATAGGCGGCCCAGTTCTTGGGGTCGCGTTCCAGGACTTCCCGGCAGGTGCTTACGATCTTCTCCATCTGTGCGGCCCGCTCGCCGCCGGCTTTCTCGTTCACGTGGAGTGCCTCCCCCGGTCGGCCCGGCACCCCGGAGGGTCGGCCGGTCCCGTGCCGCCCGTAGTTCTCTGGGTCAGGTCCAAAACCTGCCTAGTCCCCCTTTCCCCCCCGCTCCGGACCGGACGGCGAGGGGTACGGGTAGCGGACGTACTGCACGGACGGGCGAGCTTGAGCCGGTTGGGGGTAGAGTTCCATCAGCATGTAGACCTCGCGGGGCATGTCGGTGCTGACGGGCAAGCCGAAGCCCCCAAGATCCTTGTGGGAGATGGGGTAGTCGTGCGTCCAGCGGCCTTCGGTCAGGATCTCGGCCAAGCGGTCGCGGGCCTCACCCTCCAGCTTGGGCTCCAGGATGTCGCGGACCATCTCCTTCACCTGTCGCATCGCCTTGCCGGCGATGTCGGCCAGGATGAGGGTCCGGTCCTCCAGGCGGTCCTTGTCCTTCCGCTCGGTGGCCGCGAGGATGGACGCGGCGGGGAATGAGCCTATCTGGGGGTCGACCGGACCGAGAACAGCGTTCTCGTCCATGACTATGTTGTCGGCGGCTAGAGCCAGGAGCGTGCCGCCCGACATCGCGTAGTGCGGAACGAACACCGTGGTCCGGCCTTTGTGGCCCTTCAGGGCCCGCGCAATTTGCTCGGCGGCGAGGACCAGCCCGCCGGGGGTATGGACGATGAGGTCTATCGGCATGTCGTCTGGGGTGAGCCTGATGGCCCGCAGGACCTGCTCGGAGTCCTCGATGGTTATGTGGCGGGCCAGCAGGAACCCGAGCAGGCTCACGGACTCCTGACGGTGGACGAGTACGATGACCCTGGAGCCCCTCGCCCGCTCGAGTTCGCGTAGCAGGCTGATACGGGCGATCTCCACCTGCCGCCTGCGCCACAACGGCAAGAGCAATGTCACTATGAGGAAGACGAGCCACAGGAGGTTCGTGAAGAAAGAGACCACGGGCCGCCCCCTTGCAGGCCGTGGACCGGCTCGGCCCGTCGCGGTCCCGTGAACCGCCGGTCCCGCCTGTTCTAGGGGTAATCTGCGGCACCCGGTGCCTGTCTATCCCCGCCCCCGGCCCCTGGGAGACCGGGTCGGGGCCCGTTCGGCCGGACAGGACGGTTCCTCCAGGGGGATGCCCTCCCGCTTCAGGGCTTCGTAAAGGCGGCGCGTGAACTCCGCTCGAGGCGGGATGTCCCCGGTGCGCTCCAAGGCGTTCACGGCTCTCGCCATCTCGACGAGCTTCCGGCGGCAGAAGACGCAGGCCCTGATGTGGGCCTCGACAGCCCGCTCTTGCTCAGCGGTCACACTAGAGTCGAGGTAAGCCTGCAGCCACCTGTAGACCTCGGCGCAGTTCATCTCGAACTCCCCCTCGCCAACCCATGTCCTCACGTCTTCGCCGGATCAGGCCGGCCCCGGCGGTCACACTCTCTCGGCCAGGCGGACTCGCAGTATCTCCCGCGCTCGGAACAACCTGGTCTTCACTGTTCCCAGAGGCAGGCCCAGGGCGTCGGCGATCTCCTCGTAGGCCAGGTCCTGCATGTGCCTGAGCACCACGACAGCCCTGTACTTCGGAGGCAGCGAGTCGATGGCCCTCTGGACGTGAGACCCGAGGGCGTCGGCCAGGGCCGCGTCTTCGGGCGACCTGGTCTCATCGGCCATCTCGCGGGTGATGTCGCCGTCGGGACCCACCGGCGCGTCCAGCGACACGACGCTGGGGCGACGCCGTCGAAGGTAGTCCAGGCACAGATTGGAGGCTATCTTGTATATCCATGGGGAGAACCGGTCCCCTTTGAAGCTGTCCAGGGCACGGTAGACGTTGAGGAAAGTCTCCTGGGTGATGTCCTCGGCTTCCTCGCGGTTGTGCAGAATGCGGTAGGCCATGTTGTAGATGCGCGACTGGTAGCGGGCCACAAGGTCGCCAAAGTACTCGACTTGCCCCTGTTGGCACCGCTCCACGAGAACCAGATCGGTTCTGTCCTGGTCGGAAGGCTGCGACAACCGGCTTCGCCTCTTTGACTCATACGAAGACGGGTCCCATAGGTTTCGAGCTACGCCCGCCCGAGGGCCAGGAACAGACCGATGACCACGAAGACGACACCGGCGCCGAGCCTGATGAAACGCACCGGGACCACCTGGGTTATGGCCCCGCCGAGGAGAACACCCACCAGCGACGAGGTCACGAGCGCCAGGGCCGCCCCCACGAACACACTGACAGGAGATCTCGACTGGGCCGCGAGCACCATGGTGGTCAGCTGCGTCTTGTCCCCGAGTTCGGCCACGAAGATGAGGGCGAACGTGCCGAGCAGGACTTTGAGCTCCAATCGTTACCCCTCCGCTACGGGTTCTCCTTCTTGCTCCCAATCTTCCCCTTCTTCTTCGAGGCCTTACCCGCCAAACCCCTTCCTCGCTTCTGGACATCCGGCAAGGCCATGGTCAAACGCAGGCGGCCGTCGGGCGTCAGGATTGCTTCCTCCAGGTCACGGGGCCTGACACCGTAGCGGGCAAGCTCATTCATGAGGTCCCTCTCGCTCATGCCCGCCCTGTCGAGACCCTGCCTGTTCGGTCGGCCGTGGACCAGGAGGACGGTTGAGGGTCTAAGACCGAGGAACCTCGGTGTGACCGGAGCGGCGTGTTTCCGGGGAATGGCCGAGAGCATCCCGTCAATCTCCAGGACGGCCAGTTCGACGTCCTCGGGACCCAGGTACCCCCGTTCGCGGAGCCGCTCGGAGAGTTCCGCCGGAGTGACCCGCGCCTTCCTGAGGTTGCGTCCGATGACGCGGCCCTCTCTCACGACCACCACGGCCTCGCCCTCGAGAACCTTCTGGGCCACCTTGGATCTCATGCTCACCCAGGCGAGAGCGAGTTGGATGGCTGTCAGGGCGGCTACGGCGACGAGTGCGGGGGGGACGGCCAGGCCGGGGTCCGCAAGAGGCGCCGCGACAACCTCCGCGATGACGAGCACGACGACGAAGTCCAGAGGCTCCATATCTCCCAGGGTACGCTTGCCCATGAGCCGAAAGGAGGCGAGAGCCGCGACGTAGAGGCCTACGGTCTTGGCGAGCACGGTGAGGACGCTCATGAGGTCCACGGCCGGCCTGGGGCCGCGCTAGGGCGGGTTGAGACCCGGACCGGGAGGCTCGACCCCGGTCGGCTCAGGCTCGGGCCTGGCCGGGCCAGGGCCCGGCCAGGCCCTGGTCTCGGGACCCGTCCAAGCCCGGTCCCCGGGGACTCCTCCGAAGGCTTCGTCCAGGGCGTCTTCCAGATTCGGACGGCCTATCTCCTCGAGTTCGTAGGTGACGCGGACGGCCGGGTGCCGGAGATTCACAAGCCGGCGCAGGTCTATGGGCGTGCCGATGACGACGAGGTCGCAAGGAGTCCGGTTGACCGTCTCCTCGAGGTCGGCTACCTGCCGGCGGCCATAGCCCATCGCGGGCAGCACTTGCCCCACATCGTAACGCCTGAAAGTGTCCTGGATGGACCCGGTGGCGTAAGGTCTCGGGTCGATGATCTCGGCCGCGCCGAACTTCCTGGCGGCGATGACCCCCGCACCGTACTTCATCCCGCCGTGGGTCAGGGTCGGGCCGTCCTCGATGACGAGAACCCGCTTCCCACGGACGGCCTGGGGATCTTCGATGAAGATGGGCGAGGCGGCCTCTATGATCATCGCTCCCGGGTTGAGCCGCAGGGCGGTGTCCCTCACGGTTTCGACTCCGTCGGGCCGGGCGGTGTCGACCTTGTTGATGATGACCACGTGGGCCAAGCGAAGGTTCGTCTCGCCCGGATGATAGGAGGTCTCGTGGCCCGGGCGGTGCGGGTCGACCAGCACTATGTGCAGGCTCGGCCTGTAGAACGGCAAGTCGTTGTTGCCGCCGTCCCACAGAATCACGTCCGCTTCGCGGGACGCCTGGTCGAGGATGGCCCCGTAGTCGACCCCCGCGTAGACGACGACACCGCTAGAGAGGTGCGGCTCGTATTCCTCCCGCTCCTCGATGGTCGTGTCGTAACGGTCGAGGTCCTCAAACGTGGCGAACCTCTGGACGGCCTGGCGGGCGAGGTCGCCATAGGGCATCGGGTGCCGGACCACGACGACCTTGGCCCCACGGGAGCGCAGGAGCCAGACGACCCGGCGGGTCGTCTGGCTCTTCCCGACGCCGGTCCGCACGGCGGTGACGGCCACGACCGGTTTCGGCGAGTCCAGCATGGTGCTCTTGGGTCCCATGAGCCAGAAATCAAGCCCGAGGGACAGGCAGAGGGACGCCCTGTGCATCACGTGGGCGTGCGACACGTCGCTGTAGGCGAAGACCGCGACGGTCACCCCCCTCTCGGAGGCGAGACGCGCGAGTTCCTCCTCGGGGTAGATGGGAATCCCCTGGGGGTAGCGCAGGCCGGAAAGCTCGGGCGGGTAGGTCCGGCCGGCGATGTCGGGTATCTGGGTGGCGGTGAACGCCGCCACTTCGTAGGCCGGGTTGTCCCGGAAGTAGACGTTGAAGTTGTGGAAGTCCCGGCCCGCAGCGCCCATGATGACGACGCGCGTGGGACCAGGTCCGGGAACCCCCGGGCCGCCGTGATGAGCCGTCCATGCCATGATGGTCCCCCCCGAGGAAGAAGCCGGAAAGCCACCGCTGATCTTCCGTCCGCGGCTAGTATTGGCTCGGCTCGTCACGGAAATGCGGGACCGGCCCTCGGGAAGCGGTCCCGCCCTCGGGAAGCGGTCCCGCCCTCGGGAAGCGGCCCCGGCACGGGGCCTTCAGCCCGTTAGAGACTTCAGCACGTCGACCAGCGTAGGCTGACCGATCTCCTCGAGGTCGTAGGTGACGCGGACGGCCGGCTTCTTGAGCTCGAGCACCCGCCTCAGGTCGATGGGCGTGCCGATGACGACGATGTCGCACGGCGTCTTCTCGATGGTTTCCTGTAGCTCGCGCACCTGCTCGTCCCCGTATCCCATCGCCGGCAGGACGATGCCCGTGGTGGGGTACTTCTTGTAGGTCGCGGCGATGGAACCAACGGCGTATGGGCGCGGGTCGACCGGCTCGGCGCCGAGCCGCTTGGCGGCAATCATGCCCGCCCCGTAGGCCATCTCGCCGTGGGTCAGGGTCGGTCCGTCCTCGACGACCAGGACCTTCTTGCCGCGGAGGGCGGCCGGGTCGCCTGTGACGGTGATGGGCGAGGCGGCCTCGATGACCGTGGCCTTCGGGTTGGCCTCGGCGATGCTCCGGCGAACGACGGCCACCCCCTCGGGGTCAGCCGTATCCATCTTGTTGATGACGATGACGTCGGCCATCCGGAGGTTGGCCTCGCCGGGATGGTACCGGAGTTCGTGCCCGGCGCGGTGAGGGTCGACGACCACGATGAGCGTGTCCGGCCGGTAGAACGGGAGATCGTTGTTCCCGCCGTCCCACAGAACGACGTCGGCCTCTTTCTCCGCCCGCTCCAGGATGGCCTCGTAGTCGACGCCGGCGAAGACGATGCTGCCCCGGTCGATGTGCGGCTCGTACTCCTCGCGTTCCTCGATGGTGCAGTCGTACTTGTCCAGGTCCTCGTAGGTGGCGAAGCGCTGGACGGCCTGCTTGGCGAGGTCTCCGTAGGGCATGGGGTGGCGGACGGAGGCGACCTTCTTCCCGGCGGACTTGAGAATCTCGCTGACCCGCCGGGTGGTCTGGCTCTTACCCGAACCGGTGCGCACGGCGCAGATGGCCACGACCGGCTTCTGGGCGGTCAACATCGTCGCGGCAGGGCCCTGGAGGACGAAGTCGGCGCCGGCGGCGAGGACGGTGGACCCCTTGTGCATGACGTATTCGTGGGTGACGTCGCTGTAAGCGAACACGACTTGGTCCACGCGTAGTTCCTTGATAAGGCGGGTCAGGTCCTCCTCGGGGAAGATGGGAATCCCCTTAGGGTACCCGGGCCCCGCGAGGACCGCCGGATACGTCCGGCCCTCGATGTTGGGTATCTGTGTCGCCGTGAAAGCCGCGACTTCGTAATCGGGGTTGCCACGGAAGAAGACGTTGAAGTTGTGAAAGTCCCGACCGGCCGCGCCCATGATGAGGACACGCGTCTTGTCAGGCATGGTTTCTCCCCCTAGATTCCTTGCTTGTGTTGGTGTTGTGTCTATCACATGACCAAGGCCAGCACGGCCTTCTGGGTGTGGAGCCGGTTCTCCGCCTGGTCGAAGACCACGGAGGCCGGGCTGTCTATGACCTCATCCGTCACTTCCTCTCCTCGGTGAGCCGGCAGGCAGTGCATGAAGAGGGTGGGCTTCCCGGTTGAAAGCATCAGGTGCGGCGTGACCTGGTACGGGGTGAGTTCCACGATTCGCCGCTCCCGCTCGGCTTCCTGGCCCATGCTGGTCCAGGTGTCCGTGTAGATGACGTCAGCCCCACGAACGGCCTGGGCGAGGTCGTGGGTGAGCTCGACGGTCGCTCCGGTCCTGGCCGCGTCCTCGGCGGCGAGCCTGACGATGTCCGCGTCGGGCTCCCGGCCCGGCGGAGTGGCGACGACCACGTGCATTCCCGTCTTCGCTCCCGCGAACATCAGTGAGTGGGCGACGTTGTTCCCGTCCCCCACATAGACCAGCTTGACGCCCTCCAGGCGGCCAAGCTTCTCGTAGACGGTGTAGATGTCCGTCAGTCCCTGGCAGGGGTGGAGCAGGTCGGTAAGACCGTTTATAACGGGAATCGAGGCGGCTTCAGCCAGCTCGACCACGTCCTGGTGGTCGAAGGTCCGAATCATGATGCCATCGAGGTAGCGCGAAAGGACGCGGCCTGTGTCGGCGATGGTCTCGCCACGCCCAAGCTGGAGGTCGCTGGCCCCAAGGTAGAGAGCGTAACCGCCCAGCTGGTAAATGGCAACCTCAAACGAGACCCTGGTCCGGGTCGAGGGCTTCGAGAAAACCATCCCGAGGGCCTTCCCCTCGAGGGGGCGGTCGAATATGCCGCTCTTCCACCTCAACTTCATGGTCTCGGTGGTCTTGAGGATCTGCCAGATCTCCTCCACCGAGAGGTCGTGGATGGAGACGAGGTCCTTGCCTTTCATGGTTACGGCCATCACAACTGCTCCTTTCGGCTTCCTCGACCTGTCTTGGCGTCTTCTCTCGTCACCGTCACGTCGTGACCGTCGTGCCGGCGTTCCCCGCCAGGGCCCGGGCCGCGTCCTTCATGGCGGCTATGACGGCCCGCTTGCCCCCGGCCTCGAGGAATCTGATGACCGCCAGGACTTTCGGCCCCATGCTCCCGGGCGGGAAGTGTCCTTGCTCCAGATAGTCGCGAGCCTCGGACAGGGTCATGCGCTCGAGAGGAACCTGCTCAGGGGTTCCGTAAGCCAGGGTCACCCGGTCTATGTCGGTCAGGATGATGAACACGGAAGCCCCGACATCGGCGGCCAGGCGCTGCCCTGCCAGGTCCTTGTCGATCACGGCCTCCACACCGCGTAGCGTCCCGTCCGGGTGTTCGACCACGGGGATGCCCCCGCCTCCGGACGCGATGACGATGGTCCCGCCTGCGATGAGGGTCCTGATTTCATCCCGTTCGACGATGCGGACCGGGTCCGGTGACGGGACCAGGCGCCGCACCTGGCCAGGTCTGACCTCCTTCATGACCCAGCCCCGCTCGGCCCCGAGGGTCGTGCCCCGGTCGACCGGGTAGAAGGGGCCTACAGGCTTGGTCGGGCTGGCGAACGCGGGGTCGCCGGCCGCCACCACTGTCTGGGTCACGACGGCCGCCACCGACGTGGGAAGGCCGTTGGCTCTTAGTTCGTTGCGCAGGGCCTGCCCGACCATGTAGCCGAGCTGCCCCTGGCTCTCGGCCCCGCACACATCCAGAGGCATGGCCGGGACCTGGTCCGCGCCGGCCTCGTTCTGGAGGAGAATGTTTCCCACCTGCGGCCCGTTGCCGTGGGTCACGATGACCCTGTGACCCATCTTGATGAGCTCGACTATGGCCTCGGCGGTCTCGGCGATGTTCTGTCTCTGTTCAGCGGCCGTGCCTTTCTGGCCCGGTTGCAGAATGGCGTTCCCGCCCAGGGCCAGGACTATGGTCTCGGTTTCCGAGGTCATCCGCTCTCCCCGTTTCCGCGTCCCGCCGGCCGTCCGGGCGGCCGGTCATGCGTTGCGCACGCTCACTTCTGTTCCACAGCTACGGCATTTCTCGCCGTCGAGTTCCTCAGCCCGGGCTCTGTACCCCTCGCGGCGCACGAGTGTCGCGCCGCAGGAGGGGCATAATGTCTCGCTCAGGTCTAGCTCCCAGGCGTTCCCCACGTAGACATAACGTAGCCGGCTGCGGGCGATGTCCCGTGCCCGCTTGAGGCTCTCGATGGGGGTTGGCGGCTCGTCCATCTTGTAGTTCGGGAAATACCGGGAGAAGTGTAGTGGTATGTCGACCGAAACGCCGGCAAGCCAATCGACAAGCTCCTCTACTTCCTCGGGGTCGTCGTTGAGCCCGGGGATGAGAAGATTGGTGACCTCCACGTGGCAGTCCTGCTGGAAGGCGGCTTCCACCGTCCGCAGGACCGGATCCAGCCGTCCCGAGCAGACCTTCTTGTAGAAGGTGTCGGTGAACCCCTTGACGTCGACGTTCATGGCGTCCACGAGGGGCAGGAGCTCCTTGAGGGGCTCCTCCCGGACGTAGCCGTTGGTCACCAGGACGTTCTTGAGGCCCCGGTCCCGCGCGAGTTTCGACGTGTCGTAGACCATCTCGTACCAGACAAGGGGCTCGCTGTAGGTGTAGGCAAGGCCGACGCAGCGCCGTCCCGGGGACGACCACCTCTCGGCCATGGCGACGGCCTCGGCCGGAGTCATCTCGACGTCCTCTCCGTCGGCCTGTGACAGCTCCCAGTTCTGGCAGTGGCGGCACCTCAGGTTGCAGCCGAAAGCGGCGAGCGAGAAGATGTAGGTCCCGGGGTAGAAGTGGTAGAGAGGCTTCTTCTCCACCGGGTCCATGGCGTACGAGGCGCACCGCCCGTACTTCGTGGCCATGAGGGTCCCGTCGACGTTCGCCCGTATCCGGCAGAAGCCGACCTTGCCCGGTCGGATGTGACAGTCCTGGGGGCACAGGAGGCAGTGGACTAACCCGTCGTCTAGCGGCTCCCAGTAGTCGGCCTGCCGCAATCCCAATCACTCCCTTTGATGGTCTCCCTGAACCCGAGTCCCTTCCGCCCGGTCTAACGGTACCGGGTGACCTTGAAACGGTGGAGGCGAATCCCGGCCTCGCCGGGGTCGACTCCAGCCTTCCGGCAAGCTATCGACACCTGCTCCTCCGCCGTGTCGATGCCCTCTAGGTCGGGCAGGAGAAGTCCCGTGCGCCCGCCCTTGGACACGATGACGCCGTAGGTCTTGGGGTCGAGCTCCGACAGGCCGCCCACAGGTTCGGGCGGCTCTAACACGTCCACCGAGTAGTCCAATTCGTCGAGTTCCGACTCCCGCACGGCCGGGAACCGCGGGTCCGCTGTTCCGGCCTGGATGGCGTTCCTGACGATCTCCTCGGCCAAGTTGCCGGCCGTAGGCCTGATGGTGCCGATACAACCGCGGAGCTCGCCCCCTTTCTTCAAGGACACGAACGCTCCGGCCCGGCGGTCGAGCCCCAGGCTCCCTGGGGGCGGCGAGACTCTCCGTCCCTCGGTCACATAGGTCGCGAGGGACAGCCGGGCGAGCTTCACGAAGGGGTGCTCGCCGGGGGAGTCCGGTTCGGTGCCG
>QZJP01000059.1 GCA_003599345.1 Bacillota bacterium | reverse complement strand
AGCCTTGGTTCGAGCCCGGCTCGCTGGGACGTGTCGAGTCGACCGCATAGCGGACGACGGCCTTCACCTGCTTTTCGAACTTAGACCTGGGAATGAGGACCCGGCGCCCACACCCCGTGCAGCGCAGCCCGAAGTCGATGCCCGTCCTGGTTATCTCCCAATCGGAACTGCCGCAGGGGTGGCCCTTCTTTAGCTGGACAACGTCCCCGACATGGAACCTCACCGAGCCCGGAAACACGAGCTATTCCTCCCGGTGGCGGTCGTCGTTCTCACCAGGGTCCCGCGAGACCCCGCCGGCACCGCCCGGTTGGGGCTCGGCTCCCGCGCGGGGAGCCGGCATATCGCGGCGTCGCCTCGACGCCGGGGCCCGCCGGCGTTCCGCCGTGACGTTGAGTAGGAAACGTCGGGGGTAGGAGATGTCTATACCCGCTTGGTCTAGAGAGTCCTTTATCCTTAGCTTCAACTCACGCTCAACCGCCCAGTGCTCCATGGATTTCACCTGGGCCCACACCATCACGAACACGCCGGTCGTTCCGAGCTTGGAGACCCCCAGAACCTTCGGGCCGTCTACGACGACGTCGGACTCGGCACGGTAGTCCTCGAGCGTCCTCTGGATGACCTGAATCGCCCTGGTCGTGTCCTCCCCGTAGGGAACGTTCACCTCGAACAGGACGCGCAGCGGCCCCCTGGAGAAATTGGTCACCCGCTGGACCGCGCCGTTCGGCATGACGTGGAGTTGCCCGCCGAAGTCCCGTATCTGGGTGGTCCTCAGTCCGATGCCCTCCACTATGCCACTGACGTCTCCGAGGTCGACATAATCTCCGACCGCGTACTGGTCTTCGAGGAGGATGAAGAAACCCCCGATGACGTCCTTGACCAGGTTCTGCGCCCCGAAGCCCACCGCCAGACCGGCGACACCCGCCCCCAGCAGGATGGACGACGTGTCGATGCCGAACAGGCTCAGGATTGTTACCGCGGCCACGAAGTCGACGACGTAGCGGATGGTGCTCTTTCCGACGGCGGCCAGGGTGGCGAACCTCCGGTCGCCCAGGGCATCCCGCCCTCCGGCCGCCCGCTCGCTGAACCTGTCGATGAGCCCGCTGGTCACGACTATGACCAACCTGGCCAGCAGGACGATAGCCAGTATCCTGAAGGCCGACCAGCCGACTAGAGCCCAATCTATGCCGGCCACCGCGTCAAGCCAGCCACGCAATACGCCGCCCAGAGCCACAGACTAGCCTCCTCCGGTGAATCCTCCCCCAGATGGTGCCATCTACGCCTGCCCCAGCCAGCCGGGAGCCCTGGGCAGCAGGAACTCAAAGAGCGAGAGTAACGCCGGGGCCAGTTTCGACCCTTCGAGGGCGTCCTGGAGGAAGGAGAAGGCAGGCACGGTGCCCAACAGCCCCACTCCTCCCACCAACAAGCTGAGGATCACCGCAGACCATCCGAGTCCCATGGCCAGACCGGCGAGGCGGTCAAGGATAACAAGAGGCGTCACTGCCACCACCCTTGCCATGAGCTCGCCGAGAACCAGGGCCACGAGCTGGACGCACGCGAATATGAAGAGAAAACAGGCTACCCCGACGAGGCCCGAGGCCAGGACGTAGGCCAGGGCCTCGCCAACGGTGGAGCCCGGGGGGACTCCGGCCGACGCCGACGACGTCAGATAGCTCGTCACGAACTCCGGCAGGCTCAAATTATGTATGGCGTTGGTCAGCGACGACCCGTCGGTGGCGGGTGTAAAAGCGACAGGGGTGGCCAGCGGCAGGTGCGGGGCGATGCTCCCGGCCAAAGAACTCACCCACGAATAACGCGATTCCAGGTACTGGCACAGGGGCCGGTAGAACTGCGAGGCCAGAACCAGTCCCAGGACCAAGCCCAGCAGCCCGAGCAGGCTCCTTATGAGCCCGCGCCTCAAGCCCCGGATGGTTCCGACGGCCAGCGCAATCAGGATGATGATGTCGACGAAGTTCAATTACCTCACTCCCCGCCAGCGCGATCGCGCTGCCTCGATTCTGCCAGGAGGTAGACCACGTAGACAATCGCGGCCGGAAGGTCAGGGCTTACCGGGCCCCCTATGAGTGAGCCGGTAACCCGGATGAGGCCCGCGGCCACCACGCCCAGGACCACGAACCCCGCAAGTTCCCAGACGACGTCCTCGACAAAGAGAACAATCTTACTCCGGAACACTGTCAGGGCGACCAGGTCGCCGGTGAGCTTGGCGGCGGCGAACACCAGCGGCGCCCTCACCCACACGGACAGGCCTTCCGCCACCCGGTCAAGAGCCTGGCCCACGACCCACACCGACACTATGGCCGCGCCGACTCTGAACACGAGAGGTATCCATCGGGTCCTCATCGTCCGAACTCGGCCTTTCCCGCGCCCGAAGCAGCCACCGGCCGACCCGGAGAGGCCCACGGGGCCCGACCCACGCCGGAAACGCTGGAGGCTGAGTCAGGGGCCGAGCCCGGTGCTTGGGCCAAGAGGACCACCCCGGACTCGAGGACGGCCGCTACCCGCAGGCCCTCCGGGTCGAGGTCGACACTGACCGGAGCCTCCTGGCAGGTCAACCGCCATCTCTCCATCCCGTCCTCGTCAAAGACAATCACCTCGTCGGGCCTGGCGACCGCGATGCGCTTGGCCGAGCAGTCCAGGTCGATAATCGGGGAGGAACCTCGCTTCCGCCAGACGAGGTTGCCCCGCCGGTCGTAGACTAGAAGGTCATTCCCGGCGGATACGGCCGGCCCACCGTGGCTCTGGACGGCGATATCCGCGACTGGTGCCCGGATGTCTTTCGACCATAGCAGGTTTCCGTGGCTGTCGAGCAAGACCACGAGGCCGGGGCCGGCCGCGGCAATGAACCCGGTTCCGGGACGTGAAGCCACCCGGTGCACCGGCTCCTTCCCCATTGAACGGCGCCAGAGTTCATGACCGTCGGCGCCAATCGCCACGACAGCTCCTTGCTTCTGCTCCGACGACGCCGGCCGGTAGAGACCGATGACCATGGATGATTCATCCGCCCAGCAACAGCCGGACGTGGCGATCTCGCCGTCGGTGCGGAACCGGGCCACCTCCGTCCCGGCCTCATCCAGGCACATGACATCGTCCGACAGGAAGCCGGCAGGTGAAGCGAGGACGAGGTGCCACTCATCCGCCTCTACAGGATCGCCGTCGGGAGCAAGGACCAGGCTGGAATCGCGGAAACCGGCGGCCAGGAGGCTTCCGGCGACCGAGAGCGCTACGGTGCCCGTTCCGGCCGTGACGACCGAGACCGTGACGGTTCCGGGCTGCGGCGCGCCACCCGATCCCTTCGACAGGACCAGAACCCGACCGGCCGAGTCCACCGAGCACGCGAACGCACCTGGGGACTCAGCCTGCCAGATGGGAGCCGCCTCGGGGACGGAATCGGGTTTCAGGTTGAGTACGGCGTCCAGGAGCCCGGGTCCGAGGCCCCGTGACGCCAAGACCGCCACCGCGGCGAGGGTGAGGAACAGGCCCGTCCAGACGGCCCCGCGGCCCGGGCGCGGGGTGTGGCGATGCCGGCGGTGTGCTCCCGCGACCATGCCTTTCAAGACCGGACCACTCCAAGGGATGCCTGGGTGCCTGCGGCTACGCGATTTCCCGTTGACCGCGTGTCTTCTCCAGTCACTGGGTCAGGTCCTCCCCCGGCGTATTGGGCTGTCCGGCATCCCAGGCAGCGGGGTTACCGCCCGCGACGTATTAGGAGCCATCGGCATCCCGGGGCTCAGTGGACCCGTATCGTCGTGCGTGTCGCGGGAAGGCGCATACAGCTTCTGCCAGCGCGCATACTCATTAGCGCTTCGTCTAGGAGAGGAGGGAGCCCGGATAAACAGGTTGGTGAGACGCCTCCTCCCTGCCGGCTCCCCAGTCTCACAATCGAGAGACCATCGCCCCGGCGGTAGCCTCGTATCCGGATGCCCATCCGACGATGAGTGGTGTGTGCGGGTTCATATGGAAGCGCCCGGCGCGGTCTCCCGGCTACGGGAGGCCGTGGAGCAAGGGATGGGGCGCCTGTCTGCCCGAGACGAGAACGTCGCCGTTGTCTGTGTGGGGACCGACCGCTCGACCGGCGATGCCCTCGGACCGCTCACTGGTCACAAGCTGCAGGCCTTGGCGCCACGACACGTCCCGATATTCGGCACGCTCGAAGAACCCGTCCACGCGGGCAATCTCGCCGAGAAGATGGCCGACATCACCCGCCGCTTCCCCAGGCACCTGTTCGTCGCCGTGGACGCCTGCCTGGGAAGTCTGGAGAACGTGGGGACCATCTGTGTGGGGCAGGGGGCCCTGCGCCCGGGAGCGGGCGTCAACAAGGTTCTTCCCCCAGTTGGGGACTTGCACGTGACCGGCGTGGTGAACGTAGGCGGGTTCATGGAGTACTTCGTGCTGCAAAACACCCGGCTGCACCTTGTCATGAGGATGTCAACAGTCATAGCCGAGGGTCTGGCCGAGCTCCTCGCCCGGCCGGTGGCGGCGCCCTCGGCAAATCGTTTCCCTGCGAGAGCGGCCGAGACCGCGGGCCGCGTCTGGCAGTCGTCGACCTAGACCCCCAGGGGACCCAGCCGCTCTTCCACGTCGCGGACAATCTCGTCGGGGGTTCGTCCCTCGGCGCTGATCACCGGGACCCGAGTCTCGACGGTCTGGATGCCCGTGACGTTGTCTTCCTGGCCGCTGACGACCACGGCCTCGGCCCGCCGGGTATCCTCGCCGCCCAACTCAACCACCGAGTAGCCCCGGTTCCGTAAGGCCTCGGCCACGGGCGCCAGGGTATCCTCGACCGCGATAAGTCGCGTCTTCGCCTTCCGCATCGGCGTCCCCCTTCGCATGGCCCGCACGGCCCCCGGGTAACGGTCCGGCCCGCCGTTCCCGCGGAACGCAACCCCCAGGTCCGCCGCCGGGACCCTGGGGGTTAGTATTGGCTCGGCCGCCAGGCCTATTCGGCTACCGGCTCGCCTCTCTCCAAAAGGTCGACAACTTCCTCGTCCGACGTTTGTTCGAAGTGACGGTAGAACTGACCGACCGCGTAGAAGGGCTCGGGCGTCGCAAGGCAGATGACCTCGTCAGCTTCAGCGGACAGCCTCTGCAATGTGTCGGGAGGAGCCACCGGGACGGCCAGGATAAGGCGTTCCGGGTCCTCGGACCTGAGACCGCGAAGGGCTGCTAGGACAGTCGCCCCTGTGGCTATCCCATCGTCGACGACGATCACCGTGGAGCCCTTGACCTTCACGGGGGGGCGGCCGCCACGGTAGCGAGACAACCGGCGGACAATCTCCTCGCGTTGGCGTGCGGCCTCCTCCTCTAGATACTCCTCGGGCACCCCCATTGCTCTTACGAGGGCCTCGTCCACGACGACCGTACCGTCCTGGGCCACGGCGCCGACTGCCAGTTCGGGGTTGCTGGGCGCGCCTATCTTCCGAGAGATGACGACATCGAGAGGGGCCTTCAGGCCTCGCGAGACTTCATAAGCCACGACGACTCCGCCTCTGGGGACACCCTGCACCACGGGCTTGGGGAGCTGCAAATCCGCCAAGCGCTTGGCTAGCCGGCGCCCGGCGTCGCGCCTGTCGTTGAACAGCATGACTCGGCACCCCCTTGGAACATCGTGGCTACCCTACGGGCCCTCGATAGCGGCTCCCACCACTCTGAGCGCACCTGGGAGGATATCGAAATCGCCGGGGACATGCCCGAAGACCTCTCCGTCGGCCTGCAGGAATAGCCGGCTCGGCGACGTGATCCGTACTCTCTTCCCGGAGTAGATTCTGACGGACGGATGCGCGGTATGCCTCCCCGAGAAGACCTTCGGCAAGAGGGCCACGGTCTGGAGCCGGCTGACGTCCCCGACCACGCAGAGGTCCAGGGTCCCGTCGTCGGGCCTGGCGTCCGGGCACATCTTCATACCTCCCGCGTGGGAGGGACCGTTGGCCACCGACACAAGAAGACACTTCTGGTCGAAAGCCTCCCCGTCGATGACCAGGGTCATAGGGGCCGGCCTGTAGCGGAAGAGCACGACCAGGACTCCGTAGACGTACATCAGGGCACCCGGCAAGCGCTTCGGCCGCTGGTTGAGAAACCCCGCCACCTCGGCGTCGAACCCCACCCCCGCGATGTTAATGAAGCAGCGGCCGTTGGCACGACCCACATCGAACTTGCGAACCGTGCCGTTGAGGACGACCTCGAGGGCCCCGAGAGGGTTGAGCGGATAGCTGAGCATCTTGCAGAAGTCGTTCCCGGTCCCGCCGGGAATCACGGCCAGAGCGGAAGGGCAGTCGCCCTGGCTGTCCACGAGACCATTCACAATCTCCTGGATCGTGCCGTCGCCGCCGACACCCACGACCACGTCGTATCCAGCGCGCCGCCCCTCCGCGGCGATCTCGGTCGCGTCACCCCGCCCGCGCGTCAACCTGTGGTCACACGGAACCCCCGCCCTATCGAGAGCGCTCTCGACCGTCTTCCAGCTCTGTAGGCCGCGACCGCCACCCGCCACGGGGTTGACGATGAATAGTCTCTTCATAGTGCTCTCAGCCCCAACTCAACTCCGCGCGGCTCACCCGGATACCTCGCGGGCCGCTTGAGCCGCGCTGAAGCCTTCACTGTCTCTCTGTGTCCGGAGAGAGTCCCGCCGCGACCTCGCCGCTGGCCTCGTGCCTGGACTGAATCCTGTCCCGGATGGAACGTCTCCCCTGGCCTTCGGCCGCGCTAGCCTGGCGCATCTGGCAGGTCCCGTCGAAGACGGCGCCTTCGTTGATGACCAGCGTGGTAACGATGATGTCCCCGAGGATCTTGCCCGTTGACACGATCTCGACCCGGCCGGAGGCTTCGATGTTCCCGCGGACCTCCCCAGCGATGGTGGCATTCCTGGTCTTGACGCTGGCTTCCACGTAACCCTCCTCGCCGACGACAAGGTCGCCCTCGTGGAGAATCTCGCCGTCGACGCGGCCATCGATTCGGATACCACCCGTGGCCTTGATGCTCCCCTTTATCTCGGTGCCGACCCCGATAAGCGTGTTCACCTTGTCCTGCTCCTGTGACGGAGAGATGTCTTTTCTGAACATCCAGCGCCCTCCTCCGGCCTATGAGTGTTTTGAGAATCATCCCGACACGGGACCACTGGGACACAAACGGGAAGCCGACTAGAGCAAGCGGTCGTGACGGAGCCCGCCCGGGGTCCCCTCTGCCCGGAAAGGGCACACGGTGTACTAGTGGGCTAGTTGGGGCCCCACAAGTAATAGCGGGGGTTGACGGTCCTACCACCAATCCGGACCTCGTAGTGGACGTGAGGACCGGTGCTTCTCCCGGTGGAGCCTATGAACGCCACTACCTGACCGCGCTTGACCCGGTCACCTACTTTCACGGCTAGCTTGGAGCAGTGGCCGTAGACAGTGCTCCATCCGTAGGAATGTTCAATCTCGACCACGTTGCCGTAGTTCCCCATCCACCCGGCGTAGACGACAGTTCCATCAGCCGTGGCGACAATAGGGGACCCGTAGCGGCCGGCTATGTCGTATCCCTCATGGTGCTCCGAACTCCCGCCGTAGGGGTGCCTGCGGTAGCCATACGTGGAAGTGACATAGCCGAAAGCGGGCCATATGGAGGGCTTGGCGGACATGTAGGCCAAGCTCTCGGAGACCGCGCCCCGCACCTCCTCGAGACTCTGGCGGCGCGTGCCGATCTCCTGGTACAGCTGGCCGAGCATTTCGAGAGCGTCCCTGGCTTCCTGGATGGACGTCCGGCTCACCACGGCCCCGCCTGTAGCCGCGTACGTGCCGCCACCAATTCCTCGTACCGACGCTATCGTGGCGTCCTGGGAGCCCGGTCCGGGAATGATGGGGGACACGGACGCGACGGGCTGACCGCTCGGTTGGAAGGACTCGAGTTCCATCATCTCACGGACCTGCTTGTCGAGCTCGTCGAGGATGACCATCCTCTGCTGCAGCGTGCCGACCTCGGTCACGAGCTGTTCGATCTGTTCCCTCTGCTCACGGTTCACGATTCGAAGTTCCTGAAGCTCCCACATGTTGCTCAACATGGTCTGGTACGACCTGGCCAGGATGATCATGAATAGGAAGGTGCAGACGAGAACGTAGCAGATGAACTGGAAGGCAATCGTGCTCAAGCGGAAGGTGAAGACCTTGGTCTCCGCGTGTGGCACTATCATTATGGTGAAGACGTTCCGGTCCTTGCGCGCCAAGCCGCACACCGCTCCCAAAGATGACGAAAGACCACCGGCCCGTGTTGTTGCCAAGGGGGAAGCGCGGCAACTATTCTCGGGGTTGGGTTAGGATTCCTCCTGTGGCTAGCGGGCCTACAAGCCTTTCTTCCGGCCACGGACCACTTTTGCTTGTGCCGGCCGCCGGTCGTCGACAGAACGTGATGGTGGGACCAGGCGGAATGTCGCGCCCCGTATCAGAACCTGTCGAAAGCGCCGACCGGTTCGGCGTTCCGCGTGGAACACTGACGAACCTTGTTCCACGTGGAACGTAGACCCGCCGGTCGGCGCCTCCCGATATCAACCCACGTCTTTCACAATCAGGTCCACGATGCGCGAAAGGTCCTCTTCCGAGTAGAACTCGACCTCAATCCGACCACGCCCTCCGCCGCCCAGGACACGCACCTTCGTCCCGAGAGCGTTGCGCAGCTGATCCTCCACGTCCGGGTACGGAACCGGCCGAGCGGCCGAGGTCTTGGGAGACGCGCGGCGGGAGACGAGAGCGGACGCCTCGTCTTCGGCCCCCCTGACCGACAGTCCCTTGTCGACTATCTTCCTCAGGAGGGCCTTCCTCAAGGCCTTATCCTGCACTGACAGGAGAGCCTTGGCGTGACCCATTGTCACTCTTCCCGACCGGATCTCGTCCTGTGTCTCCGAGTCCAGGCTCAGGAGGCGTAAAGTATTCGCTACCTGCGGCCGGCTCCGCCCGACGCGGCGGGCGACTTCCTCCTGGGTGAGCCCGAACTCCTCCGTGAGGTAGTGGAAGGCATGGGCCTCCTCCATGGGATTCAGGTCCTCCCGCTGGAGGTTCTCCACGAGCGCCACCTCGAGAACACCGGCATCAGTCTCGACGTCCCTGACAACCGCCGGAATGGCGCTGAGGCCGGCCATCTGGGCCGCCCGCCATCTCCGCTCCCCGACAACCAGCTCGTAGCCGGCGTCTACCGGGCGGACCACCACCGGCTGGACGAGGCCGTGCTCCTTGATGGACTCAGCCAGTTCGGCCAGCTTCGCTTCGTCGAACTCCCTCCGGGGCTGGAGCCGGTTGGGCCTGATCTCGCCAACCGCTATCTCCTGCACCCCACCTTCTCCGGTGTCGGCGCCGGCCGAGGGGAGAAGAGCGTCAAGCCCGCGCCCAAGGCCACGCCTACGCACGGTCGCTCACTTCCCTTGCTAAGGCCATGTAGACTTCGGCCCCCTTCGATTTCGGGTCGTACGCTATGATGGGAAGTCCGTGGCTCGGGGCCTCGCTCAGACGCACCGTCCGCGGGATGATGGTCTCGTAGACTTTCTCCCTGAAGTACTTCTTGACCTCGCCCTCGACCTCGGCCGAGAGGTTGGTCCTGCTGTCGTACATCGTGAGGAGGACTCCCTCCAGTTGAAGGTCAGGGTTCAGATGAGTCCGCACGAGGTGTATCGTGTTCATCAACTGGCTAAGGCCTTCGAGAGCGTAGTACTCACACTGGATCGGAACCAAGATAGCATCGGCCGCCGTGAGGGCGTTCACCGTGAGCAGCCCGAGGGATGGTGGGCAGTCGACAAACAAAAAGTCGTAGTCGTCCCGGTAATCGGCCAGGGCGTCACGGAGCCTTGTCTCGCGCGATATGGCCGGGACCAGCTCCAATTCGGCGCCCGCGAGGTCGATGGTCGATGGGGCGACCCACAGGTTCGCGAACGCGGTCGGCACGATGATCTCCCGCAGGGGCAATCCGCTGATGATGACGTCATACATGCAGCGCGATATCTTGCTCTTCTCTATTCCCAGCCCGCTCGAGACGTGTCCCTGGGGGTCGAGGTCCACAATGAGAAGTCTCTTGCCCAGCTCGGCAAGACAGGCGCCGAGGTTCACGGAGGTCGTGGTCTTGCCGACACCCCCCTTCTGGTTGGCAAAGGCTATGACCTTGCCCACTCTACCCTCTCCTTCCGGGGGGCCTCGCGGCCACCGGATGGTCTTTTCTCTGTCGTGAAGCGGCCTTCTCACGCCCCGGCGGGCCGGCCTCCCCCATCTCCGTGGGAGCGGTTCGGCCTAGCGGTATGACGACCCGAACCTCGAGGTAGTCGGGACCCTCCTCCTGGGTCATCTCCGCCCCGATGCCCGCCTCCTTGAGGATGTCAACAGCTCTCCTGAACGTGTTCAGGAACAACCTGAGGTCGCGGAACGCTCGAATGGCCCGGCGGTCGCTGACCTCTTTCAGCCGGCCGGGTGCACGTCCTTTCCTCCCCCGCCCGGCCTCCTCGCCTAGACGGTCGAACAATCCCGACTGGCCGGCGCCCCGCGGGCCGGCAGCCGCCTCAGACGCCCCGGGCGGCGTGCTCAGGGCCCTAACCAGGTTCTCCGTCTCCCGGACAGATAGGCCCCTGCTCTTGATTTGCTCCAGTACCCGGATCTGGCCTTCCTCGCCGGCAACGTCGAGCAAGGCGCGCGCGTGTCGTTCACTTATCCCTTCGCGCAGTATGTAGGCCTGGACCATGGGGGGAAGCCGCAGGAGTCTAAGCTTGTTCGCCACTGTCGACTGGCTCTTGCCTACGAGCCTCCCCACTTCCGTCTGGGTGCGGCCGAACTCCTCGATGAGCCTCCGGTAGCCTCTGGCCTCTTCAATCACGTTCAGATCTTCCCGCTCGAGGTTTTCGACCAGGCCGAGAACGGCCATTTCCTCGGGGCCGACATCTCGCACCACGGCTGGGACCTTGTCGAGCCCAGCCAGCTTGGCCGCTCTGAGGCGTCTTTCACCGGCCACAAGCTGGTATGCGTTTCCGGCTTTACGGACGACTACCGGCTGGATGACTCCATGGTCCCTAATAGACTTGGCGAGTCCCTCGAGGGCGGCTGTATCGAAGTTCTCCCGCGGCTGCTCCGAGCTCACGGCGATGGAATCGACGGGTACCTCGACGATGCTCTGAGAATCCACGCCGGCTTTGCTTCTGGTAAAGAGCAAGGTGGAACTCCTTCCGCGGGATCTTCGGCTCAGGCGATTCGTCGCGCCCTTCCCAACCCCTGCCATGAGAGAGAGGACAGACAAGAAGCCGGGAGCGCCGCCCGAATGTCCCGCGGCGTCCGCGTCACGAAGTCCGGCCCAGCGGACGGCGCGATGCCACGCCTTCGCGGCGTGGGTAGGCGGGCGGCGTCCGCGAGACCTTCGTGAATACCACCAGATTCCTCGTATCACCCGCAAGCGGTAGGGTGAGTTCACGGACTCCGGCGAGTTCGGCCCCAAGGACGCCCGCGGCCCTCCTCGCCTGTTCGAGTTCACCGCCGACCGATGGTCCCTTCATCGACACGAGGCTCCCGCCGACCCTCAGCACCGGGACCCCGTACTCGAGGCTTGCGGCCAGGCCGGCTACCGCGCGAACGACCGCTACGTCGAAGGACTCGCGCCGCTCGAGCCGGCGGCCGAAGGCCTCCGCCCGGGCGCATTCGACGGCACAGCCCTCAAGGGAGAGTGACTTCACGGCTCTCGCGAGGAATGCCGCACGTTTCTGTGACGAGTCGAGAAGGGTCATGGACAGATATGGCCTGGCAATCTTCAGGGGAAGTCCCGGGAAACCGGCTCCGGACCCAATGTCGATCACCCGGCGCGGGCCGTCGAATAGGCCGGTCAGAACACAGGTGAGTGAGTCGAGAACATGCTTGACCGCCATCTCGAACGGGCTGACGAGCGTCGTGAGGTTCTGAACCTCGTTTTCGGTCAGGACAAACCTGCAGAAGTGGTCGAGGGCGTCGAGGCGAGTCCGGTCGAGCCCTAGGTCCAGCACGGCGAGAGCGTCGGTAAGGAACGCCTTGAACGCGCGGCTAAAGACACCCCCCGGCAGGTCCGGCCCCGCCAAGTGGACGGTGGGTCTACTCCGTGTCCCCGCCGTCCCTCTCGCTCTCGCCTTCCGGGTAGATGACAACCCGGCGCAACGGATCCTCCCCACGACTCTCGCTCCTGACACCAGGGACGGCAGCGGCGGCCAGATGGACGATCTTGCGTTCGGAAGGAGTCATGGGCTCGAGAACGACCTCCTGCCCCGTCCTCCTGACGGTCTCCGTGACCCGCTCCACCAGCCGCAGGAGACTCTGGCGCCGGCGCTCCCGGTACCCTCCCGCATCGAGGACGACGCGCTCGACCCCTCCGGGCAGACGCGAGACCGCGAGGTTGATCAGGTATTGGAGAGCGTCGAGCGTCTCGCCGCGGCGCCCTATGAGGATTCCGAGATTGGGTCCGTCGAGGTCGATGTGGATGCGGCCGGCGTCGTCACGTGAGACGGCCGACGCCGCGGAGAGGTCTAAAGAGTCTAGGACGTCCTGAACCAGACGGAGGGCGGCTCTCGCCTTGTCCACCCTTGGGCGGACGCGCACCTTGGCCTCGCGGCTCCCGATACCCAGTAGGCCACGCTGGGGCTCGTCGAGGACTTCGATATCGGCCTGGTCGGGGGACGACAGACCCAGGGCCTCGAGGCCAGCCTCAATGGCCTCCTCTACCGTCCTGCCCGAGACTTCGGTCCAGCCAGAGTTCGGGGGCTCACCCTGGCTCACGAAACAGCCTCCTTGGGCTTCCTGTCGCGACTCTTACCCGCGGGATATACCAGTTGCTGCAGGATGGCGAAGATGTTCGAGGCCACCCAGTAGAGCGATATCCCGGCCGCGAAGCTGCGGCTCATCCAAATGATGAGCAGCGGCATGAGATAGAGCATGGTCTGCGAAGTAGTATCTCCGTCCGTTGGCGCAGGTAGCGTCAGCTTCGACTGCAAGAACGTCGTGACGCCCGCCAGGACGGGGAGAATCCAGGGGTCGGGCTTGGAGAGGTCGGCTACCCACAGGAACGCGGGAACACCAACGTACTCGAGGCTACGGAGGGCGCCGAAGAACGCCCAGATGATCGGGATCTGGATGAGCAGCGGGAGACAGCCCGCGAACGGGTTAATCTTGTGCGACCTGTAGAGTCTCATCGTCTCTTCCTGAATCCGCCTGGGGTCACCCTTGTAGCGCTTTTCTATCTCCTTGCGGAGCGGCTCGATCTCCTTCGTGCGCCTGGTGCTGGCAATCTGCATGTGCTGGGCGGGGGCAATCAATATGCGCAGAATGACAGTAAGGATAATGATGGCCCACCCGTAGTTCCCAGTCAGCGAGAAGAAGTATTGGATTACGTCCGAGAGCAGACCTGTCAAGTAACCCAACCGGGCCCCCCCTCAACTAGACCACAGGGTCATATCCACCGGGATGAAACGGGTGACACTTGAGCAGCCGGCGAGCGGCCAGGAAGAACCCCTTGACCGGGCCGTACCTGGTGACCGCCTCCATGGCGTACTGGGAACAGGTCGGACGAAAGCGGCAATGCGGCCCGAGCAAGGGCGATACGAAAAGCTGATAGCCGCGGATCACAGCCACCAGCGCTTTCGTCAGCATCCTGCCCCCCGCCCCCCTTCAACCGGCTGCAAGGACGCCACCCGAGAGAACAACTGCCTGACGTCCTCGGCGATATCATCCAGTCCGCCTCCGACTGCCCCGGCCTTCGCGATAAGCACGATGTCCAGGCCGCGGCCGAGGACCCCCCACTCCCGCCTCGCCGCTTCTCTGAGAAGCCGCCTCAGACGATTCCTCGCAACATTCGTTCGGACGTTGCTGCTGGCGGACACTCCGAGCCGAACGGCATCAAGGTCGGACTTCAGGACGAAGAGCAGGACGTGCCGTCCGTGCATACGCGCACCGTCTGAGATAACCCTCTGGAACTGGGCAGGATGTCTTAGTGGGACAAGACGGTGCCCTGAGGGTACGGTCACCAAGGCTAGGCGGAGAGCCGCTTGCGGTTCTTGGCCCGGCGCCGGGCCAGAACCCGGCGTCCGCCCCTTGTAGACATACGCTTCAGGAACCCGTGGACCCTGCTTCTTCTGCGGCGCTTGGGTTGATAAGTACGCTTCAACAACGATCCCCCGTTCAGTGGAGCCGACCGGGCCAACCGCCCGCTGGGCAGCCCGCATCGAGATAAGGCACAAGCGCCCGGCCCCCGGGCGGCGCTAGAGACCCCCGCGGCAGTGCCGGCGCGCTGACACAAGCTTTTTCATTTTATCCCAGCCCAACCCGGGGTGTCAACCTCCGCCGCTGCTCCGATGCAGTTACGTGACCCACGCCACATCGGTCCGCCCACCACTGCCCTTCAGGAAGTAGGTTGTCCATGGGAGGCCTTTCTGCTATCATGTTTCCGGAAGGCGCACAAGACTTTGCCATTGCCGCCAGTGGCAAGGCGCCTTTTTTGTCTTAGGGACAGCTATACACAGGCTGTGGACAGGGCTGTGGACAACCGGCCCCGATACTGGTCCTTGTGACCCGGAATGGCCCGTGGCCCGGAGGCAAACCGTCCCTAGCTCGCTACTCACACCGCCGCCTCCCACAGGTGATGCGTCTTGAGCCCCGAGAGCCGCCTCCCGGGCGCAGACAAAGTCCGCGCTGCTTCGAGCGCAATTGACATCGTTCGCCAGTCATTTCCGCCCTGAACAACGGCACAAGGGTCCGGGCAGGACGGGGATTGCCCGGTCCGCCGATTAACGTAAGCCTTGTGCATAAGCCTGTGGATAGGTTGTGGACAAGTGTGGGTGTGAATCTGGATGAAACCAGCCCCACAGAGCCGGATTGCGGGGCTTGGTGGCTTGGCCTTCGGGGGGGAAGCGTGTGGTCACCGAGGTAGACCTGGAGTCCGTCTGGGGGCAGGTCCTCTCCTACATGGAAGCCGAGCTTCAAAGGACCAGCTTCGAAACATGGCTGAGGCGTACGCAAGCCGTCGGCCTGTCGGGTGACACCTTCGACGTAGCGGTCCCTGACGCTTTCGCCCGGGAGTGGATCGAGGGACGCTACCGGCCCTTGATAGAGAACACCCTTGGGAAGGTCTTGGGGCGCCCTGTGAAGGTGCGGTTCTCCGTACCGGCGTGGAAATCGGAAGTAGCGGCGACAGTAGATGGTTCGCCCCCCATGACGTTGTTTGACGAACGCCCGGTATCGGGGTCAGCGCCAGGGGTCCGCTCCTCACCCGAGATTCCGTTTTCGGCCATCCAGCCCGTCCGCCACAGCCCGGATACGTACCTCAATCCCAAGTACACTTTCGAACGGTTCGTAGTCGGGAATTCCAATCGCTTCGCACATGCCGCTGCCCTGGCTGTGGCCGAATCTCCGGCTCGCTCCTACAACCCATTGTTCCTTTACGGCGGAGTGGGGCTGGGAAAGACCCACCTGATGCAGGCCATTGGTCACCACGTCTCCCGCAGGCTCCCCGGAATGGCCGTTATGTACGTCACCGCGGAGACCTTCACCAACGAAGTCATCAACGCGATCCGCGACGACCGCACCATGGAGTTCAAGAACCGCTACCGCAACAATGACGTGCTGCTGATAGACGACATCCAGTTCATCGCGGGCAAGGAGAGGACCCAGGAGGAGTTCTTCCACACCTTCGAGGCCCTTCACGGGTCGGGCCGTCAGATAGTCATCTCGAGCGACAGGCCCCCCAAGGACATCCCCACCCTCGAGGAACGGCTGAGATCGCGGTGCGAGTGGGGTCTTCTTGCCGACATCCAGGCTCCGGACCTCGAGACGCGGGTGGCGATCCTTCGGAAGAAGGCTCTCCAGGAATCCCTTCCCGTACCCGACGACGTGATCATGCACATAGCCACCCACGTACAGACCAACATACGAGAGCTCGAAGGAGCGCTCATCCGCATCGTGGCGTCCGCCTCACTGGACGGCTGCCCGATCTCTCTACCGATGGCCACGGCGGCTCTCCGCGACATCCTCCCCAAACGGGCTGACCGCCCGGTCACGCTCGGCGACATCCAGAGAGCGGTCAGCCGGCATTTCTCTCTGACCGTCGACGACCTCAAGGGGCACAGCCGTGCCAGGAAAGTCGCGCTCCCACGCCAGTTGGCGATGTACCTGTGCCGAGAACTGACCGGCGCCTCCCTCCCCCGCATCGGGGAGGAATTCGGGAGCCGGGACCACACTACGGTCCTCCACGCATGCGAGAAGATCACAAGGGAGCGCAAGGAGTCGGCCGAAATCGAGCAGACCCTTGCCCGTCTGGAACATGACCTGCACGAAGTTGTCCTATGACCGGTACCACGTGTTTCGGGACCTGCGGCCGTCTGTGTGTCGGCTCGAACACCTCCCTGTCGATAACCTGTCGAAAACTCTGTTGATCCCTTCGCCCTTCCTGTGGATTTGTGTCGACAAGGATATTGGGGGGTCGCTTTTCTGTGAATAGAAGTTTCCTTTCTCCACAGTTCCTCCACAACCGACAAGGGGTCCATATCCAGTCGAATACGGGCCCCTAGGGTTCAGTCCACATTTCAACAGGTACTACTACAACGACTAGGTCTTCTTATAGGTACCAGAGAGAGAAGGAACCTTTGCCGTTTCTTGTGAATAACTTCTCGGCTACTCCGAAGGTCTTCCGAAGCCATCACCATCGGGTAGTGAAAGGAGATCCGGTATGAAGTTCAAGGTGGCCCAAGAACACCTCTCGACCGCGCTCCAGCTCGTGCAAAAGGCCGCGGCGACCAGGTCCTCCATCCCGGTTCTATCTGGAATCCTGATCGAGACAGTCCCGGAGGGGTTGGCTCTCACTGCCACGGACCAGGAACTGGGCATCCGGTTGACCTTGCCGGCCATGGTATCTCAGGAAGGGGCCTTCGTGTTCCCGGCCCGCGTCGGTGACATAGTGAGAAAGATCCCGTTCGGGGAGATAGCTTTCGAGGTCGAGCTAGGCAACAACACGGCGACGATCACTTGGGAGAGGTCCCGGTTCATCGTCCACGGCTATCCGGCCGGGGAGTTCCCGCCTCTACCGCAGCCGGCCTCCGAGGCCACCTTGACGCTGACTAAGGCTGAGCTGCGCAGGTTGATTCAGCAGACCGGGTTCGCTGTCTCTCACGACGACTCAAGACCGGTCTTCACGGGAGTTCTCCTGACGGTGTCCGACAGCGGGGTCAGGCTGGTGGCGACGGACGGGTTCCGTTTGGCGCTGGCAGAGGGAGAGGTTGGCACCCCGCCGGAAGGCACTAGCCCCGAGGTCATAGTCCCGGGGAGAGCCCTGGCGGAGGTCGCCCGTGTACTGGGCGAAGAGGGCGATGGTCCCGTCGAGGTGTCGTTCAGCGAGAACAGAGCGTTCTTCACCGCGACGCACGAGAGAGTCGTCTGCCGGCTGATAGAGGGGCAATTCCCTCCCTACAACCAGGTGATACCCCACGAATTCGCGACCCGCCTGGTCTGTCCCACCCAAAGCCTTCTCAGCGCGTGCGAGAGAGCGTCTTTGATTGCCCACGAGGTCGGGCAGGCCATCAAGATGCAGATCGCGGGCAACATCCTTGTCATTACGGCCTCCAAGCCCGAGTTCGGCAACGTCCGTGAGGAGGTTCCGGTCGAGACGCAAGGCGACTCTCTTGAGATCGCCTTCAATCCACGCTACCTCATCGACGGTCTGCGCAACATATCCACGGAGAAGCTAAGGTACGACTTCACGGGTCCTCTGTCGCCAAGCTGCATGCGACCGGTCGGCGACAAGGAAGGATCGTTCTGCTACATCGTCTTGCCGATGAGACTGACCTGAGACGTCAAACGGGATAGCGGAGCCTTGTTCTTTGAGAAGGTCGAACTCAGGGATTTCCGCCTCTACCACCGGCTTGAGGTCGAGTTTCAAGCGAGGGTAAACGCCATCACCGGACCCAACGCGTCCGGCAAGACGACCATCCTCGAGTCTCTCGGCGTGCTCGCGACAGGCCGGTCCATCCGGGGCGCCGCGGACGCCGAGATGGTTCGCCGGGGATGTGGCGGCTACCGTGTGACCGGCCGCGCCACTGGCGCCCGGGGGAGTCACTCTCTGACGGTGTCCTACGCCTCGGGGGATGGGGCGGCGGGCCCGCGGAAGTCGGCTCTTGTCGACGGGAAAGAAGTCGCCAGCGTCTCCGAATTCGCCGGGACGGTTCCCCTGATCTCCTTCAGCCCCGACGACTTGGCCCTCGTGAAGTCCGGACCGGTCGAGCGGCGCCGGTTCCTGGACTTCCTCACTTGCCAGACGGCCCCCTCGCACCGCGATCGCCTCTCCGCATACCAACGGGCCTTGGTCCAGCGGAACGCCCTTCTTGCCGACTTGGGGGCCAGGCGAGTGACCGCCGCAGCGGCGACCGCCCTGCTCGAGCCTTGGGATGAGGCCGTTCGCTCGGAGTCGGCCAGGGTCCAGGCCGCCCGGTCTCGAACCGTGGAGGGCATCGTCCCGGGAGCGCGGGAGGCTTTCAGGGGTATTGACGGCCGGAACCTGGGTCTGGTCTACGCTCCGGACGAGTTCGACCCGGGTCGCGCCGTGGATGAGTTACGCCGAGGGGTCACTGTCTCAGGAGCCCATCGCGACGAACTGCTGGTGACCATAGACGGCGAGGAAGCCCGACGCTATGCCTCCCAGGGTCAACAGCGCTCGGCGGTGCTGGCCCTGAAGCTGGCCGCTCTCGACTACCTGGAGCGGAGCCTCGGCGAGACGCCGGTGCTGCTCCTGGACGACGTGATGTCGGAACTCGACCCGGGCCGCGCGTCGGCTCTGCTGCCTCTCTTCGGGCGGGGGCAGGTCCTCGTTACCTCGGCCGACCGGGTCGGCCTGGAAAGCCTCCTGGGGAGCGGGGCCGCCCCCGGCGTCGTTGAGGCGTGGTTCGTGGCCGGTGATGGCGGCGTGGTTTCGAGGGTCTAGGAGGAGGGGCTACGGATGAAGGGCCTCGGGGAGGTTCTGGCGGGTTTCCTCGAGCGGGCCGAGGCCTTACAACCCACGCGTCAGGCCGCTGTTCTTCTTCGCTGGCCCGAGATCGTCGGGCCGGCCGTAGCCCGGCACGCACGGGCGCAGTCCGTCCGGAGAGGAGTTCTGACGGTCGCCGTGGACTCGGGGGTATGGGCCACGGAGCTCTCCGCTCATACACCCGTGGTCCTGGAGAGAATAGAGTCGACGCTCGGCCCGGGTATTGTCACGGACTTGCGCTTCGTGGTCCGGAGCCACAGGGCCCAATCCGACGCCCTGGCCGGCCCGTCCGGTGACTACGGTGAGCCGTCGCCGCCCTGGCCCAATAGGCGCGACCTTGCCGCGGTACGCCTGACGGAGGACGACCTGACGCAGGTCCGGACGTTCGCGGCGGCCGCCCGAGACCCGGTCCTGGCCCAGGCTGCCGGCCACTGGCTCGGCCTGACTCTCAAGGCGAGACGCTGGCTCGAGGAGCGGTCGAAGCGCAAGACCGGCCTTGACGGAAGGTTCACGTGATGCTGCTCCATTTGGGAGAGAACCGTTCGGTCAGGCTGGACCGGGTGGAGGCCGTGTTCGACTACCACCTGTTCAAAAGCCATCTCGTGAACCGGCAGTTTCTCGATCTCGCCAGGAGTGAAGGGCGCCTGGAGGGACGGAGGGACGGTGCCCAGTCAGTGATCCTGAGCGGGCGGCGGGTCATCCTTTCGATACTCTCCCGTCAGACGCTCGCCCGCCGGGCCGGGCTCGAACCCGTCGCAGGAGTCTTGCCCGCCGCGGGGAAGAAGCCCAGCTAGGCGTTGGTGACGGAGAACCCCGCTGCCTTGAGGGACCCCTTGCCGCCGTGGTATAATCTGGAGCACCGGGCCTGTTGGCTGCAAGCCCCCAGGCCCGTTATCGCTGTCTGAGGGGCGGTCTTACGTGAACCATCCTCCCAGGAGGCCTCCGTCGGGGACGGAGTACACCGCCGAGCACATCCAGGTCCTCGAGGGTCTCGAGGCGGTTCGGCGCCGCCCCAGCATGTACATCGGGACGGTCGGCTCCAAAGGCCTTCACCACCTCATCTACGAGGTCGTCGACAACGCGGTGGACGAGGCCCTGGCCGGCTACTGCACCGAGATCAACGTCCTCCTCAACAAGGACGGGTCCTGCACGGTGACCGACAACGGGCGGGGCATTCCCGTCGGCATCCACCCCAAGGCGAAGCGCCCGGCCGTCGAGGTCGCGCTGACCGTCCTTCACGCGGGAGGCAAGTTCGACGGCCAGGCCTACAAGGTCTCAGGGGGTCTGCACGGCGTGGGGGTCTCGGTCGTAAACGCCCTGTCCGAGTGGCTGAAGGTGGTTGTCGACATCGACGGCGGGCGCTACGAGCAAACCTACGCGCGGGGTGTGGTCAAGACCCCGCTGAAGCGCACGGGCGACTCGAACCGGACGGGGACGACCATCACCTTCAAGCCCGACCCCCAGATCTTCGAGGAGACGACCTTCAACTACGACGTGGTCGTGCAGCGGCTCAGGGAGATTGCGTTTCTCACGCGCGGCCTCAGGATCACCCTCCTCGACGAGGACGGCCGCCGTGAGAGCCTGTTCCACTACGAGGGCGGCATCGTCTCGTTCGTAGAGGTGCTGAACAAGAACAAGGATCCTCTCCACAGCCCGCCCATCGAGATCAGTGCGGAGAGGGACGGGCAGAGCATCGAGGTGGCGATGCAGTACACGACCACGTACACCGAGACGGTGCTGTCGTTCGCCAACACCATCGCCACGCGTGAGGGCGGCACTCACGAGGCCGGCCTCAAGATGGCCCTCACCCGGGTGGTGAACGACTACGCGAGGAAGGCCGGGATTCTCAAGGAGAACGAGGCGAACCTCTCGGGTGAGGACATCCGTGAGGGCCTCACGGCCGTCCTCAGCGTCAAGCTCGCCAACCCCCAGTTCGAGGGACAGACCAAGACCAAGCTGGGCAACAACGAGACCAGGGGGATTGTGGACTCGGTGGTCGGCGAGGGACTCGCCAGCTTCCTGGAGGAGAACCCGTCGATAGCCAGGCGGGTGGTGGAGAAGGCCGTGACGGCCGCCCGCGCCCGCGAGGCGGCCCGTAAGGCCCGCGAGTTGACCCGGCGCAAGAACGCCCTGGAGATAACCGCACTACCCGGCAAGTTGACCGACTGCGCCATCCGCGACCCGGCCCTCGCCGAGCTCTTCCTGGTCGAGGGTGACTCGGCCGGTGGCTCGGCCAAGCAGGGCCGCGACCGGCGAATCCAGGCCATCCTCCCCCTGCGCGGCAAGATTATCAACGTGGAGAAGGCCCGCATGGACAAAATCCTGGCCAACGCGGAGGTCAGGACCATCATCACGGCCATCGGCACGGGCATCGGCGAGGAGTTCAGCCTGGAGCGGGCCCGGTACCACAAGATCATCATCATGACCGACGCCGACGTGGACGGATCCCACATCCGCACACTCCTCCTGACCTTCTTTTACCGCTACATGGAGAAGCTCATCGAGGCGGGCTACGTCTATATCGCCCAGCCCCCCCTCTACCTCGTCCGTAAGGGCAAGGAGGAGCGCTACCTCCACACGGACGAGGAACTCGAGGCGACCCTAGCCGAGTTGGGGCGGCAGGGCGTATCCGTGCAGAGGTTCAAGGGCCTGGGGGAGATGAACCCCGAGCAGTTGTGGGACACCACCATGAATCCTGAGCACCGTACCCTCCAGAGGGTTGAGCTTGTCGACGCCATCGCCGCCGACGAGATATTCACTATCCTGATGGGCGATAAGGTCGAGCCCAGGCGCGAGTTCATCGAGAGCAACGCGCACCAGGTCCGCAACCTCGACACCGTAGGCTAGGGGGTGCCCTACCGTGGCTGAAGCCGAATTCACGCACGGCCGTATCGTCACAATCCCGGTCGAAGAGGAGATGAAGAACTCCTACATCGACTACGCCATGAGCGTGATAGTCAGCCGGGCCCTCCCCGATGTCCGCGACGGCCTGAAGCCCGTTCACCGCCGGATCCTCTACGCCATGCGCGAGGAGGGGATGACCCCGGACAGGCCCTACAAGAAATCGGCCAGGGCGGTCGGCCAGGTCATCGCCAAGTACCACCCGCACGGCGAACTGGCGGTCTACGACTCGATCGTCCGCATGGCGCAGGACTTCGCCATCCGTTACCAGCTCGTCGACGGTCACGGCAACTTCGGGTCCCTCGACGGCGACCCTCCGGCGGCCATGCGCTACACGGAGGTCCGGCTCGCACCGCTGGCCATGGAGCTCCTCCGGGATATCGACAAGGAGACCGTGGACTTCTCCCCTAACTTCGACGAGTCGGAGCAGGAGCCGGTCATCCTGCCGGCGCGCTTTCCGAACCTCCTGGTCAATGGGTCGTCAGGTATCGCGGTCGGCATGGCCACCAACATCCCTCCTCACAACCTGGCCGAAGTCATCGATGCCATTATCGCCCTCATCGACGACCCGGAAACCGACCTCCGGAAGCTCATGTCCATCATCAGGGGCCCGGACTTCCCCACAGGGGCGTACATCCTTGGGCGGGAAGGCATCAAGTCCGCCTACCAGACCGGGCGCGGCATCATCACCATGCGAGCCAAGGCGCAGATTGAGACCACCAAGTCCGGCCGCCCTCGCATCGTGGTGAACGAGATACCCTACCAGGTCAACAAGGCCACCCTCATTGAGCGGATTGCCGAGCTGGTGCGGGACAAGAAGCTGGAGGGCATCTCCGACCTCAGGGACGAGTCCGACCGTCACGGCGTCAGGGTCGTCATCGAGCTTCGGAAAGACGAGAACCCCAATATCATCCTGAACCGCCTCTACAAGTACACACAGATGCAGCAGACCTTCGGCGTCATTCTCCTGGCGCTGGTGGAGGGCAGACCCAAGGTCCTCGATCTCAGGGAAGCCCTCGTCCATTACCTCGACTACCAGAAAGAGGTCATCATCCGCCGGACCAAGCACGAGCTGGCGAGAGCCGAGGCCAGGGCCCACATCCTCGAGGGCTTCCGGATTGCCCTAACCTACCTCGACGAGGTCATCAAGCTGATCCGGTCGTCCAAGGACCGGGCCGAGGCCTCGGCCGGGCTCCAGAAGCGGTTCGGCCTTTCGGAGAAGCAGGCCGAGGCCATCCTCGACATGCGCCT
>QZJP01000092.1 GCA_003599345.1 Bacillota bacterium | reverse complement strand
CCACCGAGGGCGTGGCCCGCCGTTGGAAGAACCAGTTGGCCGAGAACGGGAAGACCCTGGCCCACTGGTACACGGTGCCCGAAGCCCATCACGACGAGGTCGTGGGCTGGGACGCTCCCGCCGCCATCCGTGAACACCTGTGGGCCTGCGTCCTCCGTGACCCGCCGGCCGAGTCCCCGAGGATGGCAAGGCGGCTCGACGCGACCAGGCGCCTCTTGGGCGAGCGTGTGCCCGGGGTGACCGAGGTGGCCGCCGAGGGCGAGAGCCTCCTCGCCCGTACGCTGTCCCTGTGCCTTTTCGGCGATTTCCTTTCCTGCTACGTCGCCCTCTTGAGGGGAGTGGACCCGACCCCCGTCCCTCTGATAGCGGGCCTGAAGGAGGAAATCGCCCGTGGGTAGCCGGGCGGAGCGGGTCGCGGTGGGCGTCGACCTCGGGGGCACGAACCTCACGGGTCTCCTCGTGTCGGACCGCGGGACCGTCGCCGGTCGCGAACTGCGAGCCACGCCGGCCGCCCTGGGGGCGGAGGCCGTCCTCGGCGCGGTCCTCGACGTGGCGTCGGGACTCGCGGGTCAGGCCCGGGAGTTGGGTCACGAGATCGCCGGCGTGGGCCTCGGTATTCCAGGGCCGGTAGACGCGGACCGCGGAGTGTGTCTCTTCTCACCCAATCTCGGGTGGCGCGACCTCGACGTCATCTCCCGGTTCCGGGAGGTCTTCAACGTCCCCGTCCGCATAGACAACGACGTGCGCGCGGCGACCTTGGGGGAAGCCTGGCTGGGGGCCGGGCACCCGTACCGGACCTTCGTCTGCCTGACGGTGGGGACGGGAATAGGCTCAGGTCTGGTCCTTGACGGTCGCCTGTGGCGCGGACCCGGCTACAGCGCCGGCGAACTCGGGCACATCCCCGTCGTCGACGGCCCCGACGCCCCGCCGTGCGGCTGCGGCCGGCGCGGTTGCCTGGAGGCCGTAGCTTCCGGGACGGCCATCGGGCGCGAGGGGAGGCGGGCCGCGTCCCGGGGAGAGCCGACCTCGCTGGCCCGTCTACCCGCAGAAGATATCACGGCGCGGGTCGTGGCCGAGCACGCCCGAGCCGGCGACGCGACCGCGGCTCGGGTTCTGCGGAGGGCCGCCGTCTACTTGGGCCTCGGCATAGCCACCGCCGTCAACCTCCTGAACCCCGAGGCCGTCATCGTCGGTGGTCGGGTCTCCCGTTCGTGGGACCTCATCCAGCCGGAAGTCACGAGGGTAGTGTCGGAGAAAGGCTTCCCTCCCAACCTGTTGTTCCTTCGCGGTGTGTTTCCCGCTGAACTCGGCGAGGACGCGGGGGCCATAGGAGCCGCGAGTCTCGTCCTCGGACCCGGCGGGGGGGCCGTGTCGCGGTGAGCCCGGGACGCGAGGTTTCGGGCCGCCAGGCCCTGCTCGTCACCGTCACCCCTAACCCGTCCGTGGACCGGGTGTGGCATATCGCGGGCTTCCGGCCGGGAGGGGCCCACCGGGTCGTGAGGTCATGGGCCGCCGCCGGGGGCAAGGGCTGCAACGTGGCCCGGGCGGCCCTCGACCTGGCTTGGGCGATGTCCGGCCCCGCCCGCTGCCCCCGCGTACTGCTCCGGGTCGTGGCCACGGGGTTCCTCGCCGGCACGGCAGGTGACTTCGTCGAGCGGGACCTGGCAGGCCGCGGCGTGCGCGTCGCCTTTGTCCGCCTGGCCGGCGGCGAGACGCGGACCTGCCCGACGATAGTGGATACCCTGTCCGGGGAGGTCACCGAGATCCGCGAGCCGGGGCCGGCGCTCGCCCTCGCCGACGCGGGCGCGCTCGAGGAGCGCCTGGCTTCCCTTCTGGGTGAGGCGGAGGCTGAGGGCGTCCCGGCGGTGGTGACTCTTTCGGGCGGGCTTCCGCCGGAGGCCCCGAAGGACCTCTACGCCCGCCTCATCCGCGCGGCCGCCCGCCGGCGCGTGCCCTGCGTCCTCGATACGAGCGGGGAACCCCTCGCGGCGGGCGTCGGAGCGGGACCCTGGGCGGTGAAGGTCAACGAGGAGGAACTGAAGAGCCTCGGGCTCGACCCCGCGGCCCGGGCCGGCATCCCCGGGGAGACCGCTGAGCGGGACCTGGCCGCCCGGCTGGAGGCGCTCGGCGAGCGAGGCGTGCGGCTGGCGGTGGCGACCCGGGGGCGACAAGGCCTTCTGGCCTACGACGGGAGAACGCTCTGGCGGGGAACCCTCCCTGGGGAACTCGACGTGGTTCAGCCCGTAGGCTCCGGGGACGCGGCGACGGCCGCGCTGGCCGTGCGGCTCGCCGGCTGGCTGGCCCGTGGCGCCCTTCAGGCCGGCGACCGGCCCGACCTGGGCCTCGTCTCTGTTCCCGAGCCGGAAAGGATGGAAGTCATCCGCGACATGGCGGCCGCGGGAGCGGCCAACGCGACCACGGAAGGAATCGCCACGTGCCCGAGGGACGTGTTTCGGGCCATGCGCGAGCGAGCCCGGATAGAGCCTGTGTCGTTCCCGCCCCGCGCCGGCCGGCCTTGACCTTGACGACGCCGGCTCCGGTTTCGGCGAGGTCCCCCCGCTTCTGGGCAACCTAACTCCCGAGAAGGCCTGGAGGCGGGAGGTAGGGCGGGGGTGGTTTCTGGAAGGACGCGGCGTCTCGCGGCTGTCGTGGTCCTGGCCGCCCTGGCTGCGGGCGGGCGGGTGACCCCGGCCCAGGCCGAACCCCCGGCAACCGGCGTCACCGGCGATTGCCTCGAGTGCCACGGCGAACCCCTGACCGCCGAAGCCGGTGGTCGGCCCGTCGACCTCATGGTTGACCCCGACAGGTACGCGGCGTCCGCGCACGGCGACCTAGGATGTTCTCTCTGCCACCGTCCCCCTGTCCACGTCTCTCTGGAGCAGGCGAGGGCGGCCGCCCTCGATGCCTGCGATACCTGCCACGAGAACCACGATTTCGGGCCCGCCGGGACAAGCCGTCCGGGGTTCTTCGTCCACCCCGACCCTCCGCTCGGCTGCGCCGGGTGTCACGGTGACATTCACGCTGTCAGGCCGCGCGACGATTCGTCCTCGGTTCTGAACGGGGCGAACATCACCGGGTTCTGCGGCCCTTGCCACCGGGAGCAGACGGACGCCTACCTTTACAGCTATCACGGCTCGGCGCGAAGGCTCGGGTCAAGGCACGCCCCCGACTGCGGGGACTGCCACGGGCACCTGCCGCCGGTGAGCCTGGACCCGCAGGTACCCACGAGCCGGGAAGGTGAGGCCACTTGTCTTGCGTGCCATCGCGGGGGTGCCGCCGCGCTGGCGAACCTCCAGGAGACAGGGCGGGAGCATGTGACTCCCCTCACCACCGGCGCGGGCCTGGACGGCTTGGCCAGGCGCGCGGTGTGGAAGCTGTTCCTGGCCGTCATCTTCTTCAACGTGACCAAGGACGGCGCGGTCATCGTCTTCGACCTCACCCGCAGGCTGCGCCGCGCCGGCAGAAGGGAATGAGCCGAATGACCCGCTTCGATTTTCACGCCAGGGTCCAGCACGGGCTTCTGGCCGTCAGTCTCGCCGTCCTCATCCTGACCGGGTTTCCGGTCAAGTTCGCGGCGCAGCCGTGGGCCAGGGCGGTCGTCAGGCTCTTTGGGAGCTTCGAGGGCCTGCTGGCGGTCCACCTGGCCGCGGCTGCGGTCCTTGCCTTCACCGCCCTGTACTACCTGTCGGCCGTGAGCCTCGCCCTGGCCCGCCGGCGCCTGGACTTCTCCATCGTCCCGCGGCTCCGGGACTTCGGGGATTTCGGCCGGCACCTCGGCTACCTCATCGGGCTCCGGCCCGACGCCCCACGCTTCGGCAAGTTCACCTGGTGGGAGAAGTTCGAGTTCTGGGCGGTCGTCTGGGGCACGGCGGTCATGGGGGCTTCCGGACTGGTTCTCGTCTTCCCCGAACTGGCCGGCAGATTCGTGCCGCGCTGGGCCGTCGGAGCCCTGCGCGTGGCTCACTCCAACGAGGCTGTCCTAGCCTTCCTGGCCGTGGTGTTCGGTCACACGTTCGCCGTCCACTTCAGCCCTCACGTCTTCCCCGGCAGCACCGTCTGGCTCAACGGCCGGGCGACCCTTTCACAGTTGCACGAGGACCACGCCATGATGTACGAGGTGCTCGTGAGCCGGAACGCGGCCCCTCCGAGGCCCATGAAAGAGTCACGCTGGGTCCGGAGCCGCCCGCTCATCGTCACGGAGCTGGCGGCTTACGGCCTGTTGATAGCCGCCGTCTACGTCGCGGTCGTGCCCCACTTGCTCGGGGCTTGACCGGCGCCGGAGGAGTACCAGGGCCAGCCACCACTGGCTATACTTGGCCCAGGCCGCCCGGGATAGGAGCCAACCCGTCCTCCAAGACTAGACTCGCGCGGAAGGAGGGTTGCGCTTGAAGACTTGGGTAGCCATAGCGGTCGCCCTCGCTGTCGCGGCCCTAGCCCTGTCCATATACACTTTCTCGGCCACCCGGCCTGAGCCTGAGCCGGATGCCGGAGCCCAGAAACCGAGCCCGCCCCGAGTCGGCTGCACCGCCTGTCACGTCAAGGTCAGCGACCAGAAGAACTACACCCTTGGGGCCGAGGCCCTGGCCATCGAGAACCACCCGACCCAGACCCCCGAAGGCGAGCCCATCAACGAGCAGTCGACGTTCTCGGACTGCATGACCTGTCACGCCACGGCGGCCAGCGGCCGGGCGGTTGCCGCCAAGACCCCGATGGTCCTCACGGCTCATCCGGCCCACATGTTCAGCGAGATCTTCACCGAGGAGTTGGGTGGCACGTGCTGGAGCTGCCACCTCATCGACTCCCGGGGCAACTGGCTCGTTGTGCCCGACAAGGTGGACGTGGAGGAGACCGGGATTCCCAAGGAGTTGCCGGTTCCGAACCTGTGGGTTCCGCGGGCAGGCACGGCGGGGGGCGGGGCCTAGGCGGCCGGGACGTGGCCGGCCGTAGGCCCGGAGGCTCGTCGCGCGGTATCGGCGGATAGGGGGCGCGGCTGTCAACCAGTGGCGGTCGCGCCCCTCCCCGTGCGCGAGAGGAAGGGGCCCGCTCCGGTCGAAACTCACCTCCCATGACGAGTGAGACTCACCTCGGCGAAACTCACCTCCCATGACGAGTGAGACCGCAGGGCCCTTCGAAGGCATCCCGCGCGAGGCGGTGGACTTCTTGCGGGCGCTCGCCCGGAACAACGACACCGCGTGGTTCGACCGGCACAGGCCGGAATACGACTCCTACGTCGTCGAGCCCATGAGGAGGCTCGTCCGGGAGTTCTCGGACTGGATGAACGCCGAGGTGGACGCGGGAATTGAGAGCCGTCCACAGGTTGGCCGCGCCATAGGCCGGATTCGTCGCGACACGCGTTTCAGCCGCGACAAGCGACCCTACAAGGAGACCGTCTGGATCATCTTCCGCAACCGCCGGGCCGTCATGACCACTCTCGGGTTCTACTGGGAGTTGACGACCACCGGCTACCTCTACGGGATGGGTTTCTACTCCGCGCCTCCCCGGGTGCTGCGGGCCGTACGCGAGCGGGCTCTTGCCGAACCGGCGAAGTTCCGGGAAGCGATCGCGCCGATCGGGGCCAGACCCGAGCTTCGCGCCAGCGGCGAGCCCTACCGGCGTTCGTCCATGCCCGGGGCGCCGGAAGACCTGAGGTTCTGGCTCGATAGGAAGAACCTCTACGTAGGGGCCTCCCGGCCTCACGATGACGTCCTTCACAGCCGGGCTCTGGTGGACCTGGTGTGGGATGCCTGGGACGGTCTTGTCCCACTCTACCGCTTCCTGCGCGACTCGAGTAGCGGGTCTTACAGGGGCCCGCCGGAGGAAGCCGGGGCCCCGGGCCGGCGGGGGCCTAGACGTTGAACCTTATGGAGACGATGTCGCCGTCCCGGACCTCGTAGTCCCTTCCCTCGAGCCGGACCAGGGCCTTCTCGCGGGCCGCCACGAGAATCCGGTTCCCGGGCGAGGAGGGGCCCCGGCCGGCGTCCGGCCTCCCCGTTTCGGCCAGGCCGGCGGCCACGGCGGCGTAGTCGTCGAACGAGATGACCTCGGCCCGGATGAAGCCGCGCTCCATGTCGGAATGGATCTTGCCCGCCGCTTCTTTGACCCGTGTGCCCCGCCGGACCGTCCAGGCCCTGACCTCGCTCCCTTGAGTGGTGAAGAAGGAGATGAGCCCGAGGCTGCCGTAGACCGCCCGGGCAAGCCGGGCGGTTCCGGGCTCGCCGAGTCCGAGGTCGGCCAGGAAGGTCGCCGCGTCGTCCGGGCCCAGGCCGGCTATCTCCCGCTCGAGTTCGGCCGAGACCACGACCATCGGCACTCCTCTCGCCTGGGCCGCCCGCTTCAGGCCGGCGACGGGGCCGGTGGTCCCGGCGGGCGGAGCCGGGGAGAGATCGCCCTCGGCCACGTTGAGGACCCAGACGACCGGCTTCGCCGAGAGGAACGACGTGTGAGCCAGCGCGTCCCTCTCGTCCGGGCCCAGGGCCAAATCGCTGAACGGGCGTCCCTCCCCGAGGTGATCCCGGACGCGCTCGACAGCGGCGGTGGCCCCCGAGCGCTCGATCCGGGTCTCAACCATGGCCAGATCGGCCAGGATGAGTTCGGCCTCCAGGGTGTCGAGTTCGACCAGAGGGTCGGCTCCCTGCCCTCCGGGCCCGCCCGGGCCGTGAGCGAAGCCCCTCAGAACCAGGACGAGGGCGTCGGTCGCCCTGACCGCGTCGAGGAAGTGAACGGTCCGGCTCCGTTCTCCAGGCATGAGGCCCGGGATGTCGACGAACTCGAGCTGGACGTGGGTGGTCTTCTTGGGGCGGAAGTGCTCGGCGAGAAGGTCCAGACGCCGGTCGGGCACGACGGCGACGCGCCGGCCCTCTACGGACCCGCCGGGCGGAGGGACGTCGTGAAGGCCGGTCAAGAGGGCGAAGAGCGTGCTCTTCCCGGAGCCCGGAAGACCCACCAGCCCGCAGGTCAACATGGCGGCTCGCCACCACCTTCCGGCTAGTCCTCTTCCGCCATTCTAGCTCCCGGGGCCGCGTCCCTCCATTCGGAGACTGGGAGGGACGGCAGGACCGGGCGCGAACAGAAGGCGCGACTCCGACGTCTTGGCTGGGGGGGCAAGGAATGGCCGGAAGGTCAGGCAATGGGGAACGCGGTCGGGCTGTCTACGGACCGACTTTGGAGGAGATGCTCCACCCCGAGCGCGTTCCCGCGGAGGCCCGGGCCCGCGCCCGGGAAGCCGCCAAGGACCCGCTCGACCCGGGCAACCTCTTCAACATCTCATGGAAGGACGCCGGCGGACGGGTCCGGTACGTCGTTCTGGACCCGGCCCTGACCGGCGTGGACGCGACAATCATCGTGCTCCTGGGGGCGGGGTTCCCCTCCGGGAGCCACAAAGTGGGAGCCGCCTACAGCGTAGCGATGGAGCGTCAGTTGGCGGGCGACATCAGCCCGGGCGAGGTGACCCTCATCTGGCCGTCCACCGGGAACTACGGCATCGGCGGGGCCTGGGTGGGCCCTCGCCTCGGCTACTCCTCGGTGGTCATCCTTCCTGAGGCGGTCAGTCGTGAGAGGTTCGAGCGGATAACCTCATACGGAGCCCGCTACATCAAGACACCCGGCTGCGAGAGCAGCGTGAAGGAGATATTCGACGCCTGCCGGCGGCTCCAGGAAACGGACCCGAGCCACCACGTCCTGAACCAGTTTGACGCGATGGCCAACTACCGGTTCCACTACTACGTCACCGGCAACAGCGTCCTCGAGGCCGCTCGCGATGAGGGCGACGGGCGGGTGGCCGCCTTCGTGTCCGGCATGGGGTCGGCGGGGACCATCGCCGCCGGGGACCGGCTGAAGCAGGCCTTCCCGGCCTGCCGGGTGGTGGGGCTCGAGCCGGTTCAGTGCCCGACGCTGTTCGAGAACGGCTTCGGCGACCACGATATCCAGGGCATCGGTGACAAGCACGTCATCTGGATACACAACGTGATGAACATGGACCTCCTGGTCTGCGTGGACGACATGGCGTGTAAGAAAGGCCTGCGCCTCCTGACGGACCCGGCCGGTCGCGACTACCTCGACCGCGAGGCCGGGGTTGACGGCGGCCTGCTCGAACGGCTCTCCCCGTGCCTGGGCATCTCGGGTGTGGCCAACATCCTCGGGGCGATCAAGACCGCCAAGTTCTACGGGTTCGGGGCCGGGGACAATATCGTAACCGTCGCGACGGACGGGTTCGACCGCTACGGGTCGGTGATGGAGAAGCTGTCTGCCGCCTGCGGCCCGCTAGACGCGCGCGGGGCCGCGGCGTGCCTGGAGGCGGTGTTCCACGGCGTGCGGCTGGATTGGGTCCAGGAAGGCGATCGCCTGAACCGGGCGCGCTGGCACAACCTGAAGTACTTCACCTGGGTGGAGCAGCGTGGGAAATCAGTCGAGACGCTGAACGCCATGCGGAGCCAGGAATGGTGGATGGCTGAGCAGGCCAAAGTGGCCGAGTTCGACCGCAACTTGGCCGCGGCCCGCGGTTTCTGAAGGAAGGCAGTGGACGAGAACCGTGCTCCGCCCGCGCTCGAACACGCGGTCGCACAGACCCACGACCAGGTAGGAGTCACGGTAGCGCTCAAGAACCTCAAGGGACTGGTCGAGACGCACCACGAAAACAGGAGCAAGGGGACCAAGGTTGAGAGCCTACGCTTCTCTGGCCGCGGCCACCCTCGTGTGGGGCGGCGCTTTCGTCGTCGGACGGGTTCTGGTGGCGGAGGTCGACCCGCTGGCCGTGGCCTGGTTGCGCTTCGTCCTCGCGTCGGCTGCCTTTGTCCCTCTCGAACGGCTGGAGGCCCGCCGCCGGTCCGCGGCCCGGCCCGCGCCGGCGTGCCTGTCACCCGCTTCCCCATGCCCTCTCACCTGGCGCGATTTCGCCCTGCTCGGTCTCACGGGCATCTTCGCCTACAACCTGTTCTTCTTCTACGGGTTGACCCGGACCACGGCCACCGAGTCGAGCCTCATCATCGCCTGCTCGCCGGTTGTCGTGACCCTGCTGGGCCTGGCCTTCCTGGGTGAGCGCCTGACCTCGCGCAAGGTGGCGGGTATCCTCGCCTCGGTGGCCGGTGTGACGCTCATCATCCTGGGGGCCGCCGAGCCGGCCGGGGCGGGAGTGGGCCCGGGGACGACCGTCTCGGACCGGTTGGCGGGCGACCTGCTCATGCTGGGCGGTGTCGTGAGTTGGGCGGCCTATTCGGTCCTGGGGAAGAACGTCCTCCGACAGGTCACCCCGCTGGCAGCCACGGCCCGGGCCTCCTATTGGGGCGCGTCGCTGCTGACCGCGGCCGTCGTAATTCGGCATGGGCCGTCGTTCCTCCTCAGGGTTCTCGCCACGACCGGCCCGCGGGAAGTGCTCGCTCTTCTCTACCTAAGCTTGGTCTCGACGGTCTTCGCGTTCGTGGCCTGGTACCGGGGTCTTGCCGGCACGGAGGTGTCGCGGGCCTCCGTGTTCCTGAACCTCGTGCCTCTCAGCACCCTGGCCATCGCGGCGGTGGTTCTGGCGGAGCGTCCCACTTGGCTGCAACTGGCCGGGGGAGCCGGGGTCATCGGAGGGGTCCTCCTGGTGAGCCTGAGGGGTACGGCCGGGACGACGGCCTCTCCGCCCGCGGAACGCAAACGCCCCTCGCCTCGTCGCAACTAGGGGGTGGCGCGCGCGTGACCGACGCTCCTTGGCCTGGCTTGACGCTTCCTGGCGGAAGGCTTAGGATTCAGGTACTTGCCCTTGGGGATGATGGCAGTAGGCCCCAGCCGAGGCAGCCCGTGCCTGACAGGGCCCGACGGAGGTAGACGCTTGAAAGTCCTCTTGGTCTATCCCGACTTCGAAATCAGCCTCGAGCACGGCACCCGCCGCTTCGTCGGCGTCGAGCAGGGCGGCTGGTACTCGGAGGGGCTGGCCTCGCTGTCCGCGGTGCTCAAGCGGGAAGGGCACAAGGTGTCTCTCTACCATCTCGTCCGGCCGCCGGAGAAACGCGAATTCGTCGCCAGGATCCGCGAGGAGGAGCCCGATCTCATCGGTTTTTCGTCTCTCACCCGCAGCTTCCCGTCCTCCGTCGACATGGCTGCCTGGACCAAGGCCGAGAGGGACATCCCGATAGTGATGGGGGGCTACCACGCCACTCACGTCCCCGAGGACGTCGTGGCCGTGCCCCAGATAGACGCGGTGTGCCGGGGGGAAGGGGAGTACCCCCTCCTGGAACTCATCGGGAGGCTGGAAGAAAGCCAGCCCTTCCACGACGTGCCCGGTCTTTGGGTCAGGACGGCCGACGGCATCGTCCGCAACGGCCCTGGGGGAATCCTCGAGGACCCCGATAAGATGCCCATGCCGGACTACGGTCTCTTCGACTTCTCGAAGCTCCAGGCCAGCAAGATCCGGACCGCCATCGTCCTCCTCTCGCGAGGCTGCCCGTACTCCTGCACGTATTGCCCGAACAAGCGCACGCGCCAGTTCTACGGCAAGTCAAGGCCGCCCATCCGCTTTCCGAGCCCCGAGGTGTCCATCGCGCGTCTGGAGCACTTGCGCGAGGTGTTCCCCGATGTTCGCTACATCAACTTCCGCGACGACATCCTGCCGTGGCAGGGCGGCTGGCTCGACCGGTTCGCCCATCTCTACGTGAGCCGCATCAACCTTCCGTTCAACTGCAACTTCCGGGCCAACCTCCTGACCCCGCGAATCGTGAAGACGCTGAAGGAGATGGGCTGCTACCAGGTGTTCTTCGGCGTGGAGAGCGGTAACGACCGGATCAGGGGCGAGGTCCTGAACCGGCACATGACGCGGGAGCAGATAGTGGCGGCGTTCGAGGCCTGCCACTCGGCCGGGATAGCCACCGTGGCCTACAATATGATAGGCCTGCCCTTCGAGGACAGGGGATGCATCCTGGACACCATCAAGCTCAACGCGGAGATCAAGGCCGGCGTGTCGCTGAACCCGGCGTACCACCCGTTCCCGGGTACCGACCTCTTCGACGTCGCCGTGGCGGAGGGGTTCGTGCCCCGAGGCTTCGACTACCGCGAGGACCGCTATCTCGAGCAGCCCACGCTCTCCCTCGTTGATCTCAGGTTCGCGCTGAAGTACTTCAAGACGTTCGTCCGGCTCTACCGTCGCGCCTATTCCAAGCCCCCGGGTCCCGCGAGGGACAGGCACATCCGGTTCCTCGACGGCCTCTACCTCTCCCCGGGGCTCCCGCGGCGGGCTCTCACCGGGCTGGCGGACTGGCGGGACCGGCTCCTGGGATGGACAAAGGGCGCGCTCCTGGCTCGCGCGCCCCGTGTATACCTCTTCCTCAGGGACCGGCTCCGCGGCGTCAGGACTCGCCGGGCCGAGGCCGCCTGACCGCTCCCCTAACCGTCCTTCTGACCCTTCGGACTACCTGAACCTCCGCGGCCCGCGGTCGAGATTTCACTCAGGGCTTCCCTGGCTCCCGCCAGGGCTCCCAGGATGCCCGCCGCCTCGGCCGGAATGATCAGCTTGGCTGACGGCGACTCCGCCACTTTCTCCAAGGCCTCCATGGAGCGGATGGCCACGACCTCCTTGGTCGGGTCGGCGGCCTTGATGGCTTCATACACCATCTTGATACCCTTGGCGCGGGCCTCCTGGACGGCGACGATGGCTTTGGCCTGGCCCTCGGCCTCCAGGATCTGGGATTCCCTCAGACCCTCCGCCTTGCGGATGGCCGACTCCTTCTGGCCCTCGGCCTGCAGGATCATCGAGCGCTTCTCGCCCTCGGCCAGGAGGATGGCCTGGCGCCGTTCCCGCTCGGCCCGCATCTGCTTCTCCATGGCGTCCAGGATGTCGCGCGGGGGAGCGATGTTCTTGAGCTCAACCCGGTTGACGCGGATGCCCCACTTATCGGTAGCCTCGTCGAGGATGGTGCGGAGCTTGGCGTTGACCACGTCGCGCGAGGTGAGGGTGGCGTCGAGGTCCAGCTCGCCGACGATATTACGGAGCGTGGTGGCCGTTAGAAACTCGATGGCCGCTCGCGGGTTGGCTATCTCGTAGGTGTACTTGACCGGGTCGGTGACCTGGAAGTAGACGACCGTATCTATCTGCATGGTCACGTTGTCCCGGGTGATGACCGGCTGCGGCGGGAAGTCCGAGACCTGTTCCCTCAGGTCTATGATCGCCCGTATCTGGTCGATGAAAGGGATGATGAAGTTGATGCCCGTCTCCATCTTGCCGTGGAACCGGCCGAGCCTTTCGACGATGCCCACCTTGGCCTGGTGGACGATGCGGATGGAGGACAGGGCGAGGATGAGAACGAACAGCCCAAGAACCCCCAGGAGCAGGACGTTCACGTAACCTCCGAGTTCTCCCAATCCCACTCGAGTCAGCTCCTCTCTTGCCGTACTACGACCCCGAGGGGCCCGTGTCCGGGAGCCGGTCGTCGACCGGCCGGACGTGCAGCTTGACGCCGTCCACCCGCTCGACGAGCACCATGGCTCCCCTGGGGATGCTCGCCCCGGAGGTGATCGCCGTCCAGATCTCGCCCTGGACCTTGACCTGTCCGGACACGTCCAACGGCTCGACCTTCCGCACCACCGTCCCCACCTTGCCGACCAGGGCCGGAGCGTTGGTCGCGTAGGCGGGCCGTCGCTTCTCGACGAACCGATGGACCAGGGGTCTCGTGAGGGCCACGAGGACCCCCGACGACGCGAGGAAGACGACGACCTGCCAGACGAGGTCGAGCCCCAGCGCGGCGGACAGTGCCGAGACCGCCGCGCCTACGGCGAACCAGAGTAGGAAGAACCCCGCCGTGAGAATCTCTCCCACCAGGAAGAGGACGGCCAAGGCCAGCCAGATCTGCCACGCCAACACGGTTCCGCCTCCCCTCGAAATCCGCGCCCGCTCGGCGAGCGCGTCCGGGCCGGGCCGGAATCGCCCGGCCGGTACTCCTAGATAGACGTTCCGCATGACGGGATTATTCTCCTCTTCACGTCGGAACCGGATGCCACCCATGGGGCCGGCTGCCAATCCCGGCCCGGCGGCGTGGGTTTCCAGGGGGGTCCGCTTACGAGCGAGGGTGGTCGGGCCGGACCTCAGGGTTCACCATCGCCGCAGGGCGCCGGCCTTCGAGCGCATCGGCGAGGTTCGTGGCGGCCATGGTCGCCATTGCCAGGCGGGTCCTGACCGTGGCGCTGCCCACGTGAGGCAGGAGGATCACGTTCGGGAGGCGGCGGAGGGGCGAGTCCTCGGGAAGCGGTTCCTCCACGAAGACATCCAGCCCGGCCGCGAAAATGCGTCTTTGGGACAGAGCCTCGTAGAGAGCGGGCTCGTCCACGACCGCCCCTCGCGCCGTGTTCACCAGCACGGCCGAGGGTTTCATGAGACCGAACTCGCGCTTACCGATGAGGCCACGTGTCTCAGAGGTCAGGGGCACGTGGAGGGTGACGATATCAGCGTCTCTGAGGAGGTCTTCCAGGCGGGGGCGGTGCTCGGCCCCGGTCTCTTGCTCGAAGTCGAGGTGGGGCCGCCTGGAATGGTAGAGGACCTTCATACGGAATCCGGCGGCCCTTCTGGCTACGGCCCGGCCGATGCGGCCGGCCCCGACCACGCCGAGCGTCGCCCCGTGCACGTCCATCCCGGCGAGCCCGAGTAGAGACCAGCTCTTCCACTCGAGGTTCCTGAGGGTGTCCGCGGCCTCGCCGAGCCGCCTGGCGGCCGCCAGGATGAGGGCCCAGGTGAGGTCGGCCGTGGCTTCGGTGAGCACCCCGGGCGTGTTGGTGACAAGCACCCCCCGCCGGGTGGCTTCATCGACGTCGACGTTGTCGTAACCCACAGCCAGGTTGCTGACGACTTTCAGAGAAGGGCCGGCGGCGTCGAGGATCTCGGCGTCGATCCGGTCCGTAAGGAACGAGAGTAGGCCGGTCACTCCTCGCGCCATCTCAAGCAGCGTCCGCCTGGGGATGGGGTCGTCGGAGTCCCACAGGCGCAGGTCCAGGGTGTTATGACAGGCCGGGCCGCCTTGGCGCCCGCCCGGCCCCATCGGCTGGCCGCCCGCCGGGTACGTCAAGCGCCGCCTGAGGAGGGCCAGGCACTCGCCGGGCAGGCGGCGGGTGACGAGGATGGACAAGAACCCAGGGGTTTGCGGCGGTCTGGATCCGGTCATCCGTGGATGAGCGCCGGGAGGCACTTCGCGCAGACCCACTCGCTACGGCCGGCCCGCCTCACCGGGACGAGCGGCCGGTCCGCGTCGGTCGCGCCGCAACTGAAGCAGCGGACGGCGGCCGGGTCGGGGGTCTCGCGGAGGCTTCCGCTCCGAGACGCCCCTTGGGCTGACAGCTCCTTCTTGCGGCGGGTGACAGCCTCCTCATCGAACTCGTCGGCCTCCCGCTCCTCGATGCCGAGCGCTCCCCGCGGGCATAGGGGCAGGCAGAAGCCCGCCCCGTCGCACAGTTCCTCGCGGGCCACCCTGGCCTTCCCGTCGACGACCTCCAGGGCCGCCTCGGCGCACGGGGTCACGCACAGGCCGCACCCGTCGCAGAGCTTCTCGTTTATCCGGACAATCTTCCTCTTCCGCGTGCTCATCAACCCTTCTCCCCCTTGCTCCCGAGGCCGGTGGGCGCCCCTGTGTCGGATAGCGCTCCGGTGTCGGAGGGCCCCATGGTTCCGCTGGGGGTCCCGGCGTCGCTCGTCCCCTCAGTCTCGCTGGGCACGCCGGTGTCGAACGGCGGGATGTAGGCCTCGGTCGCGGCCCCGGGTTCCTGGCGGTATCCCTGATCGAGACCGAGTTCGTCACAGAGGTCCAGGAGCCCCTCGTACTCCGCCGGGTCCACCCGCCGCCGTAACTCAGGGTAGTCTTGGGCCCGGTAGACGGGGGTATACTGCGCCATCAGGCTGAGGCGGACCCCGGGGAGTTCCCGGGCCAGCCAGCGGAGGACAGCCCTGGAGTTGGTGGTCCAGCCGGGCAGCACGAGATGCCGGACCAGGACGCCCCTCACCATGAGCCCGTCCGTGTCGAAGACGGGTTCTCCCACCTGGCGGTACATCTCCTTGACCGCCGCCGTGGCGGCCGTGAAGTAACCCGGGGCCCCTGAGTAACGCCGGGCCAGGCGGTCGTCGTGGTACTTGAGGTCGGGAAGGAAGACGTCGACCAGCCCCTCCAGGCGGGCGAGGGCCTCCACCGTCTCATAGCCGTTGGAGTTGTAGACGACAGGGACCGACAGGCCCCGGCTCCTTGCCAGCCGGAGGGCGTCCGCGATAGGACCCGAGTACTGGGTAGGGGAGACCAGGTTCACGTTGTGGGCCCGGATACGCTGCTGCCCGAGAAAGACCTCGGCCAGTTCGACCGGAGTGCACGCCTTCCCCACGGGACGGGCCGAGATGGCGTGGTTCTGGCAGAAGACGCAGCTCAGGTTGCAGCCGCCGAAGAACACCGTTCCCGACCCGCGGGAGCCCGACAGGCAGGGTTCCTCCCAGTGATGGAGCGAGACGTGGGCCACTCTCGGGAGCCACGGGCACCCACACAGGCCGAGCTCGCCGGCGGGCCTGGCCACGGCGCAACGCCTCGGGCAGAAATCGCAACCGGGCTTCACTTCTGACATGCCGGTCGCCGCGCGACGTAGACGATGTCGGGCTGACTGGCCCCGCGCCGAACTGGTATGCCCTTAACGTCCTCAAACCCGACTGAGAGGAGATTGTCCGCGAACCATCCGGCCTCAGCCGAGCTCCAGAAGGCTGCCACCCCACCCGGCGTCAGGCAGGCGAGCGCGCAGCCGAGGCCCCGCCGGCCGTAGAGCACGTGGTTCTCCGGGCGGACGAGCCAGTCGGGCCCGTTGTCCGTGTCGGCCAGGAAGATGTCGTACGGCTCGGGCTGGGGTCGCCCCGCGTCCAAGGAACGCCCGGCGAGGCCCCTCAGGTGGGCGAAGACGTCGCCGACCAGCACGGTGACCCGCGGGTCGGCCATCACCCGGGCAGAGCGCGGGAAGTGGTCGGCGTTCCACCTCACCACGGCCGGCTCCAACTCGCACACGACGACCGACTCCACCCGGGAGTCGTCGAGAGCGGCGCGAAGAGTCTCGCCCACGCCCAAGCCGCCGATGAGCACCTTTGCCCCCAGCTCGCGGGGTCTTGTCTCCCAGAGGGCTGCCAGGGCCAGTCCGGCCAGGGCGCGCTCGGATGAGCGGTTGTAGGTCGCCATGAGGAAGGCGCCGTTGGCGATGATCTCATAATTCCGCCGGCCCGCTCTGACCAGGGCGAGCTCCCCCGAAACGCCCAGGCAGCGCTCGACGGTCACGCGGCGCCGTGGGCCCTTGCCCGGAAGCCACCCTTCCACCATGCCGTGACACCGCCATTCCTGTCCGGAGCCGTTCTCCTCGGATATGGCTGAGCCTGCCTGACATGACAACACATTTAGTTTTCGCATGGCGACACGTTCTGCCTGCGAGGTAGGATGAGCACCCCGGGCGACGAACCGTGTCATCCATTCTGCCGGTGACATGGCAAATGGAGGCAAACCAATCTTGGAGCTTCATGGAACGGCAACAATCTCAGCAAACGGACACCTCGCCGTGGGCGGCGTCGATACCGTGACGCTCGCCCGCGAGTACGGCACGCCCTTGTGGGTCATCGACGAGGAGCAGTTTCGACGAAATTGCCGGGCCTTCCGCCAAGCTTTCTCGAGTGACCTCTTTCCCGCCGGGGCCGTGGTCCTCTTCGCCGCGAAATCTCTCCTGGCCCTGGCCATTTGCCGCATCGTCGAGGAGGAAGGCCTGTCCCTTGACGTCGTCTCCGGTGGCGAGCTCCATACGGCGTTGGCCGCCGGGTTCCCGATGGATAGGGTGTACTTCCACGGCAACAACAAGACACAGGCTGAGATAGACGAGGCCTATCAGGCCGGCATCGCGCGGTTCATGGTCGACAATCTCCACGAGCTCGATTTGCTCGAGGGACCAGGGCGGACGGGGAGCGGCACCCGCTCAGGGGCCGGACGGGTTCCGGTCACTCTCAGAGTCACACCGGGGATTGACGCCGACACTCACGACTACGTCAAGACAGGACAGCAGGACAGCAAGTTCGGCCTGGACATCGCGGGAGGGCAGGCGATGGGGGCCGTGAAGCGCGTGCTCGACGCCCCCCACCTGGACCTCAAGGGCCTCCACTGCCACGTCGGGTCGCAGCTCTTCACGACCGAGCCTTACGCCGGGGCGGCCGAGGTTCTCATGGATTTCGCCGCGGAGGTGCGCCGGCGGACCGGCTGGGTTCCCGAGGAGATCGACCTTGGGGGCGGGTTCGGCGTCCGCTACTCAAACGGCGATGCGCCGCTCGAGCCGGAGGCCTTCGCCCGGGCTATTTCCCGGGCGATTGGAAAGAAGGTGTCTGAGACAGGCCTTCCATTTCCCCGGGTCATCGTAGAACCCGGGCGGGCCATCAGCGCCACGGCGGGATGGACCCTTTACACGGTAGGCTCCATCAAGGAGATTCCCGGGATACGCACCTACGTGGCCGTCGACGGGGGGATGACCGACAACCCGCGTCCCGCGCTCTACCAGGCGGTCTATGAGGCGTGCCTGGCCAACCGGGCCGGCGAGACCGTGGATGGGCGAGGGACCGGGGGCGGGCGGACCGTGGGCGGGTCAGGGACCGGGGGCGGGCACGCCGCGGCGGAGGTCTTCACCATCACGGGGCGGTGCTGCGAGAGTGGGGACATCCTCATCCACGACATAGCCCTACCAAGGCCCGTGCCGGGGGACATCCTGGCCGTGAGCTGTACGGGGGCGTACAACTCGACCATGGCCTCGAACTATAACCGCCTTCCGAGACCGGCCATGGTCCTGGTGAACCGCGGGCAGGTCGACGTGATTGTCGAGAGGGAGACCTACGACGACCTCGTGGCGCGGGAACGCCTGCCCGTTCGGCTGCGGCGGCGGGCCTCGGCGAGGCGGGCCTCGGCCGGCTAGCTATCCTGGTATGAGGACCTCGGCGTACGGGGGACCGGCGAAGACCAGACGGTCGAGCGCGGGTCCCGCCGCGTAAACGACCCGCCCCTCGGCCGCGCCCAGAGTGCCGGCGGCTTCGGGGCCCAGCCCGTGGACGCCGAAGCCCTCGACGACCACGAGGGTCGGCAGGCCGCGACCGGCCGGGTGGGGACCGGTGGGCGAGATGAGGTCCCAAAGGGGCGCGAAGTCCAGGCTCGCGCACACGAGCGCGGCCGCTCCGTATCTTGCCAGGGTGGTGATGACCTCCGGCAGGACGAAGGACGCGCAGAGCACGACCCGCCCGGCGACTTCCGGGCCTATGCGGCGCCTGACCTCGCTCGGCGTGAAGAACTCGTGGATGCGGTACACTTCTCCGGCGACGGCCCGCCCGAACCCGAACCAGCCTCGGATACGTTCGCCGCGCACTTGGAGACGGACCTCCGAGTCTTCCACCGCCTCGACCCTGCCTCGCACCAGGGCCCGTATCTTCGCGTCCGAGCCCGTGAGGACCAGTGCCGTTCGCCGGGCGTTCACGCTCTCCATCACCCCATCGCACGGCGAGACGAGTTCGCGGAGGCCCAGCCCGAACAACTCCTCCATGACGGCCACCGCCTCGCCCTTCTTCACGGGGTCGCCCGGCTTCTTGAGCAGCTCGAAGTTGTCGCCGGCCGGGAGCCGGAGGACCTTCCGGTCGAGATGACCCGTAGCCAGAACCGTTTCGGGCTCGACGTGGTCGCCCGCCGCTACTTCCACCGTGGCCCCGGGCGGGATGAGTCGCACTAAGGTGAGAGGCTCTCGCGTCAATCCTGAGACCCTCCTCTCGGGCCGCGCGCGGCCCCCGGCGACCGCCGGGCCACCTTCCTGGCCCGGCCCTCGAGCTCCCCGAGGACGCCTAAGGCCGCGAGGAATTCCCGCTGCTTGGTGACCCGGAGGACGGGGTCGGCCGGGGTCTCCAGGGGACGGCCGCGCCCGTCGAGGATCACACCGGCGAGACTCCCGTTGACGCGGCCCCGCCAGGTCTTACCCGGGCCGGCTCCGAAGTCGATGTGCCGCAGGCACGGCTCGATGGTCAGCTCGGCCTTCTCCCCCGGCGGGACGTGGATGGAGCCGATCCGTCCGGGCACCAGCCGCCTGGCTGTGGTCTGGCCGGTCGAGCGCAGGACCGTCACGATGGCCCACGGGTCGCTGTCCCCGTTCCTGGGCTCCAGGCGAGCTCTGAGGGGAGACACGCACGTGGCCACCCAGTCCGGGCCCAGTGGGCGGGGGACGTTCACGGCCGCCTCAACGAGCATGCGGCCCCACGGATCGATGCCCACGGTCGTGACGCCCACGGGCTGCAAAGCGTCGAGCAGGCAGGCGGCGGCGAGCCGAGGGTCGCCGAGTCGCCAGAACCCAAGACCAGTCCCCACTATGACCCGGCAGTGCCGGGGGTTGGTCTCGGGTCTGACGGTGGAGTCCCACCTGGCTATCAGCCGGCAGAGGACATCCTCGATGAGGGCCGCCGCCACACAGGCCTCCTCCGGGCCGGCGGGGCCGGCCCACGGCCTGACCAGGACGTCGGCGACCTTGTTCGCGACGTTGCCGGCCTCGGAGTGTAGAGGGATCCTGTTGATAAGATCTTCCCACGCGGGCATCCAGCCCGCGGGCCGCGGGCCGCCGGCGCCGCCCCTCCCGGTGGCGCACAGCTCGACCGTGCCGGTCCCTGTCACGCTCGTTGACGCGGCGTCGATAGTGTCGGCCGCCGGCACGAAGGCCGCGACTTCCGCAGGCTCGGCGGCTATGAGGCAGGCCCCCCCCGGGCCGGCCAGGCGGATGAGCCCGACGGCGGCCGCGACGGCCGCCCGGCCCATGGTCATCGCGGGCGGGCGGCCGAAACCCGCCCGGGAAACGGCCGCGTCCGTGAGGTCCTGCACCAGGCCTGTCAGCAGCCGCTCGAGCGTCCTCGTGTCGACCTTCCCGCTCGTGGCCGTGACCGGCGCCGGTTCGTAGCGGCAGCCGGGAAGGTTCTCCAAGGTCTTCGGGGCGAGGGTGTCTCGCCCGCTGTACACGATGGGGAGCGGGCACTCGAGGAAGGACGGCGTCTCGAGGAAACGGGCCAGCGACCTCAACTTGTCGCCCGCCATGGTCTGAGTGAGAAGGAGGACGTCCGGGCGCTGGCGCGCGAGTTCGTGCACGAAGACGTCCGCGGCCGCGGTCTCCGACGGGAGAGGACCGGCCGGCACGGCCCCGGTCCGGAGGACTGTCGCGGCCGTGGCCTTGATGCCGGCGGGATTCAGAGCGTAGCGGCCGTCGACGGTCACCCTCGGAGATCCCGCGCCGGCAAGAATGAAGACCGGGTCACCCTCGAGGGCGAGGTCCTCCGCTACTCTCGCGGGGGAAGGCACCCGGCCGCCCGTAGGGGCCACAGCCCCGGCCGGTTCGAGCCCGTCCCGCGTAACGCGGAGGGCGGTCATGGCCGCCTGGCCCAGCACGAGGACGTAGTCCTCGCCCCGGCGGCCGCCCGGACCGGCTGTCCCGGCGTTCTCAGCCGACGTCGCCATCGCCCCACCCCCTGAGCGTGTACTTCCTGCGGAAGAGGTAGATCTTTTGATTGGTCATGAGCTGGGCGGGCGAGCCCATCGAGGTCATGGCGAATGGATAGAGGGCCCCCGCCCCGGTGACGACCACCGTCCACACGGCGCTCGCCGCGAAGGGCGGGACGAGGACGTCGAGGCCGGCGGCGTGGACGTCGAGGATATAGTTCATCGCCACGCACCAGTAGACCGGGATCGCCAGGACGAGGGCGATGGCCAGCGCCCAGGCGAGTTCGACAACCAGAACGGTGAGGGTGGCGAGGCTGTTCATGCCGACCATCTTGTAAATCGCGGACTCCCGCCTGCGCTCGACCAGGGCGACCAGGAGGACGACCAGGACGGCCACGCCGATCAGGCCGAACCCCAATCCCATGGCGGTGGTCTGCGCGCTATAGACTGTCCGGGCGAGGTCGTTCATGCGGTCCTTGGGATCGACGAACTCAACGACCTGGGCGGCGTTGGGCCCGGCCCACCCCCGCAAGATGCCGATTGCCCGGCTGTTGAGATTGGCCACCACCATGTTCACGTTGATAGGCTCGTCAGGGTTATAGGTGGTCAGCAGGTACTCGTAGAACGGGCCGGTGCCGAGCGGCTCGTAGATCCCGGTGATCTTGAACGTCCGGCTCTCCCCGGTCTCCTCGGCCGTGAGAGTCAGGTCGTCCCCAATCCCGGCGCGGGTCGCCCGGGCGAAGGTCCTGGGCACGGCCAGTTCCGAGGAGTCCCGGGGGTAACGGCCAACGATGTGCTCAAACCAGTTTCTCTCCTGGTCGGCGACGGTATAGTGCCCTCGATATTGGTAGCGCACATTGCAGGGTTTGACCACGGTGAGCGCTCCGCCGGGACCGAGGAACCGCTCGACGTAGGCGGTGATATAGTCGCGGCTCCACCACGGCACGCCGGAGGCCGCCCTCAGGCTGTGCCAGGCGGACTCCGGCGTGTAGGCGACCCCGACGCTGTAGACGATGCAGTTGAAGTCCCCGGGGAGGCCGGCGGTTGTCACCGAGGTGACGGCCTCCTGGCAGAGGCCGGCCTGGGCGAGCGTGCTCGCGGACCTCGCGACAAGAGCCGACGCCAACAGGAACACGAGGATGATGAGGCGCCCGGTGGAGCCGAAGGCGTTCCGGGTGCCGAGCCGCGCCAGGGTCGCCGGCCTACTCATTGCCTCTCATCGCCTCCGCCACGGTGATGCTGAGGGTCTTGGACATGGGGACCAGCGAGAACAGGATCGAGCAACCTAAAGTCGCCCCGGCGACAATGCCGAAGTCGCCGGCGAGGGCCCGCAGTACGGTGATTGTCCCGACGCTGTTAGTGAGGATCACCGGCAAGGCCGTGATCTCCCCGAGCGCGAAGCCCACCGCCAGGCCGATGACCGCGAGGGTCACGACCTCGACCATCACCACCAGCGCCACCTCGTAGGCTCGCATGCCGATGGCCTTGAGTATGGCGAACTCCGTGCGCCGGCTGAGAACGAGGAGCGTGGAGTTGCCCGCGGCGGCCAGACCGGCGAAGCCGAACAGGACGAAACCCAGGATGTTGCCGGCCTCGGCCGGAACCGCCGGCTGCCGCAGGGGTCTGGGAGCCGGCATGTTCTCGAAGGGACACTCGTAGCTGCGCTCGGGCAGGTTGCGGGCGTTGGCGAAGGACGCCTCCGCGGCCACCGAGACCACTGACAACCCCGGCACGGCCGTGCGCAGGGCACTGGTCATCTCCTCGGCCTTGGACTGGTCGGTCAGGCTCACGGCCAGGGCCCCGACCGGGGGAAGCTCTCCGGGAGGGAGGCCCATGAGGGCGAGGAGCCGGTCGATGGCCTCTTCGGTCAAGAGGAGTTCCGGCGCCTCGAGGAAGAGCTGTTCGTACACCGTCATTCCTCTCGCCGGCATCCAGTTCAGAAGGCGGCTCGAAACGTCGTAAGTGCCCACTACGCGAAGGTCGACGACGACCGGGTCCGAGAAGTCATATATGAAAGCGCCGTCCCCGGCGGGGACGATCCTCGGGAGAGTGAGCGTCACGGTCTGGCCCCCGGGCGGCAGGTAGACGCCCGGACCCCCGATGTCGCGCCTGGCCGTGACCGCCCGCCGGTTGACGACGGCCACGAGCTCGTCGCCCTCCGCCGAAGAGAGCGGACGGCCGCCGCTGTGGACGACCCCCGACTTCCAGGTCTTCTTATCGAAGAGCGTTTCACCGGCGGAGGCGACGACGCTCACGGTCCGGGGCGGGTTGATTGACCGGGCGTCTTCGACCAGCCTGAGTTCCGGGGGAGTGCCCGCCGGAGCGTCCGCCAGGAGGTTCGGGGGGCAGGCGCGCAGGAAGTAGCCGTCGAGAGGAACCTGGGTGGCGGGGCCGGCGCCCAGGCCCTCAAAGCCGAGAGAGCCCTTCATGACCGGGATCGCCGTGTATGGGACCGTTCCAGCCACCCCCCGGACCGATTCGACGGCCGACACCGTGCGGTCCATGTGAGCCCGGTCCGAGAACATGGAGTAGGTGGGCGCGCCGCCCGGGGCCACCGTCAGGTAGCCTCCGGCCCAGTAATCGGGGTGGAAATAGCGGAGGGGGCTCCCGAAGTGCTCGGGCATAACGGCCAGCCGTACGTCCCCTTCCTCGATGGACACAACGTCGTACTCGGTCGGCCAGGCCCAGGTCGGGTAGACGAGCACGTCGCCGCCGAGGTAGGCCCGGTATTCGGCCGCCCGAACGGCCGTGTAGCCTTCACCCACGGTGAGCGACGCGGTCATCATGAAGGCCGCGAGGGCCATGGCGATGACGGTCAGGAGGCTGCGCCCGATGTTGCGGGTGGAGTTCATGAGGCCCAGGTAGACCAGTGTCGTCAAGACGCGGAACCTCCCGGTTCATCGCCGACGACGCGGCCGTCCCGAATGCTGATGACCCGGTG
>QZJP01000053.1 GCA_003599345.1 Bacillota bacterium | reverse complement strand
CGCCCCTCTCAGCCCTCTTCGGGCGCCTCGCCCGGACCAAGCCTCTCTTCACCCCGGACTCCCTCTACTACCTCCGCTCCAACTCGGAGTCCAACCACGGGAAGGCAAGTCGCGAGCTCGGGTACCGGCCGCGCCCGGTGCGCGAGAGCATCGCCGATACGGTGAAATGGCTCAAGGACGCCGGGATGCTGGAGCCGAGCCGGGCCAGACGCTACCGCAAGCACCTCGCCTCGCCGGCCTGCCTGTAGGCGGTGGCCCATAGGCCGCCGTCCCGGCGGCCCGCCGGAGCCCCGGCGTGACCGGGAGGGACCTTTCCATGTTGGTAGTCGATTCCCACGTGCATCTCGTGGACAACGGCTGGGTCAGCGACGAAATGCTCCTCGGCATGGCCCGGGTGGCCGCGGCCTCGATGGCCAAGACGACCGGCCAGCCCCTCGACGCCGCCGTGCTTCTGTCCGGCCTCAAGTCGGGGCTAGTGGACCCGACCGGAGAGAAGCTGGTCGCCGCGATGGACGTGGCCGGTGTGGATGTCTCCTGTGTCTTCCCCGTGGACTACGGGCTCCTGACCGGCGAGCCCGGGGTGCCCATCGACGTGCAGAACCGGCTCATCGCCGAAGCCGTCAAGAGGTTCCCCAGCCGGCTGGTAGGTTTCTTCGCCGTGGACCCTCGCCGGCCGGGAAGTCTCGACATGTTCCGGAGGGCCGTGGAGGAGTGGGGACTCCGAGGTCTCAAGCTCCACCCCTCAGTCGGCTACTTCCCCTACGACGAGGTCGTCTACCCGCTTTACGAGGCGTGCCTGGAGTACAAGGTTCCCGTGCTCATCCACACCGGTAGCCAACCGGCGCCGGCCAAGAGCCGCTTCTGCCGCCCGATGGGGGTGGACGACGTGGCTGCCGACTTCCCCGGGCTGCCCATCATCATGGCCCACGTCGGGCACAACTGGTACGAGGAGGCCCTCCTGGTCGCCGGCGTCAAGCCCAACTGCTACGTGGACTTATCCGGCTGGCAGAGGGAGTACCTCGAGCACCCGGCCGCGTTCTACCGCGTGCTGCGGCGTGTCATCGACGCGATAGGGCCCTGGCGGGTGTTTTTCGGGACTGACGGTCCGTACCTCAACGTTCTCTGTCCCCTGGCTCAATGGGTGCGGGCCGTCCGCGAGCCGGACCTCTCCGGGTGCCCGGAGGTCTCGTTCAGCCCCGAGGAAATCGAGATTGTCATGGGCAAGGCCTTCGCTCGACTCATTGGGTTGCCGGAAGCCGGGGCCATGGCGGGGTAGAGCGAGGCGGCCAAACGGAAACCGGAGATTGGTTCGCGGGCGGAGCCGCGGAGAGAGGCGGAGCGGCCGGAGGAGCGACCATGACCCAGGACACTCGGCATTTCCCAGCGCACGGGGCCGCGAAGTCCGCCAGAGACCGGATTACGCCCATCGTGGTCATGGCCTGGGTGGAGGCGACCGCGGTCACGGCCGTCGGGCTGGCACTGCTTCCCGGCTGGTGGAGGCTGCTCGCGCTAGCGCTCCCGCTGGTGCCGCTGTGGATTACGATTGCCACCCTCGGCCAGTTCGGCGGCCCCGTCGGCGTGACGCTCTCCCCCGGGAAGGTCACCGTTGCCTGGCTGCGGTCAGCGCGCCACCATTACTCCTTTCCGCTCGGCCTGGTCAGCGGCGTCTCAATGGCCCCGCGCAGCGACGACTCGCGCGCCGGCCTGTCCATATGCCGCTGGGTGCCGGACTCACAACGCCTGGAGCTTCTGAGGGGGCGGGGACCTGTCGTGAGGCTCTTCCTATCGGAGCCCTGCTCTCGCATCTTCCAGGGCGACGGTCCCAGGTTGTGGGCCGGGCCACGGAGGCCGCGGCAGGTCGCCGTGCGGGAAGTGGCTCTGAGCGTTGACGACCCGGAGGCCCTGGCCGACACCTTGGTGAGGATGCTCGGCCTGCCCGAGCCACGCGCGGGAGGCGCAGGCGCGGAGGCGCGGACCACGGTCGTGAAGGAGACGACCCGTCCTGACCCGGCCCACTCTCCGCCGCCGGGGGCTGCGGCAAGCTCGGCCCTGGACGGTCCCTGCCTGAGCGCGACCGGGCTCGGCTACGCCTACGGAACGGTGACGGCTGTCAAGGAAGTCACTCTGACGGTCCGGGCGGGAGAAGTGGTCGGGCTCGTCGGTCTCAACGGCGCCGGCAAGACCACGACGCTGCGGATCGTCACGGGAGTCTTGCGCCCTCAGGCCGGTCATGTGAGCGTCGCCGGGTTCGGCCTCTGGGCCGACCCGGCGCAGAGCCTGTCAGCCAGGAGGGTGCTCGGAGTCGTTCCGGACGGGTTTCCCGTCTACCCGCGTCTCACCGGGCGCGAGTACCTCGAGTTCGTGGCCCGGCTCTACTCGGTGCCGCCCGCCGAGGCCCGCTCCCGCACCGCGGAGCTTGCCTCCAGGCTCGACCTCCCGGACGCCGTCCTCGCCCGTCCGTCCGCCACGTACTCCACGGGCACAAGGCGGAAACTCATGATTCTCGCCGGAGTCGTTCACAAGCCCCGGTTCCTTGTGATGGACGAGCCCACCTCGGGGCTGGACCCCCAGGCCCAGCGCAGCTTCAAGGAGTGGCTGGCGACGATTAGGCACGACGGGGTCGGTGTCCTTCTGTCGAGCCACAGCCTGCCGCTGGTAGCCGACTGCTGCGACCGGTTGCTGATTCTTCATGAGGGGACAATCGCGGCACAGGGCAGCATCGGGGAACTAGCCTCCCGCTTCCGGCTCGCCGGCTCGGACGCCGAGGCTGTCTTCTTCGCGGCCATCGGGAGGCCCGGGCCGCGGGGCGGTGGGTGCGAATGACCCGGCGCCCCGCCCTCACGGTAACCGCGGTTCTCGGCCTTCTGTCGAACGTGGGCCTCACGGCCGGGGTCGTTGTCGCCTTGGACCCCCGGTTGGGCGGCCAGCTGACGCGATGGGCTGTTCTCCTGGCCTCCTCGAGGCACCTCGCTGCGCCGGCGGCAGGGCAGGGCGCCCCGGCAGGGCTGCTGGAACAGGCTCCGTGGGCTTGCTTCGCGGTCACGTTCATCTTGCTCCAGTTCCTCGCCGTGGCGTGGGCCTCGCGAGTCCTGTTCCTGGACCGGGCCTTGCCCGTGCTACAGGCTGCCCCCCTGCGGGACCGGGGGCTGATGGCGAACAGGCTGGTGCGTCTTTCCGGCATCCTGGCCCGGCACGCTCTCCCGTTGCTCGCCGCGGCCATCTGGCTCACTCTGACCGCGGGCAGCAAGAATCCCGCCTGGGTGCCGGAGGCTATCCGGCGACCGGGTGACCCGGGACCGCCCGCGGAGACGGCGACGCGTCTCGCCGCTCTTGCCGGCGCCGCGGCGGCCGTGCCCGCCGCCGTTGTGACCGGGACGGTTCTCTCGCTTGCCACCCGGGCCTTGGAGCTCCGCCGGCCGACTCTCGGGCGGTCACTGGCGCTTCCCCTGGGGGCCGCCGGGGGCGCCGCCTGCCTCGTCTTGTTTCGGCTCTGCTCGTCACCGCAAGACGGGGGCTGGCTCAATCCCGCGCGGTTCGGCCCGGTTGAGGCGCTGTTCCTGGCCGGCATGTCTCTCGCGGGCCTGATGGCGGCAGCTGTCTATCTGGGGCCGGCGTACCGGGTTCTGGCTAGTTCGGTTTCGGCTGCGTCCGGAGGCGCCGGGCGGCCGATCTGGGCTCCACAGTGGGTCAGGGGCCCGGTCGGGGCCGTTCTGGTCAGAGACTTGTCCCTGGCGCGGTCAAACCCCGTGACGTATGTCCGCGCGGCTCTCTGCGCGCTTATGCCTTTCGCCTTCCCCGTCGTTCGCATGCGGCTTGGAGGCGCGGCTGAAGGCGTCTTGCTCCCCGGGCTCCTGGGCCTTCCGCTGGCTACCGCGGCCGGGGTGTGGCTCCTGGCTGTGAGCGAGCTTCTCGTCGGCCTAGGTAGGGTGGATGAGGAAATGGCCGACGTCTTCCTAGCCTCGCCGCAGGGTGTGCGCGGCCTCCGGCTGGGACGGATGGTCTCCGGCTTCGTGATAGGCGGGGTGTTGTTCCTGGTGGCAGCCGCAGCCACGCTCCTTGCCGGCGGCCGTGCGGAGTCGTCCGGAGATGCCGGGGGAGTGGAGGTCCTTCTCTACTTCGGCGTCATCCTGGGTCTCGCTCTCGGCCAGGCGGCACTGGCTGCCTGGTCGGGGAGAGTGGCGCCGGTCCGCGGGGGCAGCGACCCGGAGGACTCGCCTGGAAGCGAGGTTCCGGAGATTGCGGGTGGTCCCGGCCTCCTCCTCGAGCAGGTTCCTCTTTCAATGCCGGCCCTGAGAATCGTGGGTTTCATGGGGCTTCACCTAGCGGCCTGCGTGACCCTCCCGGCTCAGGTGTCCGGGCTTGGAGCCGGCGGCGTGCCGGTGGCCAAGGCCCTGGTGTTTCTCGGGGCCATCCTACCCGCAGGGCCCCGCGTGGCGGCCGCGCGCCGGTTGCCTGGGTCTCGGCGGCGTCTTGTCACGACTCGGGCCGCCGCGGCGAGAGAAGACTGAGACGATGGGAACCATCTCGCCCGCGTCCATCGTGACCCGGATAGGGTGGTCCGGCGCTGTTGCGGCTCTGGTCATAACAGGGCTTGAACTCGCCATTCTCTGGGCTCTGACGCACCCGACCTTCCGCGACGCTGAGGGGAGGCCCTTCGACAAGGGCGGGCGAGGCCGGCTCCTGGCCGGCATCGCTCTTGCCGCCCTCACGGGCCTCGCGGCCTTCCCCCTCTCCATCGCGCTGGTTCAAGTCCCTCTCCAGGCGGCCGTCACGCGATGGGCGATGTTGAACCTGGCCACGACGAGCCCGTACGTCCTCTACGCTCCGGCCGTTCTGGTGTCGGGACTCGTCCAGGAACCAGCCAAGCTTGTCGCGGCGCTCACCGGCCGGCGCGCGGCGGCCGCGCGGCCGGACGGACCAGCCCTTCTTGTCTTCGGGGCCGCGGCGGGCGCCGCGTTCGGCGGCATCGAAGCGGCCTGGATTCTGTCGGAGGCCATCGCCACGGCGGGGTCGCCGGGCCACGTCCTACAGGCCGGCGTAGCTTCGTCCACACTAGCCCTGATCGCACCCGCCGCCGTGGAAAGAGTTTTCGCGGTCCTCTTTCACATCTCGTCAGCCGCGCTCGCCGCCTACGGCTGGGGGCTCGGCCCGGTCAAAGGCCTGGCCGCGCTCGGCGCGATGGCCTTGGTTCACGCGGCCGTGAACTACGGCGCCGTGGCCGCCGCGGCCGGCGACCTGGGAGTGATCGCGGTCGAGGCCTACGTGGCCGGCTGGGCCCTGGCCTTGGCCGGGGCGGTCGTGGTCTTGGCCCGACACGCACGTCCAAAGGGGGAACGCAGCCGTGTCTCGTGAGAAAGCCATGACGCGGGTGCCGGTGCCCGCGGGGGTGCCGGCGGCTAGGAGGATGCCGGCCGCTACGGCGGTGCCGGCGGTCATGAAAGCGTTGGCGGTCCTGGCCGTGGGCTCTGCCCTGCTCGCGCCGGCCTGCGGGGGCTGCCGGCGGTCGGAGGAGCCCCTGGTCCTGACCGCTCCGTGGGCCAGCGGTGAGGTCTCGCGCCTGGAAGTCGCGAGCAGCGTCACCGGAGCCCACATAGCCGACTGGTCGATGAGCATCTCCGCCGACGGCGGTGAGTGGGTGTTCACCAACGAAACGTCCGTCCCGGGCTCGAAAGAGGTATCGACCATACGCGCCTCCCGCGAGACGCTGGTTCCGTCGCGGGCCGAGCATATCGTCGAGAGCCCTCAGGTGACGGCCACCGTCACCGGTGTGTACGGGGATAAGTTGACCATCGCCGGCACGGTGAACGGTGAGCCGCAGGAACTCACCGTTGATCTGCCGGTGCCTCCCTACTTTGACAACGAGCAGGTCGTCGCTGTCCTGAGGGCCCTACCCCTGGCTGACGGCTGGCGAGGAACCCTCAACATCGTGGGCTCCAAGAGCGTCCTCAAGCTGCAGTTGAGGGTTGGCGTGGCCGGTCGCGAGGAGGTGACCACGCCCGCCGGCACGTTCACCTGCTGGAAGATAGATCTCACCGGCATGGGGCAGACGGCTTGGGTCAATGTCGACCCACCCCACCAGCTGGTGCAGTACGAGAACCGGACCGCCCAAACCCTCTCACGATTGGTCGATTTCACGCCTGGGCAGTAGAGATGCCTCCATGGTGTCATGGAGGAGATTACGGAGGGAGGCTGTCGCTCACCAGGCGGGCTGTCCCGGCCATCGCGGGCTTTCTCGCTCTGGCCTTGGCCGGCACGATGATGGCCTTCTTCCGGTTCTTCTGGGGGAGCCGCTTCACTCTCTTCGGGTTCACCCTCGTCTTCAACGAGTACAACCTGCCGATGAGGGCGAGGTGGACGATGTCGTTCTCAGCCGGATCATCGAACGAGTCGGCGTCACCGGCGAAGATGGTCGTCGTGGTGATGTTATGGGTGCCGCTGTAGTCGCCGTCGACGGTGATCGTCCCGATTATCGTGTCGGTGTCATCGTAAGGGGTCCCCCTCCCGACGTTGGCGGCCTAGTAGTCGGAATATTGGGAGGAAACAGCCCCGGCCGGGTCCAATTCATCACCGGACCCCTCCGCCACGGGGGTCTCGGCAGGGAGGGGAAGTGCGTGAGCCGCGCCAGACTCATCGCCTACGGGGTCATCACCGTCCTCCTGGTCCTGTACTTCACCCCCGCGCCGGCCCTCGGGCTGGGCCGAGGTCCGGCGGTGGTCTCGCTGTCCGGACAGGTCGACGTAGGGGAAGGCGAAACCCCCGTCCTCCTGGCCGGAGCGAGCAAGGTGGATATCACCCCGTATCACGCCGTCGGCCCCGCCGCGGGCAGAATCGTGCCGCCCGGGGTTGTGCCCGTGGACAACCGGGACCCCGAGTGGACCGGCCCGGTGACCCACACGGGGCTTTGGGGTGAGGACTACGTCGACGGCAACATGAACGGGCGTTACGACGTGGGCGAGCCCTTCACCGACGACGAGCGGAACACCGCGCTCGACCCGGGCTCGGCCGGGAAGTGGGACGGCATATACCTCGCGGGGTTCGGTAACGACCGCCCGGCAACCGGAGTGTACGACCCCATCTGGGTGAGGACCATCGTGTTGCGGAGCGGGCCGGTCACGCTGGCCTGGGCCGTCCTCGACACCGTCGCCTGCTCCTCGGCCCAGGTGCCGCGCATCCGCGACTTTCTGACCGACTATGCCCCCGACCTCGAGGTCGACGTCATCCTCCTCACGGCCACCCACAACCACGAGGGCCCGGACACCGTGGGCCTCTGGGGGCCATCGGAGTTCACGGACGGGAAGTTCCCGCTCTACCTCGAGTACATAGACCTCAAGGTCGCCCAGAGCATCGCCCTGGCTGCGCGGGACCTGGTCCCCGTGACCGTCACCTACGGTCAGGTCACACCCGAGACCTACCCCGACCTGGCCGGCCTACAGTGCCGGAACAGCCTGCGCACCCCGTGGTTCTTCGACGACGAGCTGAGGGTCATGGGCCTGGCCAACGCCGAGACCGGGGAGCAGGTGGCCACCCTCGTCAACTGGGGGACACATGTGGAGTCACTTGAAGGGGGCAACACGTGCGTAAGCTCCGACTTCACGCACAGCCTGCGCGAGGTCGTGGAGGAGGCTCTGGGGGGCATCGCCGTCTACGCCCCGGCCGACCAGGGGGCCGTGGAAATAGTGGGCGACTCGGGCACCAGGGTCTGGAGACGCGAGGTCTTCGACGGCGAGGTCTTTCCCGTCGATCCCGAGACCGGTAAGCCCCTGGAGTTCAGCCTGGCCCGGACGAGGGCCATCGGCCGCGTCGTGGGGAAGGCGGCCCTGGCCGCTCTGGAGGGCGGGGTGCCCGACCCGACGGCCACTTACCTCGAGCTTAGTTACAAGGACATCTACATACCCCTCACCAACCAGCTCTTCCGGCTCGCGGGCATCCTCGGGGTCCTCGACATGGACCTCTACGTCGCCGACCGGTGGAAGGCAGGCCCGTTCCTCGGGAACTCGGTCAAGACGACCGTCTACGCCTTCCGCATAGGGGAGGGCTCGTTCACGACAGCCCCCGGGGAGCTGTTCCCGGAGATCAACTTCGGCCTTGGGGAGCACCACCGGGCCGACTTCGCCGCGACCGCGACGGGCAGGCCTTTCGAGCCGTGCATCCGCGACGCGCAGCCCGGGACCTACAAGTTCCTGATCGGCTACACGCCCGACCTGCTCGGCTACATCGTGCCGTCCTATGACTTCTACATCTACGGGCTGCCGGCCGTGAGCGGGGTGGGCATCGGCGCCGTGGTCGGCGAGGTAACCGACCCCAACGCGGACCTTCCTCCGGACCCCGCGTATCCGGACGCCCGGTACGTCCACCACTATCAGGAGACCAACTCGGCCAGTTCTCTCCTGGCTCCGGCCGTGGCCTGCACGGCCGTGGAGTTGTGGGGCGTGGACCTCACCGGTCACCCGAGCTACGAGGAGTGGATGGGGGCCAAGACCGCCCTTCTGCTCCTGCCGAACCCGTTCCGCAACCTGAGGTTGGACCTCGACGAGCTGTGGGTGGAGCACCAGTAGCCGTCACCGAGTCACCGAGGAGGACTGGGTCATGAACGTAGGCCATGGCGCTACTCGCAGGACTGGACGCGGCGGCTCCGGACCCGGCTGGACTGTGGTCGACCCCAGGGCCGGGCATAAGAACCGCTGGGTGGCGGCGGCGCTCAGCGTCATCTGGCCGGGCCTCGGTCACATGTACGGGGGGCGGTGGGCGAAGGGGCTGCTCCTCTTCTTCGGGCAGATGGCCAACCTGGTGCTCCTCTTCGCGACCGTCGGCTTCTTCTCGGTTCCCCTCCTGTGGCTGTGGGGCATCGTCGACTCGTTCGCCGGCCTGAGCCGGGCGCGGTAGCGGGGCGGTCGAGTTGGCTCAACCCCCGAGTAGCCCGCCGGCCCGCCCGCCGACCCGCCGCAGGTTGGCGGCTCACCTCGGCATAGCCGTCCTCGTGGTCCTCTATTTCACCCCGGCCCCGGCTCTCGGCCTCGGGCAGGGACCTCCCGCGGTCGTCTGGGCGACGGGGGCGGCGGAAGGCCCGCTCCTGGCGGGCGCGAGCAAGGTCAACATCACCCCGTACACCGAGCCTGGCGCCACGAGCGGACCGCGGACCTCCAGTCCTGCCTCTGACCCCATCTCTAACCCCGTGTCCAACGACGACCCGGACTGGACGGGGCCGGTCACCCTGTCCGGGGTGTGGGGCGAGATCTACGGGGATGCCAACGGAAACGGGCGCTACGACGAGGGCGAGGCGTTCACCGACGACCCGGCCTCCACGGCTGCGGACCCCGGTTCGGCCGGGCGCTGGGACGGCATCTATCTCGCCGGCTATGACGCCGACCGCGTGGCGACCGGGGTCGTCGACCCGCTCTGGGTGCGGACCATCGTTCTCCGCAACAGCCCGGCCGGAGGCGGCGAGACCGGCGGGAGCCCCGGTGCTGGGGATTCGAACGCGGGCCAACCCGGCCTCACGGTGGCGTGGGCGACGCTCGACCTCATCGGCGTCAATTCGACCCGGCTCCCGCGTGTGCGCGCGTACCTCGCCGAGATTGCCCCGGGCCTTGACGTTGACGTCATCCTCCTGACGGCGACCCACACCCACCAGGGGCCGGACACCGTCGGCCTCTGGGGACCCACGCTGTTCGAGACTGGTCGCTGGGAACTCTACCTGGACTACGTCGACAGGAAGGTAGCCGAGAGCATCGCCCTGGCCGCCGCGCGTCTCACCGAGGTGGAGGTCACCTACGGGATGGTCGACCCGGCCGGCTACCCGGACCTTTCCGGCCTGCAGGGGCGGATGGGCAACCGCACCCCGGTGTTCTTCGACGAGGAACTCAGGGTCATGGGCCTGGCCGGCCGCGCCGCGGGAACGCAGGTCGCCACCCTCGTGAACTGGGGCGCCCACGTCGAGTCCTTCCCCCGCGAGAGCTCCCTCATCAGCTCGGACGCGGTAGACGCGATGCGCCTGGCCATCGAGGAGGAACTGGGCGGCGTCGCCGTCTTCACCCCGGCGGACACGGGGGCCGTCGTCCTGAGGAAGGACAACCCGGTCACCCTGGGGACCGAAGGCCTCGAGCGGACCCGGGCGATAGGCCGCCTCCTGGCCGAGGGCGCTCTCGCCGCCCTGAGGGCCGGCTCCCCGGACCCGGGCGCGACCTTCCTGGAGATGAGGTCCAAGGACATTTACATCCCCCTGACAAACCAGTCGTTCCGCCTGGGGGGCATCCTCGGAATCATCGACGTACCTCTCTACGTGGCCGACCGCTGGCAGGCCGGGTCCTTTCTGGGTAGTTCGGTGAAGACGACCATGTACGCGTTCCGGTTGGGGGAGGGCACCTTCACCACAGTGCCCGGCGAGCTCTTCCCGGAAATCAACTTCGGCGTGGACCGGCACCACAGAGAGGACATGGCGGACGTCACCACCGGAAGGCCGTTCGAGCCGTCCATCCGCGACGCGCAGCCGGGAACCTACAAGTTCCTCATCGGCTACACCCAGGACCTCCTCGGTTACGTGGTGCCGGCCTACGACTATCGCATCTACGGCCTCCCGTTCGTCAGCGGGGTCGGCCTCGGAGCGCTCATGGGCGAGGTTCCCGACCCCAACGCCGCCGTGCCGCCCGACCCCTCGCGCCCCGACGCCCTCTACAAGGAGCACTACCACGAGATAACCTCGGCGAGCTCCTACCTCGGGCCGGCGGTGGCCACGACCGCCGCGGGGCTCTGGGGGCAAGACCTGACCCGGGACCCCTCCTACCGCGAATGGCTCGGGTCAAGGAGCGCCCTCTTCCTCCTTCCCAACCCGTTCGCCCATCTCCACCTCGATTTCGAGGACCCCTGGGTGGAGCACCAGTAGGTCCTTGCCCGTGACGCGACGGGGGAGTACAATGCTCTCAAACGGGGAGCCCCTTGTGGTGGGGCTGAGAAAGGGCGCCAAGCACCTGACCCGACGAACCTGATCAGGGTAATCCCTGCGTAGGGAGAATCCAGAGCGGCTAACACCCGCCGGCAGGTCCGTTTGGCGCACGTGGGAGAGAGACCCCGTGCGCCGCTTTCGTTCTCGGGAAGGTCACCCGCCATAGGACGCTCCCAAATCGAGAGGAGCGACTGAAGACATGGAAACGGAATCTAAGTCGACGGCGAAGGCGCGGTTCACGGTTCAGGCCTTGGTCGAAGCGGCGGTGATGGTGGCCCTGGCCACGGTCCTCTCCGTCATCGTCCTTTACCGCCTCCCGCAGGGAGGGTCGGTGACCCCGGCCAGCATGGTGCCGCTCCTGGTCCTGGCCATGCGCCGGGGCGTGAGGGTGGGGCTCTCGGCCGGAGCGGTCTACGGTTTCATCCAGTTCCTCATAGAGCCCTACGTGGTGCACTGGGCCCAGGTGATGCTCGACTACCCCGTGGCGTTCGGGCTCCTGGGGCTTGCGGGCCTCTTTCGGAGGTGGCCGTACCTGGGGGTCGTCGCGGGCGTCGCCGGGCGGCTGGTCGCCCATGTCCTCTCCGGAGTGGTGTTCTTCGCCTCTTTCGCCCCCGCCGGGACCAATGTCTGGGTGTACTCTTTGGTGTATAATGGTTCCTACTTGGTTCCGGAGATGGCCCTGAGTCTGGTGGTCGTGCTCATGCTCGGCCTCGGGACGAGGGGGCAGCTCCTGAGAAGGGTCGGATAAAGTGAAGCAGGGCGTCTACATCGACGGAGCGCCGGGGGGCCCTTGGATGGGCCACGCCCTGGGGGAGGTCGGCTGCATCTGGCTCGGCCGGACCCAGGGCGAGGTCGTCACCGGGGCCCCCTTGGCCATCGCCGAGTTCCACGCGTGGCTGGCCCGGCACGGGGAGCCCGCGCTCGCTTCATCCTCCCAAGACCTGCCCGCCGCGGCTGACGTCGTGGTCGAGGTGAAGGACATCCAGGTCGTGGAGGGCTTCGGGCGGTCCGGGAGCGCCGTGGGGTTCTTCGAGCCTGACCTCGAGCCGGTGACTGATGACGACATCGACCTGGCCGTCAGGCGACTCGGCTACGCCCGGGTGGATCTCCTCGAGATGGTGGGCGGGCTTCCCGGAGAGGTTCTCGACCGGCGCCCGCCCGGGGGCAAGCGCACCGTCCGCGAGAACCTGATCCACATCCGGAACTGCCACGGTTTCTACCTGACGCGCATCCTCGGCATGGAGGGGACCATGGCCGTGCTCCCCGAACCCTGGCCGGAAGACGACATCCTGGCGAGCCTGGACTGGGTCGTGGTGAGGGCGGTGGCCGCCCTCCGCGACCTTCCGCCCGGCCTCAGGCAGGGCGTCATCCGGGCCGACCATCCGGCCGAGGACTGGACCGCCCGGAAGATGCTCAGGCGGTTCGTCGAGCACGAGCGCGAGCACGTCGAGGTCGTCCGCCACACACTGGAGGCCAGGGAGCAGGCGGTCGGGACAGCGCGCTAGATGGCCTGGCCCTCCGGCGAGGGCAGGAACCACAGAATGTGCCCGCACGAAGCGCAGATGTAGTTGTCGGCCTCGCGGTTCGCCCAGTCCAGCCTCAGGAACGTCAGCCCCCTGGTGTTGAGGAGGCTCCGTCCTTGGGTGAACCTGTCCGCCCCGCATATGGGGCACACAAGCCTGTGCCCGGCTACTTCAACGGAACGTGGTTCTTCGCCCAAAGTACTCCCCCCTTTTCGACGCGGCGGGAAACGGTCCGCCTGGAGACGGTCGGCGCGACGGGCCGCAGCCGCCATGGGCTGCCAATCTCTAGACCTTTCTACGTTCCAGCCGTGGTCCTCATTCACCTTTCGGCCCACGTGGCTAAGGGGTGATGTGCCGCACGCCAGGACATCCGCCCCGCGCATTGAACCCCGCGCGGGGCTTCAGCGTTTATTGGGTGATTGGTGGCCGGAGGGAGTTGGGGAAGCCGGTGACCACGGCATCGGGGACGAGCGGCGGGTCGGTGGGCGAGGACAGGCTCGTCGCGATGGCCCAGGCCGGTGACAGGCGGGCCCTCGAGGCCCTGGCCAGGGCCTACTACTTACCCCTGCGCGCTCTCGTCCTCCGATGTGGCTGCGCACCCGCGGCTGACGTCGACGACATCATCCAGGAGACGTTCCTGCGCGCCTTCGCGGCCCTGGATCGCTACCAGCACCGCGGTCACCTCAAGACCTGGCTGTTCCGCATCGCCCTCAACCTCGCGCGCGACTCGCGCCGCCGGGCCGGCCGGACGGTGACGGGAGTCGACATCGCGGCCCTTGCCGACGCGGCGGATCCGGGCCCGGACCCGGGCGTCGTTCTGGCCGGCAAGCTCGACAGGGAGGCTCTCGCGGCAGCCCTCGCAAGGCTGCCCGAAACTCAGCGTGAGACTCTGGTGCTCAGGTTCTACGCCGATCTCCCGGTCGAGGAGGTCGCCCGCATCGTCGGGTGCCCCGAGGGCACGGTCAAGTCGCGCGTCCACTATGCCCTGCGGAAGTTGAGGGGGCTGCTCGCGCGGGCCGAAGCCCCGAGCGCCGCAGACCGCGGCAGCGGCGGGGGCGGGAGCCGGGGATGGAATCGCTGTGGAACGGAAGGGGAAGGCCGTGAAGAAGATGCGGCAAGGTAGGTTTCCCGCCAGGGCCCGCGGGCCCTCGGGGCATGACCCGTGCCGGGAGAACCGGTGGCTCGCGCCCTTGGTGGCGGCCGGGTTGGCCAGCGAGGTCGAGTGCGAGCAGGTCCGCCGTCACGCCGCTGCCTGCCCGGTCTGCCTGGCGTATCTGGACCAGGCCGCGGGACTGGCCCGCGCGCTCGTGGACGACGCGCTCGAGATCGGGTGTCTTCCCCCGGGAGCCCCGGACGCGGCGGCGGCCCGAATTGCTGAGAACGTCTCGAACCGCCTCCGACGGGCTGAACGGCGGAGCACGTGGCTCACCCCCTGGCGGTTGGGGGCGGCGGTTTGCGTCGCGGCCATCGGGCTCATCACCGCGGCGTCACGCACCCCTGATGGTCCCGGCGTACCGTGGCTTATCGTCACCCTGACCCTCTACGCGATCGCGGCGGCCATCGTCGTTCCACTGATGCTAATTCCCAGGCACCTGACTGAAGAGGAGGAATCGTGAAGATGAGTGGAGGGTCATCCTCACGGATACGGTGGGACCGCGTGGCCGCCGTGGCGACAATGACCTTTCTCGTCCTGCTGGCTGCGGCACTAGGGGCCATGCTCTACGGCGACGCTATGAAGGCGGCGCGAGACCGCGACCTGTGGAGCAAGCTGTCCGAGTTGGGCGGGTCTATAGACAACAACGGACCGGAGGCCGTCCGGAACGACGTGAGCATGATATACTCCCGTACCGACTTGGTAGCTCTCCTCGTGGCCGACAACCGGGGCGTCATTGTCGCGGCGGAGCCTGAGAAGGCGGTCGGGCGGCAGTTGCCGATGACAAGGGAGTACTGGGGCTACCGGTGGGCAGGCGGGCAGGAGGGGTTCGTCGAGGTTCCGACGGTCGACCTCTTCGACTACGGGGGACCTTCCGCCTTCGGGGAGTTCCTGGGCGTGACGGGGGAGTCGGAGTGGGACTTCAGGGTCGAGACCCACCGGGTCCAGCGCCCGGTACCCGCGAGTGAGGACGGGCCGGGCGAGTTCGTCGCCCACATCTTCGCCGTGGTGTCGTACCCCGCGCTACTGGGCATCAGCCTCGGCCGTTGGCTTGTCATCCTGGCGGGGGCGGCCGTACTGCTCTTCCTGGCCTACGCCCTGGCCCTGCCGGCATGGGTCTTCTTCGACGCCCGCCGCCGGAACGTGGACGCGCCGCTGGCCTGGGCCGCCCTAACGCTCGTCACCAACGCCATAGGCTGGGCCACTTACCTGGTGGTCCGCGGGTGGCAGCGACCCGCCTGTCCGAACTGCGGCCGGGCTCTCCGGCCGATCTTCCGGGCCTGCCCGCACTGCGGGGTCCAGGTGCGAAGAGCGTGTCCCTCGTGCGGCCAGGTCGTCAACGACCAGTGGAGCTTCTGCCCGCACTGCACCGAAGCACTGAATTAGCGGCACCCGGGGCACGAACGGTCACGCCGCCCCGGCGCCCGAAGCACAAGGCCCCCGTCCCCACGCGGGACGGGGCCTTGCTCACGCGGTGGGCCCCCGCGGAGCGGGCGCGAACAGGAACATAAGGTCCGCCTCGGCCGCCAGTTGGCCGTCCACGAAAGCGCGAGCGTGACCCTTCCCGCCTCGACCGCCGAGTTCCTCGAGGTTCACTTCGAGCCGTAACTCCTCGCCGGGCAGGACCATCCGGCGAAAACGGGCCCGCTCGATACCGGTGAACAAGGGGAGCTTGCCCCGGTTGGCCTCGGCGGCGAGGACCCCGATGGCTCCGGCCTGGGCCATGGCCTCAATCTGCAGGACTCCGGGGAGGATGGGCCTGCCCGGGAAATGGCCGCCGAACCAGCCGGCGTCGGCCGGCGGGGTCCACACGGCCGTGACTCTCCGCCCGGGCTCAAGGTGAAGAATGCGGTCGACGAAGAGGAACGGTGGGCGATGGGGGATGATGTCGGCGGGCCGCGGTAGACCGGGCCCTGTGCCCTCGTCGGGTCTTGCGCCCTGCTCGGCACTCACGAGCCAGACCTCCTTACGCGGTTCCGGTGCGGCGCTTCCGGTGCGGCGCTTCGGGTGCAGCGGTTCCGGTTCGGCGCGGTGGGGCGCATCCGGCGCGCTCAGCTAACTTGCCCAGCGTCTGAAGACCACGGCCGCGTTGTGGCCTCCGAAGCCGAGGGACACTGAGGCGGCCGCGCCCACCTCGCACTTCCTGGCGGCCTCGATGTAGTCGAGGTCGCACTCCGGATCGGGGTCGGTGAGGTTCGCCGTGGGCGGCACCACGCCGCGGTTCACCGCGAGCACCGCCACGACGGCCTCCGCCGCTCCCGAGGCTCCCATGAGGTGGCCCATGACGGGCTTGGTGGAACTCACGGCCAGGCGGTAGGCGTGCTCACCGAAGGCCAGCTTCAAAGCCTTCGTCTCGGCCGCGTCGTTGGCCGGCGTCCCCGTGCCGTGGGCGTTGACGTAGTCGACGTCCTGGGGGGCGAGGCCGGCGTCCGCCACCGCCAGGGACATGCACCTGGCCGCGCCCGACCCGTCGGGCCTGGGCTGGACGATGTGGTAGCCGTCGCCGCTCGAGCCGTAGCCAACGAGCTCGGCGTAGACCCGGGCCCCTCTCTTGGCGGCTCGTGTGGCCTCCTCGACCACGAGGACCGCGGCGCCTTCGCCCATGACGAACCCGTCGCGAGCGCGGTCGAACGGGCGGCAGGCCTGTTCGGGCTCGTCGTTCCTGGTCGACATGGCCCCGGCCGAGCAGAAAGCGGCTATGCCGAACGGGGTTATGGCCGCCTCCGCCGCCCCGGCGAGGACCACTTCGGCCTCCCCGGACTGAATCAGGCGCAGGGCGTCGCCCACCGCGTTGGTCCCCGTGGCGCACGCCGTGACCGGGCCGCCGCAGCGGCCTCCGAAACCGTGGCTGATGGCGACGTGCCCGGCGGCCATGTTGGCAATCATCATGGGCACTGTGAAGGGGTTCACGCGCCGCGGCCCGCCCCCGATGAGAGCCGTGGTCTGGCGCTCCATGGTTCCGAGGCCGCCGACGCCCGACCCTATCCACACCACCACGCGTTCCGGGTCGATGGAGGGAGGGAGGGGGTCGAGGCCCGCGTCCGCCAGGGCGAGTTCGGCCGCCGCGTAGGCGAACTGGGCGAAGCGGTCCATGTGCCTGGCTTCCTTGCGGTCGAGGTACTGGAGGGGGTCGAAGTCCGGGACCTCGGCCGCGATACGCGTGGCGTAGGGGGTGGGGTCGAACGAGCTGATGGCGCGGACGGCCGAGCGGCCGGCGGTCACGTTCTCCCAGAACGACTCGACGGTGCCCCCTACCGGAGTTATCAGGCCGATGCCCGTGACCACCGCCCGGCGGACCTCGCCGTTCGTCCGGGTCGTCGTGCCGGAGTGGCTAGCCAACGCGGATACCCCCGTCCACCTGGAGAACCTGCCCGGTGATGTAGGCCGCCGCGTCCGACGCGAGGAAGGTGACGGCGTAGGCCACCTCGGCCGGGTCGCCGGCCCGGCCGACCAGGGTCTCCTTGATGATGCCTTCCTTGATCTCGTTGGGCAGGCCCGCCGTCATGGCCGTGGGGACGTAGCCGGGGGCCACGACGTTGGCCGTGATGCCGCGCGAGCCCACCTCGCGGGCGAGGGAGCGGGTGAAACCGATGACGCCGGCCTTGGCCGCGGCGTAGTTCGCCTGGCCCGCGTTGCCCGATAGCCCGATGACGGAGGAGATGGCGATGACGCGCCCCCAGCGCTGCTTCAGCATGGGCCGGAGGGCCTCGCGGCAGCAAGCGAATGTCGCGGTGAGGTTGGCGGCCAGGACCTCGCTCCAGGCTTCGTCGCTCATCCTTAGCAGCAGCCCGTCACGGACGATGCCGGCCGCCGTGACCAGGATGTCCAGGCGGCCGAAAGCGGCGAGAGTGCCGGCCACCAGCGACCGGCACGCCGCCGGGTCCGTGACGTCGGCCCCTAGGGCGACGGCCGCCGGGCGCTCCAGCGCGGCCGCCTCGCCTTCGGTCGTCCCGCCCTTGGCCGCCTCGCCCTCAGCCGGCTCGGTGAGCTTCTCGATCATCTCGACGACGTCTTGAGCCCGGTCCTTCCCCTGGCCGTAGTGGACGGCAACCCGCGCGCCGGCGGAGGCGAGAGCCAGGCAGATGGCCTGGCCGATGCCCCCCGACCCGCCGGTGACCAGAGCGACCCGGCCCGCCAGGAGGTCCGCCCGGAAAGGAAAGCCGTCTATCACGAGACCACCCCCAGGGCGTAGTGGCCGAGGGCCGCGACCGCCTGCCTGAGTGAGGCCTGGTCGTAGACGTTGAGGACTCTCGCCCCGGGTAGGATGCGGCCCACGAGAGCGGCCAGGGTCTTGCCCGGGCCCAGCTCCACGAAGGTCTCGATTCCCCGGGCACCCATGTCCCGGACGATATCCTCCCAGAGAACCGCCGACGTGACCTGGGCCGCGAGCCCGAGGACGATGTCGGCCACGCCCCGGTGAGGCCTGGCGGTCACGTTGGAATACACGGGGAACAGGGGCGTCCGCCAGGGTGTGGTCGCCAGGATGGCGGCGAGCCGCTGGCGGGCGGCGGTCATGAGGGGGGAGTGATAGGCGCCGTTGACCTTCAGCGGGACCACCTTGCCCCCCGAGGCGACGACCCTGGACGACGCCTCGGTCACGGCCGTCACCACCCCGGCGATGACGTTCTGGCCGGGGGCGTTGTAGTTGGTCACCCAAACCTGGCCGAAGCCCGCGTCGGTCGTCCCGGCGCAGATGCTTTCCACCGCCGACCTCTCGAGCCCCAGGACCGCGCTCATCCCACCCGGGGTGGCCCTCGCCGCCTCCTCCATGTAGCGCCCCCGCCACGAGACTAGCCGGAAGACCTCGGCGAGGTCGACCGCTTCCGCGGCGGCCAGGGCGCTGTACTCTCCCAGGCTGAGACCGGCCGCGCACGCCGGCTCCAGCCGGGGGAGCTCGGCCCGCAGGGCCCGCCACGCCGCGAGGCTGGCGGCGAGAAGGGCCGGCTGGGTGAGTTCGGTCCGGGCCAGAAGGCGCTGGTCGCCCGCCGCGATGAGGCGGCCCAGGCGGTATCCGAGCACGCCGTCGGCGGCCCTGAAGACGGCGCCGGCGGTGGCCGGGTAGGCTTGGGCCAGTTCGAGCCCCATGCCCGGGGCCTGGGCTCCCTGGCCCGGGAAGATCACCGCTACGTTCATGCCCTCTCACTCCTTGGCTCTTCGCAGAGGCGGCGGAGAATGGCCTCCGCCTCCTTCACGATGCTTTCGAGGATGACGGGAACCGGCTCGACGCTCCGCACCAGCCCGCTCACCTGCCCGGCGATGACCGTGCCCCTGGCCACCTCGCCGTCGAGCGCCGCGGCCCTGAAGCGCCCGGCGCCGAGGGCCTCGAGCTCGGCCGCGGGAGTCCCGGCGGCCTCGAGTCGCTCCCACTCCCTGGTGAACTGGTTACGGATGGCCCGCACCGGGTGACCGGTGGCGCGGCCGGTGACCTCCGTGGCGCGGTCCCCGGCGTTCACGATGGCCTGCTTGTAGGCCGGGTGGGCTATGCACTCCGGGGTGCAGACGAAGCGGGTCCCCATCTGGACCCCGTCGGCCCCCAGGCACAAGGCGGCCGCGAGACCCCGCCCGTCGGCGATGCCGCCGGCCGCGACGACGGGGACGTCGTGCCCGTCGGCCCTGAGGCCGTCGACGACCTCGGGCACGAGCGGCAGGGTCGCGGTCTCGCCTATGTGGCCCCCCGATTCCGCGCCCTCGGCGATGACCGCGTCGGCCCCGGCCCTCGCGAGTCTCACGGCCAGGCCCACGGACGACACCACCGGCACGACTTTGACGCCGGCGTCCTTGAGCCGCTTCATGTGGGGTCCGGGGTTACCGGCTCCCGTGGTCACGACCGGGACCCGCTCCCGGCACACGAGGTCGATGATGCTCGGGGCGTGGGGCGAGACGAGGAGGACGTTGACGCCGAAGGGGCGGTCCGTCCGAGCGCGGACGAGTTCGATCTGCCCCGCGACCCAGGCCGCCGGGGCGTTGCCCGATCCGATGATTCCGAGCCCCCCGGCCGCGGAGACGGCCGAGACGAGCTCCGACGTTCCCACCCAGGCCATGCCGCCCTGGAACACGGGGTAGTCGAGTTCGAAGAGCTCCGTCAGTCGACGGCCGAGCCTGGTCTTCATATCTCTTGGTCTCCTTGTCGCTGTCGCGGTGCGTCCCAGCGCACGACGGCCCCGCCGTAGGTCATCCCGGCTCCGAAGGCGACCATCACCGTGACGGCCCCGCGAACGAGCCGGCCCTGGCGCCGCGCCGCGTCGAGCGAGACCGGCACGGACGCCGAGGACATGTTCCCGTAGTCTTCTATGGTGTGGAACACCTTACCGCCCGGCAGGCGCAGGAGCCTGACGGCGGCGTCGACGATGCGGGCGTTGGCCTGATGGGGGACCAGGAGGTCGATGCCGGACGGGGTGAGCCCCGCCGACTTCAGGCTCTCGCGGACCGAGCGGATCATGGCCCCGACCGCGAACTTGAAGACCTCCTGCCCGTCCATGTGGATGAAGTGGAGCCTCTCGGAGACGGTCCCCGTCGAGGCCGGGAGCCGCGACCCGCCGGCGGGCAGCTTGAGGATGTCCGCGCCGGCCCCGTCGGCGCCGAGGAAGACCGAGAGGATGCCGTGGTCGGGCGACGAGGCCCGCCGGACCACGACCGCCCCGGCCCCGTCGCCGAAGAGGACGCAGGTCTTGCGGTCCTGGTAGTCGGTGATGCGGGAAAGGGTCTCGGCCCCGACGACGAGCACGGTCTCGGCCCGGCCGGCGGCGATGGCTCCCTCGGCCACCGCCAGGGCGTAGATGAAGCCGGTGCAGGCGGCCGAGACGTCCATGGCCGGGATTTGCCGCGCCCCGAGAGCCTTCTGGACGAGGCAGGCCGTCGACGGGAAGAGGTGGTCAGGCGTGGCCGTGGCGACGATGATGAGGTCGAGGTCCCCGGCGGTGACGCCCGCGTCCGCGAGGGCGAGGGAGGCGGCCTCGACGGCGAGGTCGGACGTCGCTTGCTCGGGAGCGGCCAGGCGCCGCTCGTGGATGCCCGTCCTCTCGACGATCCACTCGTCCGACGTGTCCACCATGGCCTCGAGGTCCCCGTTGGTGAGCTTACGGGCGGGGAGGTACGAGCCGAGGCCGGTGATGGTGGCTATGGGGCTCCGGACCGTACTGGCCTGCACGACTTCCCTCCCTCGCCGGGCCGGCGGCGGCGTGCCGTGGCCCGATTGCCGCGGGGCACGGAGCGGGCCTTTGATGCGGCCGCCGCGCGGCCGGCCGCTGCCTGCCACCGGCCGAGCCCCATGGTCCTATTAGCACCGGAGTGGATTAGGAGCTAACTATTACTACTTACTATTTATAGTTGGTATCATACCCGACAAACGGGGGCTTTGCAACTGGGAAGCAGACCCTAGGCCGAGCCCTACTGGAGGAAACCCTTGAGGCCTGTTTGGAGGTCGTTGAGGGAACCGGGGCGGAAGCTGTAGCGGTCGGACCCGCCGCAGGCGACGCGCACCCGCAGGAGCCCCGCGGACCGGAGGATGACAAGATGGTGGTAGACGGTGCTCTTGGCCAGGCCGGTGAGACGCACCATGTCGGTGAAGGTCCGCTCTTTCTCGGCCAGGGCCCGGAGCATCCGGAGGCGGCCTTCGTCGCCGAGAGCCCGGGTCAGGCGGACGAGGCCGTGCGGCGGCCGGCCGGAGGCGGGCGCGACGGCGTCGGCCGGATAGAGGTCGACCACGGAGGTGCGGTAGCGGTCGTAGAGGTTTATCGGGCGGAAGTGATGCTGGGGGACGAGGTATATCCGCTGGAGGCCGGGGTGGGGCTCGAAGACCATCCCGGAAGTGACTCCCTCGACGAAGGCTTCGGGGTCCGGGTCCCGCCCGGCCGCGGCCAGTTCGGCCTTCCGGGCGGCGGCCTCGGCCTCGAGCCCCTGGAGGATGGCCTTATCGATGTGCCGGAAGTAGTGCCGGTTCCAGAGGTCGAGATCCCGCGCCATGCGGTCGCGGAGGGCCCCGAGCTTGGGGTCGAGGCCCCGGGCCCCCTCGGGGACGTGAGCCGCAGCGAGCTCGAAGAGGTCTCCTACCGAGAGGGACGTGAGCCAGCCGAGAAGGCCCTCGGCGTCACGCGGCTCAGGGCACTGCAGCACCAGGAATGGCGGGAGCGACCCCGGGACTCCCTCGGCGGCCCGGAGCTTCGCGGGCACGTCGGGGGGGAGTTGGCGCCTCACCGCGGCCACCCAGTCTCTCCCGCAGTCGAGGGTCTTCCGCACCCGGTCGGCGCGGAAGGCTTCGAGGCTCACGGTCAGTTCGTAAGCCGGCGCCCAGTCGACGGCCACCTCGTAAAGGGCCCCGCGCCCGGAGTCGCTGTCAGGCAAGACCGGACGCCCCCGGCGAGGCGGCCGTCGAGCCCGCGCCGCCCGGGACCTCCCCGGCCTCGGCCGCCATCCGGTCGAGGCCTTCCTTATCCTCGACCTTCAGGAGGTAAGGGTTGAAGCTCTGCGCTAGGGCGAACACGGCCAGGATGCACCCGGAGGCCGTGACCACGGCGGCGGGATTGACCATCGCCGCCAGCCATCCGGCCACGGCCGTACCGATCGGGAAAGTGAACTGGGCGATGAGACGGCGGACCGAGAACACCCGGCCCTGCAGTTCGGCGGGCGTCTGGGTCTGCCAGATGGTTTGAGAGTGGGCGTTCATGACCGGACCGGCGGCGGCGAAGACGAAGGCCATCGCCACCGTGAGGAAGAGCGCGGTGGAGAGGCCGTAGACGGCCACGGCCACCCCGGTGAGGACCAGCGGGAAGATGACCGCCCTCACGCGCCGGCGCTTCAGACCGCCCCAGGCGGTGACGACGAGACCGCCGGCGAGGCCGCCCACGCTGGCGACCGACCCGAGAAGGGCGAGCGCCGTCTCGAACGAGAGCCCGCGCGCCGTCCAGTCGGCGGCGAGCTGGAACTTGACGAGAAGGGGCTGTACCACCTGGATGGGGGCGAGCGTGAGGTTACACACGGCGAATGTCCCGAGGAGCCACAGGAGCGGGCGGCGGCGCCGGATGTAGACCGCGCCCTCCCTGACGTCGGCCCAGATGCTCTTGGCGGGCCGGCCGCCCCGAGTAGCGGCCAGGTCGGCGCGTTTCGGAGAGGGGATTTGAAGGAAGAGCAGCACGGCGGCGGCCAGGAAGAAGGTGACCGCGTCCACGGTGATGGCCAGGCCGGGCCCGCTGGACACGCCCGCCAGGGCCGAACCGAGAACCCCTCCGATCGTCCCGCGGCGGGCCAGGCCGGGCAGGGCGATGATGGCCGCGGCCAGGGCGGGTCCGACGATACCCGAAACGGACCAGATGGTCTGCATCATGCCGTTGGCCCGGGGCAATTGCTTCTCGGGGACCAGCATGAAGTATGAGGCGTCGAAGGCCGAGCTGTGGAACGTGCCGGCGGTGGCGGAGAGCGCTCCTCCGACGAGCACCATCCAGTACTCCAGCCTGCCGGTGAAGATGAGGGCCGCGAGGGCCACGCTGAGGAGGCCGCTGAGGATGTCGGCGGCCATCATGATGCGCCGGCGGTCGTGCCGGTCGGTATAGGCTCCGGCCAGCGGGGCCAGGAAGATGGCGGGGAGGGCGAAGGTGAGGCTAAGGCCGGTTATGGCCAGCGCCAGTCGGGCCTGCTGCTCCGGGTGCGGGTACAGGGTCTGCGTGAGCCAGATGATGATGGCGAAGTAGGTGAGCACGCTGCCTATGACGGAGACGGACTGGGTGCACCAGACGACGAGAAAGGTTCGGAAGCCGTTCGGCGGCGGCTGGTAGGTCATGTGTATTCCTCCCGGCGCGGGGGGCATGGGGGCGGCCGCCGGCTGCCGGAGCACAACCGGGCGACCAGGCGACGCGGAT
>QZJP01000017.1 GCA_003599345.1 Bacillota bacterium | reverse complement strand
GGCCGCGATGAGGATTCCCCGAGGAGATTTGAGCCTGAGGACGATCAACTTCGACCACCGCCCATCGCCTATTCATAGGACGGTGGCTGGCGGCTCATGACACGAAGCCGGTAACGGGGTTCCTATGTCCAGCGGAAATCGCCGCGCAGGAGCGCGGCCGCGAGCTTTTCCACATCCCCGGACAGGACGCGGTCCTCGACCACGCAGGGGACGAGACGGCGGACAGTGAGGTAGTGACGCCGGGTGCCTTGCCCGAGGGGCTCGGCCAGGGCCTGGGGGTTACCCCCCGGCTCGGCCACACCCTCGAGGCCCCCGCGGAGGTCGATGGCCTGACAGGCGGCGAGGAGTTCCACCGCGATAACCCTCGCGGCGTTGGCCACGATGTCCCTGGCCTTCCGGGCGGCGATGCTCCCCATGCTCACGTGGTCTTCCTGGCCGGCCGACGTGGGGATGGAGTCGACGCTCGCCGGAGAGGCGAGGAGCTTGTTCTCCGAGACCAGGGCCGCCGCGGTGTACTGGACGAGCATGAGGCCGGAGTTGAGCCCTCCCCGAGACGTGAGGAACGCTGGTAGCCCGGCCGACGAGGCCGGGTCCAACAGGCGGGCGGTCCGGCGCTCGCTCATCGAAGCGAGTTCGGCCGCGGCAATCCCGGCGAAGTCCGCGGCGAAGGCCATCGGCTCACCGTGGAAGTTGCCGCCGGACAGAACTTCACCACCGTCTCCCGCGGGACTGTGACCGTCCGCCCCGAGGAACACAAGCGGGTTGTCAGTCGTCGAGTTCATCTCTCTCTCGACGACGCCGGACACCCAGGAGAGCACGTCGCTCACCGCGCCGTGGACCTGGGGGACGCAACGCAGGCTGTAGGCGTCCTGCACGCGCAACTCGCCCGGCCTCGTCAAGTAACGCGACCCGGCTGTGAGCTCCCTCACTTTGGCGGCGACCAGGAGCTGTCCCGGGTGACGCCTGACGGCGGCGACCCGCTCGTCAAAGGCCGAGGGCACGCCCCGCAAGGCCTCGAGCGACAATGAGGCGGCGATTGTCGCCGCTTCCAGAAGGAGGAGGGCGTCCAACAGGGCCAGGCAGAGCGTCGCCGTGAGGACCTGTGTGCCGTTTGTCATGGCCAAGCCCTCCTTGGCCTCCAGCGTCAGGGGCTCGATGCCCGCTCTTCTCATGGCTTCGGCCCCGGGTAGAGGCGGAGAACCCGGAGGCTGGTCCGGCGCCCAGGCCTGGCCTTCGCCGATGGCGACCAGGGTCAGGTGCGCCAGGGGCGCGAGGTCGCCACTGGCGCCGACCGAGCCCTGCCGGGGAATGACCGGGATGACCCGGCGGTTCAGCATGCCGAGGAGGGTCTCGATGACGACCGGCCTGACTCCTGAGTGACCCTGGGCCAGGGCGTTGACGCGTAGGAGGAGCGTGGCTCGGACTTCCTCCGGGGTGAGCGGTTCACCCACGCCTGTCGAGTGGCTCAGGATGAGGTTTCGCTGCAGGTCCCGGGCATCGGCCGCAGGAACGACAACGTCGCAGAGGCGCCCGAGTCCCGTGGTCAGCCCGTAGATGACGGACCCGGCAGCCACGGCCGCGTCGACCACGGCGCGGTAGTGGGCGACCCGGTCGATGGCTTCCTGGGAGACGGAGACCTCGGCTCCCCGGCGGGCAACTTCCCGCACATCCTCGAGTTTCAGGCCGTAGCCGTCGACCACGATACGACTCCCGGACACGCGAATACCCCCGTCTATAGCGCCGGCCGCTACCCCCGGCCGGCGCCCGGGTCAAGGTCTTGCGGATCTTCTGAAAAGGTTACAGGATCCTTCAACGTGACGCTACTTGCGGCTGTGGCCGTAGGTACCGAGGCGTTCGCCGAGGCGCCAGTAGACGCCCCCGCCGTAGCATAGAGGGTCGACCAGGGCAACGTCGATCCTGCCTTTGGCGTCGACAACGCTCTCACTCGCCTGGACGGCCACGATCTCGGCCACGAACAGGTCGTGGCTGCCGCCGGCAAACCGGTGGCGGACCCTGCATTCGAGAGACACCGGGCACTCGGCGACGATGGGGGGTCGGATGGTCTGGGCGGGAGCCGGGGTCAGCCCGGTAAGGGCGAACTTGTCGTGATCCCGCCCGGACACGTTGCCGCAGAGATCCACGGCGTCGCACATGCCCGCGGACGGGACGTTGACCGTGAACTCTCCCGTCGACGAGATGAGACCGTGGGAATACCTACTGGGCCTGACGGCTATCGACACCATCGGCGGCTCGCTCGAAGCTATGCCGGCCCAAGCCAGAGTGATCAGGTTCTGTTTCCACCGGCCGCCCGTGTCGCCGGCACAACTGACCAGGACGGCCGGCATGGGATAGAGCGCGGTCGTGGCGGACAGGACCTTCTTGGGGATATCGCGCGAACCGGGCAAGAACACCACACCTCTCCGGCCAGGGCCACCCTCAGGCTTTACCCCGGGCTACTCCCCCGGAACCACTGCCGAGACGCAGGCCTGCTCGGGCCTGAACAATTCCTGGAAGGTCCGCTCGGCTTCCTCGGCCGCGAGAGCCCCGAGGACTCGTGGGTATTCAAGCAGGTCTATGCCCCTCATCCGGTAGATGATTAGTAGAGTTGCCAGGCCCTCGAGCGAGTCGAAGAGCCCCAGAAACTGGCCTAGGGCTTTCCGGCGCTTCCTTTCGAAGTCGGCTCTCTCTATGCCCTTCGGTCGCAGGCGGGAAATCCCTTCAAGCAGCCTCTCCGAAGACACCTCAGCGTCCCTGGTTGTGCCACCGGCCACCACGTGGCCGAAGCCGCTGCCGCACGTGTACCGCGCCGAGAAGCTATCGTCGACGAGGCCGTCGCGGTAGAGCGAATCGTAAAGCCCGGATGCCGGGCCGAGCAGGGCTTCGACAACCAGGTTAAGCGTGATCTCCCGGCCGAATGACGCATCGTGGGGGGACCCGGACCCGACCGGAGAGTCCTTGAACCCCACCAGAAAGGACGGGCGCTTGACCGGCATTGCCCGGGACACCCGGGGCCTGGCCGGAAGCGCCGGTTCGTCCGGGTACAGCCGGCGGAGGCCGGGGCCGGGACGGTCCGCGCCGAGCCTGACGAGCTCGGCCGCCACGGTGTCGAAGACCCGACACGGTTCGACGTCCCCCGCCGCGACGAAGACGAGGTTCGACGGATGATAGAAGGTCCGGTGGCAGCGGAGAAGCGTGTCCGGGGTCACGGACGCCACGGAGTCAAGAGTCCCGGCTATCCGGCGTCGGATCGGGTGGCTACGGTACATGGCGGCCAGAAGCTCCTCGAAGACCTTGGCCTCCGGGCTGTCCTCGTACATCCGTATCTCCTGGGAGATGACGCGCCTCTCGTCGTCCACGCCCTTCGGAGTCAGGCGAGAGGTGACCACGAGCTCGACCAGTTGCCGGAGTGCGGGCCAGAAGTTGTCGGTCCCCGAGAAGTAGTAGGCCGTGCTCGTGTGCGAGGTGAACGCGTTGGCGCGCACGCCCAGCCTCGAGAAGAGACCGAGCGCGCTTCCCTTGGACGTCTCGAACGCCATGTGCTCAAGGAAATGCGCGGTACCGTCCGGCACCTCCCAGACCCGGCCGTCGGCCTCGAAGAGGGCGTCCATGGCGCCGAAGCGGGCAGCGAAGGACGCGTGCCGGTTGTAAAACCCCTTCCTCCGCCACACCCAGGCCTCCAGTCCGCCCGGAAGCAACGCGGAGTGGAATCCGTCGCCAAGAACCTCTCGCGTAAGGGACGTCAACGGTCTCACTCCCCTAGCGGGTCCTCGCTCCCCTGGTCGGCGGGCCAAGTCTCCCGGCCCGATGGCGCGCTCTCCGCGCCGGTCTTCGGCTCCCGCGCCAAGAGGTAGACGGTGTCGATGACCGGGCGGGAGGCGAACTCGCGGACCGCGTCCTCTGTCACCCGTTCGAGCTCCCGCCAGGGGCTTATCTCGTCCAATTCGAGCCCTGTCGCCAAGGCTTCGAGGTGCCCGTAGACCAATGAACTAGCCGAATCCAGCCGCGCCTTGGCCAGGGCCAGAACCGAGTTGCGGGTGGCGCCGAACTCGTCCCCGGTGAAGTCCCCGGCCCCCAGGCTCGCAAGTTCGCCCCGGATGAGGTCGAGGGCCAGACGGTAGTTCCCGGCCTCTATGCCGCAGGAGATCAGGATGAGACCCTTAGCCGGCATGACCCTGGACCAGGCGTAGTAGGCGAGCCCTGCCTCCTCCCGGATGCGCCTGAACAGCCGGCTGTGGATGAAACCTCCCAGGAGCCCGTTGTAGACCACCTGGGCCGCGAACTGCTCGTCTCCCAGGACTACTCCCGTATGAAGGCCTACAACCAGGCGAGCCTGCTCGACGTCGGCGTGCTCGACGACCTCGCGCTCGTCGCCGGGCCGGCGGTGCGGGGCGGATGGGGGTATGGCCCGAGGGCGGTCGGAGGCAAGGGCGGGGATTTCCCGCGCCAGGACTTCGGCCACCTGGTCCGCCGTGACGTCGTCGACAGGACCCACCAGGTAGGCGGCGGCAGGCGCCGCCTCCAGGAGCCCGAGCCGGAAGCCGTCGAGCTCGGGCGGGCCGATGTCGTGGAGGTCAGCTGAGTAGCCGAGGGAATGCAGGGCAGCCGGCTCGCCCCGGCACATCTCGGAGACACACCTGTAGTGGGCGTAGGACATGCGGTCGTCGCTCACCGCTTCGATGTCCCGGCGGAGACCATCCTTCTCCTCGCGTACGTAGTCAGCCCTCAGACCGCCCGTGGTTAGAGAGGCGCCCTCGGGACCGGGAGGCGCCGGGTCGGAGAACGCCATCGCGAGGAGGGAGGCTCCGTGGATAGGCACCGCCCGCCCCGCCGGTCCGGACCCTGCCGTGCGCCAGCCCGACCGGCCGAGGGCGTCCGGAGCCGCGGAGGAGAACGTGGCCTCGATGACCTGGTGGTCACCCATCTTGGACGAACTTGTCCCGAAGGAGGCGCCGAAGAGGTCCTCGAGGTGACCAGCGAGGGTCCTCCTGTCGGGCCAGCGTCGCGTCCCGCGGCGGAGAACTCTCGGGAGCAGGGCTCCCTTGGTGACGGCGGAGCGGCCGAGTACCTGCCGGAAAGCCAGCAGGAGATGGATCGTCTTGAACCGGGGGGCAGGCATGACGTAGACGGTCGCGCCCGGGGCCAACTCGCGGCGCGCCACCCGCTGGCCGCGCGGGGTCGAGGGGCCGGAGGACGAGAGGCCTGGTCCTGTCGTGGGGATCCGCCTCCAACGGCGGGGCCTGGTCGGCGGGACCGGGCCTGGCCGGCGGGACCGGACCCGGGCGGCCGGGGTTCACCCCACCCACGAGGCAAGTATGCCCCGGGGGTGGACGGCCTCAACACGCGGAACTAGGAGCCCCGGAAGTCCCTCCACGCGGCATCGAGGAGATCGCGGTTCTGGATCAGCCTGGCGGCGACCATGGCCATGACCTTCGCCGCCACGAGAATGCTCCGGTCCCCTTCGGCGGAGGCGGCGGCCTCCGCGAAGTCCTGGTGGTGGCAGACGACGCCCGCGGGACCTATCTTGAACGCGGGAGCTACGGCCGGGACGACCTGGCTCACGTTGCCGAAGTCGGTCGAGGCCGATTGGGAGCGGCCGGTCGCGTCGTCGCCGGGACACCCAAGCTCAGCCATCGCCTCGAGCGTGAGTCGCGTGAGAGTTCGGTTCTCCCTGGTCGGCTCGAACGTGGGCTCTTCCTCTATCTCCAAGGTGGCCCCGGTCGCCAGGGCCGCCGCTCTGGCGCAGTTTCTGGTTCTCTCGAGAACCTCCGTATGATATGTGAGGTCCGATGAGCGAACCGAGATGTCGGCCTGGGCGAAATCAGGGACGATGTTGGAGGCCCGGCCTCCGTGGGTGATAATGCCGTGGATGCGCACGTCGGGCCTCACGTGCTGGCGTAGCGCGTTGATGTTGTTGAAGGTCTGGATGACAGCGTTAAGGGCGTTGACGCCCCTGTCGGGCTCCGCCGCTGCGTGGGCGGCTTTGCCGTGGAACGAGAAGATGAGGGACTTGACCGCCAGGCAAGTGCCGCCGACCGAGTTTCGCGTGTCGGGATGCATCGAGAGGACCGCGTCGACGTCCCTGTAAAGACCCTCGGCCACCATCGGTATCTTGCCGCCGACCGTCTCCTCGGCGGGCGTGCCGTCGACGAAGACGGTGGCTGAGAGGCCAGCCGTCTCTAAGGCCCGGGCCAGGGCCATCCCCGCGCCCAGGGCGGAGGCGGCGATGATGTTGTGGCCGCAGGCGTGGCCCACCCCGGGAAGGGCGTCATACTCGGCAAGGAACGATACGGCCGGGCGACCGCTTCCCTTCCGCCCCCTGAAGGCCGTGGCCATGCCGGCCACCGGACTCCTGACCTCGAACCCCTCCGACCGCAGCAGTTCCGAGCACCAGCGCGAGGCCTTTTCCTCTTGGAGCCCTACTTCCGGGTTGGCATGAATCCTCTGACTCAGTTCAATGAGGGCTTCGGCCAGGTCGTCCACTTCACGCTGGATCTCACGAACGAAGTCCGTCTGTTCCGTCATGCGGTTCATCTCCGGTGATAGAGACATCTCCGGGCCATGGGCCATGGGTTCGACCGACGAGGCACCGGCTCCGTAACAGGCATGTTTCCCGGGAAGGGCCGCCCTTTCCTCCGGGCCCTAGACCGGTAGATCGGCCGGGGGCTTTCGGGCGAAACTGTCGCGGAAGCCGGGCAGTGTGGCGCTGAAGACCGCGGCCAGACAGAGGAACGCCCCGATGCCGGCCATCACCGGAGTCACCCCTAGGATGTCCCCTAGTGGACCGGCCACCGCGTAGGAGATGATAGCGGACAGGTTGAGAACCATGCCCCTCAGCCCCAGGACGCGCCCCCGCAATTCGAAAGGTACGACCTCCTGGATCCAGGTCACCGACGGGACCAGGAACAGGGCGTTCGCCACGCCCAGGACGGCGTAGACGACGAAGGCCAGTGGCAGGCTGCGCGTCACCGACAGGGCGATGGCGCAAAGACCTATCCCGAGAAAGCCGGGGACGATGAGGAGCGGCCTGGGAACCTTCTGTCCCCACCTGCCGGTGGCCGCCGTGGCCGCGAACATGAACACGGCCTGCACGGACAGGAGGAACCCCCACCAGTACTCGCCCACACCCAGGAGTCTCTCGACGGCCACTATGAGGAGAGTGTTCAGGCCACCCATCGCCAGGACGCCGAGACCGAAGGACACGAGCAGGGAGAGGACGACCGGGTTGGAGCCGTGGTAGCGGATGCCGGCCTTGAGGTCCTCCCACACCCCCGCGGGGGTGATGCGCTTCGGGGTTCCGGCGACCAGAACCTTGGATACGCCGATGATGAACAGCGCGGAGAGCATGAAGGTGAAAGAGTCGATGAAGAACGCGGCGTCGAGCCCGGCGGCCATGACAACCGCTCCGGCCAGGCTGAAACCCAGAAGGTCGGTGAAGTACTTGGTCGAGTACAGCAGGGAGTTGGCCACGAGTATCTCCTCGCGCCGGCCGAGGAGTTCCGGTACGGAGGCCTGCAGCGCCGGGGTGAAGACCGTTGAGACCGCTGACATCAGGAACGCAATGAGGTACAGCAGTCTCGCGTCGCCAAGGAACGGGGCACAGGCGATGATGGCCGCCCGGGCGACGTCACAGGCGACCATGGTCCGTCTCTTGTCCCACCTGTCGACCAGCACGCCGGCGAACGGGCCCAGGACGATTACCGGAACGGACTGCGCCAGCAGGAACACGCCAATGGCGGTGGCCGAACCCTCGGACAGGCGCAGGACGTAGATGGTCAGAGCGACCTGGGTGAGCCGGTCCCCGAGGTAAGAAACGGCCTGGGACAGCCAAACGCGGAAGAAGTCCCTCCGCGAGAGGACCGTCCTGAAGTTTACGTGATCCTGACCCCCAGCGGCCATCCCAGCCCCCCTCCGGCCACCAGGCGGCGTGACCAAGGAGTGGACCCGCGCCCGCTCGTCCGCTCGTCCGCTCAGGCTGGATGGGCGGGCACGTGGAATGTGTGATTAGGCGTTCCGGCGGGTTTCTCCTTGTGGATAACGCGCTGGCCGGTAAGGAATTCCAGCAGTAGCGGCGTTGCCCGGCTCCCGACGAGCCTACCCCACTCCGAACCTATCGAGCTGCGGAGCGGCGCCGAAGCTCCCCGCCTCCCTGAGCTTACGCACGGTGGCTTCCCTGACCGCTTCCACGGCCCCCGTATAGAGCCCGGTGCCGCATGCTTCCTTGACGCCGGCGCGGATCCGGTCGACATCGGCGATGACCCTGTCGGCGATGTGGTTGGCCGCCGTGACCAGGAAGAGGGTGTTCACGTTGTTCTTCCCCACCCAGCCCCGAAGGAGCCTGGCCGCGCCGGTGCCTCCGTGTTGGGCGAAGGGAACGTATCGCCCGGCGGCTTGCCGGAGTCTCGCCTGGACGGCCTTCAGCCGGTCCTCGTCCGGTTCGTGGCGTTCTCCCGCTGGAGCACCGTGCTCCATCCCCACCGGGTAGGAGATACCGTCGGCCCCGGTGTAAGTCACGAAGCAGGCGACCTCCTCGGCGAACCCCGCTAGGTCGGGCCCCTCGAGCCTGTGGTAGTCTTGAGCCTCACCGGCTACGCCCGTCGCTCCGTACTCGGCCTCGAGCATGGTCTCGGCCAAACCCAGACCCTTGCGGGTGAAGTCGACGACGTCTCGCGTGAGGGCGTGGTCGAGAACCGGGGGGAGTTTCTCGGTATCAATCATGGCCCACGCTGGTTCCAGGGCAGTCAGGACGGCGGCGAAGGCTCTTTTGAAATCGGTGTAGGCCGGCGAGGAAAGGTAGACGACATAAGCCTGGATCTCGGCGTCCGGTACCTCGCCCACGACTCCGCGGGCCGCCTCGTAGGCGTCGTCGACCGCGGCGCGGGCCACACGCACGGCCCGGGAACTGCCTTCCCCCCCGTCTCCGGGGTAGGGCGGCACCCGGAAGTGGTCGAGGGCCGGAGCCACGTACCGGGCTTCGCTCTCCTTCACGGTATGCTCGAGGACGAAGCGGGCGAGCCGGGCGCCTGACGCCATGGCCTGGGCATCCTGTCCCCCGCCGATGGTCCGGAGGGCGTTGTGCGAGAACTGGACGATGAGGGGGGATCCGGGCCAGTCGGCCGCGGCCCTGCAAAAGGCCCTTAGCTGCAGCTCGAGCGGGTAGTTGGCGTTGGCGGCCAGAATCGTCGTGAGTCCCGAGGGCTCTGGGTCCTCGCCGGGCGGAAGGCCGTTCGTCACATCCCCGCCCGTTTCGGAGCGGCGGAACCACGGCCTGTCCCGTTCCTGCTCGGGAGGGCCCTCACCCGGGCCGTCGTCAGGCCTGGGCCTGGACCGGAAAGGGTCCTGCCAAGCGAAGATGTGCCTGAGTTCGGCCCCTCCCAGAAGCATGGCGGCTGGTAACCCCCTACATACCCTGGCTATTATTCCCCCCGTCCAGACTCTTTCCTGCGGCGAGGGGAGCCCGGGACGGCGCAGGCCTGCCGCGGCTGCCGCTCCGCTCACCCACGGGGAGCGGCGGGTCATAGGCCTTGAAGAAGTGGTAGAAGGTCAGGATGCCGACGACGTAGAGGACGAACGTGCACCCGTAGGGCAGGGTGTAGGAGACGTTCTGCATTATCCAGCCGCCCGCCCATCCCGAAACGGCCCAGCCGAGGTTCCAGGTCATGTTGATGAGGCTGTTCACGGTGGCCCGCTCCTGCTGCTGGACTACTTCGAGCGAGAAATTCGAGATGATGGGGTTGACCAGGTTCATGAGGGAAGTCCGGATCCAGGAAGCCACGGCGTAGGCCCAGAGGTGAGGCACCAGGCCCATGACGGCCAGGAACGGGAGGGACGCCAGCTGGCTCGCCGCGATGGATCTGACTTTCCCCCAACGGTTGGCCAGGAGGGGTGAAGCCAGGGTCGCGGTGCCGGTCACGGCCGAGGATACCGCGAAAATCAGCCCGATCTGGGCCGTGCTCGCCCCCAAATAGCGGTTGAGGAAGACGTTCTGCAGGGGCATTATGAAGCCCGCCCCCAGGCCGATGATGGCCTGGGGCACGACCAATCTGGCTACGATTGCCCGGTTCGTAAGCCGCAGCCACGAGGAACCCGCCGTCCTGACGGGGGCGATGGACCGTCTCTCCTCCCGCATGGGCACGAGCGGCAAGACGGCCAGCACGAATAGGGCCACACCCACGAGGAGAGTGGCCTTGAGGGCCGGAACGGTGTCCGCTCCCGTTCCCAGGAGGGCCCCGAATAGCTTGGGCAGGAGGCCTCCGAGATTCGAGCCTATGACGGAGATGCCCATGGAGAGGGCGGCCTGGAAACCGAAGAGGTGGGTGCGTTCATGGGCGTCGCTGGACTCCACCATCAGGGGTCCGCCGGCTACCATCCCGACGGTGAATGCCGCGCCGGTCAGGAGTGTAGCCACGACCAGCATCGTAGGCGACGGGAACATGACCTGGGCCAGTATTCCCGCAGCGGCCACGCCCCCCGAAACCATCAGAGGCCCCCGCCGCCCGAACCGGTCACTGGCCTGCCCGGCAGGTAGCGCAAAGACCACGCCGGCGATAGAACTGTAGAACACCAGCATGCCGAGGAAGTTCTCCTGCAGGCCGACCCGAACAAGGTAGAGGTTCATGATGACGAAGACTACTCCGGAGGCCAGAGCCGAGAGAGTCGAGGACCAGATGAAAAGCTTGGCGTTGCGGGAGAATCCGCGGACGTGGGCGATGTATTCGAAGATGTAGCTCAACAGGGTTCCTGCTCTCCGTGTCGCGACGCCACCGGGGTCGAGCAGCGAGACCATACTCGACCCTCGGCCGCCGGGGCCGCGCCCCTTGACTGACCGGCGACCCTAGCGAGGTAGCCCGGAACGGGTCATCCCGCGGATTCGCTCTTCAAGCCGGGCCTTGTCATTCAGCTTCGGGTCCTCCAAGACCTCCTCGAGCAGGCGACGAAGAATCAGGCCGACCTCCGGGCCGGGCGGGATGCGGGCGACCCTCATGACGTCGTGGCCGTCGACAGCTAAGTCCTGGAGAGTGAAGACCCGGTCCCTCTTCAGCAGGCGTTCGATCCGGACGAGAAGGGCGGCCGTGCCCAGCCCCACGGGTCCCTCCTTGGTCCCGGAGGCCCGCCGGTCGGCGCGCCTGAGTTCGAGCAGGTCGGGGATGTTCTCCGGCCCGACGCGGTTGATGAGGCGCCGGACGGCGGCGTCTTTCATCTCGGGCTGCCAATGTAGGGCCATGTGGTGCCTGACGAGGTGAGTCACCCGGGCGATTGTGGCCTTGTCGTAGCGAAGCCGGGTGAGGATGTCCCGGGCCATCTCCGCGCCGACCTTCTCGTGTCCGAAAAAGTGGCGCCGGCCGCCCTCCACGCTCAAAGTGCGCGGCTTGGCGACGTCGTGGAGGAGGGCCGCCAGCCGTAGGACGTGGACCGGGGGCACGGCGGCCACGCTCAGGAGCGTGTGTTCCCAGACGGTGAACGCGTGGTGCTCGTTCTGGTCAAACCCCACCCCCTCGAGAAGCTCCGGCAGAACGATGTGAAGGAGCCCGAGGGTCCTCATGAGTTCCAGAGCCCGCCCGGGCCTTCCGGAGAGAAGAATGCGGTCCAGTTCGTCCCTCACGCGTTCAGCGGCGATGTGCCGCAGTAGGGGGGCATTACGGGTGATAGCCCGCGCCGTGCCCGGGTCGAGGGTGAAGTCGATCTCGGCGGCCAATCTCACGGCCCGCATCATCCGGAGCGCGTCTTCCGATAGCCGTTGGTCAGGGTCGCCGACACACCGGATGACACGGCGGGCAAGATCGCCGAGACCTCCGAACGGGTCGATGACCGTGCCTGTGGGCCCCAGAGCGAGAGCGTTGACCGTGAAATCCCGCCGGCCCAGATCCTGGGACAGCGACTCCGTGAAGCTGACCGTATCGGGACGGCGCCTGTCGCTGTACACTCCGTCTACCCGGTAGGTAGTCACGTCGATGACGTGGCCGCCTGGGCAGATGACCTTGACTGTGCCGTGCTTGAGACCGGTGGCAATGGCCCGGAGAAAGACGCTCAAGACGTAGCGGGGTTCGGCCGAGGTCGCGACGTCCCAATCCCCCGGCCGTCGCCCGAGCAGGAGGTCCCTGACGGCGCCGCCCACGGCGTGGGCCGTGAAACCGTGAGAGGTGAGGACGCGGACTACGGAGCGAACGTGGAGCGGCAAGGCCCTGGGTCCCTGGAGCCGGACCAGAAGTAGTCTCATCCACAGGCCCGTCACGGCCCCAAGGGCCGCCCTGGGGGTCTTCTCCGGCAAGACCGTCTCCCTCCAATCCGTCAGGGAGACAGGGCTTCCTTGGGCGCCAGCCTCTTTCCCTTGCCCCCGACGCGTCCGACCGCGGCCCCGTCAGCGGCCGGCTCGCCGGCCTGCGAGCCGGGCTCAGGCTTCTCGGTCGCGCCGCGGGCAACCTCCGGCGCGGGGATAGGGGGCAGCTCGACCCCGAAGTCGACAAGGACCTTCTCGAACTCATCGCGGTCGAGGACCTCCCGCTCGAGCAGGGCCTCAGCGACCTTCTCCAGAGCCTCGCGGTTGTCGGTCAGAATGCTCTTGGCCCTGTCGTAGGCCTGTTGGACGGTGGCCCGGACCTCCCTGTCGATGGCCGCCGCCACTTCTTCGCTATAGTCGCGCTCGCGAGCCAGGTCGCGGCCGAGGAACGGCGACTCGTACCGGCTGCCGAAGGTCAGGGGGCCCAGGGCGTCGCTCATCCCGAACTCCATTACCATCCGGCGCACGGTCCTTGTTGCCTTCTCCAGGTCGTCCTGGGCGCCGGTAGAGCTCTCGGCGAACACCATCTCCTCCGCCACCCGACCGGCGAGTAGGCCCGACACTCTGGCCAGGATCTCGTTCTTGGTTATCAGGTGACGGTCCTCGACCGGCAATGGCAGCGTGTAGCCGAGGGCGGCGCCCCGCGGCAATATGGACACCTTGTGTACCGGGTCACCGAAGGGAAGAAGCCGGGAGACCATGGCGTGCGCGGCCTCGTGATAGGCCACGATGCGCTTCTCCTTCGGCGTCAGGACCCGAGCCTTCTTCTCCGGACCCGCGATCACCCGGTCGATGGCCTCCTCCAGTTCGTCCATGCCCACCCGCTTGCGGCGCCGGCGGGCGGCCAGAAGGGCACCCTCGTTCATGACGTTCTCGAGGTCGGCCGGGGTGAACCCTGGCGTCCTTCGGGCAATGACATCCAAGTCCACGGACGGGTCGAGCGGCTTGGCCCGGCCGTGCACCTTCAGGACTTGGGCCCGCTCCTTTATGTCCGGCTTGTCGATGGTTATCTGCCTGTCGAACCGGCCCGGTCTGAGGAGGGCCGGGTCGAGGATGTCAGGACGGTTCGTGGCGGCCATGACGATGATGCCCTCGTTCGCGCCGAAGCCGTCCATCTCGACGAGTAGCTGGTTCAGCGTTTGTTCACGTTCGTCGTGACCTCCGCCGTAGCCGGCCCCGCGCTGGCGCCCGACGGCATCGATCTCATCGATGAACACGATGCACGGTGCGCTCTTCTTCGCCTGGTCGAAAAGGTCGCGGACTCGGGAAGCGCCGACGCCGACAAACATCTCGACGAAATCGGAGCCGCTGATGCTGAAGAAAGGAACACCGGCTTCGCCGGCAACCGCTCGGGCGACCCACGTCTTGCCGGTACCCGGGGCGCCCATGAGCAGCACGCCCTTGGGCACCCGGGCGCCCATTTCGGTGTAGCGCTTGGGATGTTTCAGGTAGTCGACTATCTCCTGCAGCTCTTCCTTTACCTCTTCGGCCCCGGCCACGTCTTCGAAAGTCACCCGCCGGCGGTCGTCCGGGCTGTGGAGGCGGGCCCGGCTCTTGCCGAACTGCATGACCCGGTTACCTCCGCCCTGGGTCTGCTGCATGATGAAGAAGAACGCGATGATGACGAGCAGCACAGGTCCCAAGGTCGTGAGAAGGGTGGCGAACAGAGACGGCTGGGGCGGGAGGTCAAAGTCAACGGCAACCCCCGCGGCCCGCATCCGGTCGTAGAGGGAAGGATCCTCGGGCAGCACGGTCGTGAACTCGCGTCCGTCCGTCAGCTCGCCGGTGGCTTCCTGCTCCACGATTTTGACCTTCGCTATCTCGCCCTTGTCCAGATGATCAAGGAAGTCTGAATACGTGAGGTCGATAGGCGTAGTCCGGTTAACCTCGAACAGGTTGACCAGCGAGACGGCAATGAGAATGAGCAGGAGCCAGAAGGTGATGCTCCTCAGAGTGCGGTTCAACCAGCCCTCTCCTCTCGCACCCCATGTGCACCCAGCGCTACGAATGTTCTAGAGACAAAGCAGGGCGGCGCCGGTATCGTGGCGCGCCCCGGGCCGAAATGACACAGGTATTCTACCATACGGGTTCCAGGGCAACAACCAAGCCAGGCTGCTCGGAGCTGCTGCTACATTGTATTTCGATTAGGATTTCAAGACTCGTCGCGCCGGGAGCCTGTCCACTTTTCGCGCGAGCGATAAGCCTTGATTCTAAGAAGCTCTCGCGGGGGCGATTCCGGCTCGCGAGACGGGAGCGGTCCTTCACCACCGGGCCCTTCCGGCACCGCGAAACGCTCGTCGGCACGGAGCCCGGTCACCCAGACGATCCGGTCCTCGGCGTCCACCACCAGCGGCCACGAGTCGCGGTCGGCCTTGGGCACCTTGAGCGAGATGAACAGGTCTTTGAGCTTCTTGGTGCCGCCCAGCCCTACAGGACGGATGCTGTCGCCCGGCCGGCGCGCGCGCACTCTTAGAGGCTGGCGGACGGAGCCCGGATCCACGTAGAGCACATGGTCCGGCCCGGCGCCCGTCCCGGCCGGCAACCGGCCGCCATGGGCGGGCACCAGGGATACGTCGAACACCCACCCGGTCTCCGGTAGCTCCGTGACCCCCGGCACGACGAGTCTGGTCACGGCCGGTCCCCTCTCGCCAGTCGGGGACGCGAGCCGTTTCGCTGTTCCGTAGCCGGAAGCCTTCACCTTCGCGAGGAACGCGTATCCGTAGCCTGCCTCGAGGATCACCCCCGACGGGAGGTCCAACCGGCCGCCCACGTCCAGGTGCCCGATGGCCTCCGCCGCCCGCTCGAGACCCGCGAATCCTACGTCGCGGACGGTCTCGTCGCCAGCGAGTTCGGCGACAAGCCGTCTCAGCAGGGCCTTCTTGACCCTGTCCGGTAGGTCAAGGTACCCAGCCCGCTCGATAGAGATGATGTCTCCCTCGATGTCCAGGCCCCAAAACGGACCCTCCCCGTCCGGGATGCCACGCGAGACCACAGCCAGGCCCATGGCGTCGGTCTCGCGGCGAAGGGACGCTGCGCCGTCGCACGCGAGTTCCGCCAGCCGTATCAGCGCGTCCTCAACCCTGGGGTTGTACTCCCGCAAGGCCGGCAGGATGCGGTTCCTGATGAGGTTCCGCCGGTACCGCTGGTCGAGGTTCGTCGGGTCCTCTCGCGGCGTCAACCCCACTTGGGCGCAGTAGTCCCGGGTCTGGCGACGCCACACCCTGAGAAGGGGCCGGACGACGACCCAGCCGTCTTCTTGCCGGACGGCGGGTATTCCAACGAGGCCGTCAAGCCCGGTGCCTTCGACGATTCTCATCAAGACAGTCTCGGCCTGGTCGTCGGCGGTGTGACCGGTGGCCACTCTGACAGGCCCACACGGTCCCGGACCCCACTCGCGGGCCACCCGTCCAAGGAAGTGATAGCGCGCCCTCCGGGCCCAGTCCTCAGGCGACAAGCCGGACGGGCGGTGGCCGCCCGCCGGGGTCTCCGCCTTCCCGGCGTGGAAGGTCAAGCCGAGTCCCCTCGAGACCGCCTCGACGTAGGCCACGTCAGCCGCTCCTTCCGCCCCTCGGAGGCCATGGTCGAACGAGGCCACGGCCAGGGCGAGCTCGAGTTCGCCCCTCAAGGCGGCCAGGATGTGCAGGAGAGCGAGCGAATCCGTTCCTCCCGAGACGGCGACAAGGACCCTGTCGCCGCGGCGGATGAGATTCTCTGAAAGGGCCCATCCCCTGACGGCGGCTACCAGCGAGGCGGGCCCACCCGCACCCTCGCCCCGCGGCGTGTTTTCCCTCATGGGCCCATTATGACATACGGTCGGGCCGCCGAAACCAAGAAAAAGGGGGTGCGCCCAGCTTTTGGCGCACCCCATGAGTTGGGGGAGGAAACTCAGGTCTCCTCGGGGAGACCGAACCTCAGAGCCAGGACCGTGACGTCGTCCCTCAAGCCCCTGGGGAGAGTAGGGACCGTGTGGTCACCCGCGGCCGCCCTCAAGCGGCCCCCGCCCAAGGCCACGGCCATCTCAACCAGGGCGTCGGCAACCTCCTGCGGGCCGGCTTCGCCCATTTCCCGGAGGAGCCCGACGACCCAGCTGTCATCCGGGCTCTGGCCGGGGGCCTGGCCGACTGTCGATGATATGAGGCCATCGGTCGCCATGACCACCATGTCCCCCGGCCGGAGAGCCAGGGAGTGTCCCTCCGTGCTGACCTCTGGAATAACCCCTAGGGGCAGGTTAGCCGAGTGCACGACGCTGACTTCCCTGCCACGCTTGACGTAGCTCGGAGGAGCACCCACCTTGATGAACCTGGCCTGGCATTTGTTGAGGTCGACCGTCACGAGGTCCAAAGTGGCGAACCGCTCTTGACGCGAGCGGAGGAGCAACATGCTGTTTATCGTCCTTACGGCCATGTCACTGTCGAATCCGAGCCGGAACAACTCCTCGAGGGTCTTGACGGCCGAGCGGCTTTCATCGGCCGCCCTGGGACCGGCGCCGGTTCCGTCCGAGAGAATGGCGGTCAGCCTGTTGCCGGGCAAGTCGCGGATGAGATAGGAATCACCCGAGATGCCGCTCGAGGACTTGCGGGCCTGGGCGACCCCCATCTTGAAGTCAAGTTGGCGCGGAACCGTAAGGCGGAAGGAGCATTCATCGAGCCCCGCCGTGAGCCCGCATCGCACGTGGGTGAGAACCAAGGGCTGGCGAAAAAGCGCCGACGCGAGCGGTAGGACGGTGTCACGACAAGCGTTACCGGTCTCGCATACCCCCGCCGTGACGAAGAGATCCGTCTGCCCGCCCGGCCTACCGGAGGGGACGACCTCCGCCACGTCGAAGCCCGTTCGCTCCAGGTGCCGGGCCAGGTCGGCCGCGGCGGCGGCGTCGGAAGTCGCATTCGTGTTCAACCCCTCGCCCAGTTCCCTCAAGATATCGGCCAGCCCCTCGAGCTGCCGGGATACGACGCCGCGACTCTCGTCCAGCCGCTTCCGCCAGTGCCGGTTCAAGGCCGATATCTCGTGAAGGAAGTTCATGGTGGTCACCAGTTCACCCAGGTGAACGCACCTGCGACGCATCTGGGTGGGGACGTCCCTGGCTTCGAGTTGGCCCTTCTCCGCGGTGACCTCAAGCAAGCTGACCATGGCCGCTCTGGTCGCCTCCAGGTTGTCCCGCCAGCAGGTGCGGAAAAGCCTGCAGGCCTGGCACACGCGGCACGCCGCGTCGGCCAGGCCGGTGGTTGGGGAATCGGCTTGCCCGCCGTCGCCGACGGCGGTCTTCTGTGGTGCCCCCGCAGCCCCGGCGGGTGAAGCGGCCGAGAGCTCTCTCAGCGTTGCCGCGAGCTGCGTGAAGACGGCGCTGAAGTCTATGAGCCTCTTGCCGACCTGCTCGCGGGCGAACCCTTCGACCACGCCGGGTTCGCTGGCGGCGCCTTGCCCGGCCAGCGCGGACCGGACCGATACGAGGAACCGCTGGGGCATCAGCATGAAGGCGAGCGCGGCCGCCCCGGCCTCAAGGACCGTGGCCTGGAGGAACATGGCCTCCTCCACCAGCGGGGAGACAAGGAGAGTGCCGAAGAAGTAGCCGGCCGCCGCGCCGAGCTTCCCGAACTCGCGGAAGCTGCCCCCAAGGAGGCCGCAGAGGGCGAACAGCCCGACGCTGGACAGGCCGCCGGCTCCGCACAGGGATAAGACCACGCCCGCTACGGCTCCCACGGCGGCCCCGACGCCGTTTCCGCCACAGTAGGCCGCCGACAGGGTGAGGAAGCAGACAGCGGCCCCAGAAAGGCGGGCCCCGGCGTAACCGAGCCCCGAGAGACCCGCGAGAGCCGTAACGGCGGCTACGGCGAGGCTGACGGCTTGCTCCGGAGTGAGAGTGACGGGGCTGCTGGCGTCGAGGAGCGGCGGAAGGGCCGATAGGTAGACAAGGGTCAAGACAAATGACAAGAGCCCTCCGAAGAAGGCCATGAGAAAGCGGTAGGGTGTCGGGTCGACGAGGAAGGCCTTGGTCGACCCGGCCAGCACTGTGACCGTGAACACGAGGGCCGCCAGGGTAAGAGGACTACGCGTCCTGCTCTGCTTGTCGAAGGCGAGGAAAAGGAGTGAAAGCCCGGCGGCGCCTCCGGCGAACTCGACGACGGTGGGGAGGGGGCCGGTGGAGAAGATGCCCGCGGCTACGGCCAACCCGGTGGCGAGGCCACGAGCGGGTTTCAGGGCCAGCACGGCGGCGTAGAGCGCGAGACCGAACGGGGCCAGCGTCTGTAGGACCATGGACCGGCCCACGAGGAAGGCCAACGCGGAGAGAGGCACCGTGTCGAGCGTGAACGACCCGGCGAGGAAGCGCCGGACCTCGGCGCTCCACCGGGACCGAGGCGGCTTGGAGCCCGCCTCCCGGGTGCCGTCCCAACGGGCCTGCGGGCCATGCCCGGGGAGGACCCCCACGGTAGTTCGAGTGTTCACGCGGCTTCACCCCCGCCGGTCCGAGGTCGGAGCCTTCGGCGGCCGGAACTCTCTCTCCCCAAGGGGGCCGCCGCCATCCAATGGGATGCCTACGACGATTCTAACGGCGGGGGAGCAGGGGTATTTGTCACAACCTGGACGCGAGTTTGGCGCGCCGCATGACAGGCGATCCGAAGTTTCGACAAGCCAGCCCGCCACCGGCGTCAGACGTGGGAGGGCGGCAGCGATGGGGACCGGTCTCCGTGGGCCTGTAGGCCCCGGGCCGACCCCACCGCAAGGTCGTACGAGCCCGTGATTCGTCGACAACAGTAACGAAGTTCGTCGCCCGGCTGGGCCCGAGGGAGAACGGGCCCAGCGAGGGAGGACAGCCCCCCGGCCCAACCGAAATCACCGTTGGACAAGTGGGCGAGAGGGAGGCAAGGGGGAGGCGGCTGAGAGAATGGGGGAAGCCACGGTCAGATTGCCTGTGAAAGGTGCCAGTCGAGACGCGGTCCTAGCGGCGATGTCGGCCTCGCGCGCACAGGACGCCAAGTGGCGTGACGCCAGGACGTGGAGTCTTGTCTACCACGCGGGTGACGAGCTCACCCGGCTGCTCACGGACGCTTACACCATGTTCTTCTCGGAGAACGGCCTGAACCCCATGGCCTTCCCGAGCCTGAAGAGGTTCGAGTCCGAGGTCGTCTCCATGACGGCCGGCCTCTTGGGAGGCGACGACCAAGTGGTCGGGAACATGACCTCGGGGGGCTCCGAGAGCCTGTTGATGGCGGTCAAGACGGCCCGCGATCTGGCTCGGGTCGAGCGGCCGGACGTGGACGAGCCGGAGATGGTCCTCCCGGATTCCGCACACCCCGCCCTCCTGAAGGCCGCCCACTACTTCGGTGTAAAGCCCGTGCGGGTGCCGGTGCGTGCGGACTTCCGGGCCGACGTCGAGGCCATGGCCCGCGCGATCACACCCGACACCATTCTCCTGGTGGGCTCTGCCCCGAGCTACCCGCACGGCGTCATCGACCCCATCGCCGACATCGGCCTTCTCGCGGCTGAGCGCGGGCTCAGCTTCCACGTCGACTCCTGTCTCGGCGGCTTCCTCCTGCCCTTCGCCCGGCGGCTGGGCCACGCCATACCGGACTTCGACCTCCGCGTCCCAGGGGTCACATCCATCTCCGCCGACGTCCACAAGTACGGCTTCGCGGCCAAAGGAGCTTCGGTCATCCTCTATAGGAACTCCCGTATCCGGCGGCACCAGTACTTCACCTTCGCCGACTGGTCCGGGGGCCTCTACGCTTCCCCGACTATGACGGGCACCAGGCCCGGCGGGGCTATCGCGGCGGCGTGGGCGGTCCTCAACTACCTCGGCGAGGAGGGATACCTTCGCCTCACCGAGACAACCATGCGGACGACCGAAGCTCTAATGAAGGGGATAAACGCCATCGACGGTCTCCGGGTATTGGGAGACCCCGACATGAGCGTGTTCGCCTTCGCCTCCGACTCCCTCGACGTCTACGTGGTCGCCGACCTGATGGACGCCCGCGGCTGGCACCTGGACAGGCAGCAGATGCCGTCCAGCTTACACCTCATGGTGACCCCGGCGCACGCGGGAATCGTGGAGGCCTTTCTTGGAGACCTGCGCGCGGTAGTACAGGAGGTCCGCTCAGCCCCCGAGGGGAGCCTCGGGGGCGGCATGGCCGCCATCTACGGCGGTATCGCCAAGATGCCGGACAGAACGTTCGTCCACGACTTCCTTGCGGGCGTGCTCGACGAGTGGACTAGGGTTTGAGTAGATAGGCCAAGGCGAGGCCCAGGTAGTTGCCCACGGCGTAGCCGACCAGCCCGGTCGTGAGGCCCGACACCACAATCTCCTTGTTCTTCAGAACGCCCGCGATGGCCGGCACGAAGGGCGGGCTATAGACCGCGGCCGTCGACGTGATGATGACCGTATCGGCGTCGATGCGGAACAACGCCGCCAGGGCGTAATGGACGATGACCGACCCGAACACGGCGAACGCGCAGTAGGTGAAAATCACCGGCGACCCGCTGAGCTGCCGGAAGTCGGCGATGGTCCCGATGGCCACGCAGAACATGAGGAGCAGGTACTGCCCGAACTCGGGCGCCCCCTCGAGGCTCCTCAGCCTGGGGACGAACGAGGCGGCTATGCCGAAGGTGGTGATGGCCAAGAGGATAAGGGTCTCGGCGAGGCCGCCTGTGAGCAGAATGGCAAGTCCAACACTGGCCCCTACAATCAGAACTGCGACCCCCAGCGCGGTAAGTATCTGGGGCAAGACGGCGGAGAAGGGCCTCCAGGCTATCGGGTCAGCCGCGCCCCCGAAGGACCGGCCCGCCCCGTCCGAAGGCTCACCCCCGCCGCTCGAGCGGAACGGGGGTAGGAACTTGAGCAGGACCCGCTGGGCGGCCGTCATGAGGAAGAGGAGATAGAGCCCGCCCACGACGACGTCGGCGGCGTTCACGAGGATGAACGTCTCCTCGCTCACGCCGAGAGCCAGGCCGATGGCGCTCATGTTGGCGGTGCCGCCGGTGTAGACCCCGACGAACATCCCGGCGACCTTCCAGGAGTCGGCCACCGCGTCCTTGAAAACGAAGGCCCCGACGGCCGAGACGAGAAGGACGCTGACGCACGCCAGGAGGAAGGATATCAACGTGGACCTGGCTAGGCGCAGCCACCGGACAAAATCGGTAGACAACAAGAGGAGCGGTATGGCCACGAGGACAGCCACCTGGGCGGTCATCATCGATACGGAGTGGTCCACGGAGACCGGCAGGTTGGCGAGCAGTATGCCTATCAGATAGCAGATGATTGTCGGGCCGAGCCAACCGAGGACGCGGACCCGCTTGACGGCCACGAGAACACAAGCGGGCGCCAACGCGAACACAAGGACCCAAGTCATGGTCGGCACACTCCATGGGGAAGATTCCCGGCACGACCCCGGTCTGTCGGGTGGAGAGGGCCGGTAGCTCAGCATTCGGGCCGACCTGCCGCGAGTCCTGTCGGAACGTTCGGAATTCGTGACTGCTGAGCTTCCGTCGCCGGGATGCCCGTCTACGCGGGTGCCCCGGAGATAGCAGTTAGAGAGGAGTGTCGCCCTTGGTCGCGATCCACGACATCAAGGCGGCCCGTGAGCGTGTCGCGGGCGTCATCGTTCGAACGCCCGTCCTCGAGGATCCCTGTGGGAGCGGCCTGTTGTTCAAGGCTGAGCACCTCCAGCGCACCGGCTCGTTCAAGCTTCGCGGCGCCACCAACCGCGTGATGCGGGCCCAAGCGGAGGGAGCCGAGCATGTAGCTACCGGGTCTTCCGGCAACCATGGCCAAGCCGTGGCCTGCATAGCCCACAGGCTGGGGATGCGGGCGACAATCGTCGTCCCGAGGGACGCGTCACCGGCTAAGGTGCGCGGTATCAGGTCCTACGGGGCCGCCGTGGAGTTCTGTGGCCTCACGTCTGATGAGCGTTTGGCGAGGGCGGCCGAAATCGCACGGGCCAGAGGAGCCGTGTTCGTCCCGCCCTATGATGACGAGGACGTCATAGCCGGGCAAGGCACGGTCGGCCTGGAGATTCTCGAGCAGGTGCCGGACGTGCGGGTCGTCTACGTACCTGTCGGCGGAGGCGGGCTGATTTCTGGCACAGCCACGGCGCTCAAGGAGAGCAGGCCGAGCGTTCGCGTCATCGGCGTCGAGCCGGAGCTGGCCAACGACACTTACCTCTCGCGTCAGCGCGGGGAGGTCGTCAGCATCGGGCCGACGACCACGATAGCCGATGGCCTCCGGACTTCTCATCCCGGCGAGTTGACGTGGCCGGTCGTCCAGCGCTACGTGGACGATATCGTCCTGGTGTCCGAGGACGAAATCCGGGCTGCCTGCCGCTACCTCCTCAGGCAGGCGAAGCAAGTGGTCGAACCCTCGGGTGCAGTCAGCGTGGCGGCGGCGATGAGGACCGGCGGCAGGGTCCTCGCGGTCGTATCGGGAGGCAATGTTGACCTGGCCCCGGAGGATCTTGTCCCTTTCCCCACCCCACACTGACCTCACCTGGGGAGCGCGTTCTTCAACAGCACCCCCAGGGTCGACGCAGGCGCCGAGGTCGACCCAGGGACGCCGGTCGAATTGGAAGACCTTGGGGAGAATCCACGCAGCTGCGTACGTGGGTGCATAGCTCAGGCTTCCAGTAGACGATGATGTCCTCGGTCCGATACTCCCGCATCACGTCCTCCTAGCCCCCGGTCGTGACCATGCGGTAGGCGACGTCGAATGCGTCGGGAACGTCGAACCATGTGGCGTCTCCACCCCAGTGCTTGTCGGCCCAGTTGGAGTGGGCGTAGAAATCCTGGACCTGGTCGAGGGTCATGCCTATGACGGTCACCGGCGAAGGGCTTACGTCGTGCGACACGAACAGAGGGCCGTTCACCTGGCGGACGGCTTTTACCGCGTCACGGGTCGCCCCGCCGTGGCCTTTACCTCCATCGGACCCGGGGCCCTCAATTAGACGGGGAGCTTGCCTCCAGCCTCGCGGACAAGGTCTCGGCCTTCATCGGGCGGACCGAGGTGTTCCCGGGTTCCGGCCCGAACCTCGACGCCCCGGCGGCGGTCTGGTGGACCTACGCGGGGGCTCACACCCCGCCCGCCTGGGCTGATTCCCCGCCCGCCTTCGGGGTCATGGCCCGGTCTTCCCCGTTCTCTCTGGCCGGGTCCTCGTTCTCCGCCCAAAGCCGGCGGACATAGTCGTCCACACCCGGGAGCTGACTATAGAGAGGCCGGCTCACCAGGGAACCGAGGGAGGCGTTGGCCTTCACGAGGGAAGCGTCAAGGTATAGCCGGTCGCCGTCCACGAGACCCTGCTCGGCGCACTGCCTGACAATTTCCTTGAAAAACCGGCGGTAGGGTAGGGCGCAAGTGGACCGAGAACGTGCCGACCAAGCTCCCGGCTTGGGTCGAGGCTGCCTTGAGGGACACGGGAACAACTCGCGGCTCTCCCGGACTTGACACCGTCGGGAGCGTCACCGATGTCGGAAGGCGGCTTCAGCACCGATTTACTGACCACGGTGGCCGCCTTCGTCGCGGGCCAGCGCATGTAAGTAGAGGCGGGACAGCCTAACCCTCGCCGAGCACTTCCTCGAAGAACGACCTCGCGTCGTCCCACATGTCTGTTGTGAGTTCGTGCCCAACCCCGGGGTAGGTCACAAACTGACATGACGCGCCCGCTGTCCTGAACAGGGTCTCTAGCACTTCCCATCGCTCCATGAGGTCTTCTCCGAAGAGCCGCATAATCAGGCGGGCATCCTCGGCATCGTATTCGTCTCCGACGTAGAACTCGGCGTCGCAGTAGTGCCCCCTTACTGCGTCTCTGTCGTCCCTGTCCTCCGCGAACATGTACTGTGGGATCCTCACGTACGCGGCAAGGTCAAACTGTTTGCCGATGAGTTCAGGAAAATCGGAGACTCCTATCGGGTACCTCAACGGCGTTCCGTTCCATTCCGTGAGCGGCAGAGTAAGCCATCCGCCCGGCGCACCCAC
>QZJP01000101.1 GCA_003599345.1 Bacillota bacterium | reverse complement strand
TCCGAGAATGACAAGGCGGTAGCCGATCCCCGGGACCCCTCCGAAACACCCGTCCCCATGGCGCACGAGGTCATCACGTGCCGGGTCCTGCAAATCGTCATCCCGTTCATGCGTGGTGAGGATGTCCTCGCCGTTCAGAGAGCCCTTGAGACGAGGGGGTTCAACCCGGGGGTCATCGACGGCATTTACGGCCCGAACACCGAGACCGCTGTCCGCAACTTCCAAAGAGCGGCCGGCCTGCCGGTGACCGGCGTGGTGTGCGGCCGGACGTACACCCTGCTTGGCGTCAACTGCGCCTGTGTTCCGCCGTGTCCGTCGGGTCTCACCTGCCGGGTGCTCCAGGTCCAGAGTCCCCTCATGTCCGGTGGCGACGTGCTCGCCGTCCAGCAGGCTCTGGCGGCCCGGGGCTTCAACCCGGGCACCATCGACGGAGTCTACGGGCCTAACACCGCCGCCGCGGTTCGGGCCTTCCAGCGGGCCAGAAGTCTTCCGGTTACCGGCGTCGTCTGCGGCCAGACATACGTTCTTCTGGAAGTGAACTGCATCAGCGTCCCGCCGTGCCCTTCCGGCATCGTCTGCCGCGTGCTCGAGCTCCAGAGCCCGCTGATGCACGGCGAGGACGTCCTGGCGGTGCAACGGGCCCTGGCGGCCAGGGGGTTCAACCCGGGCCCCATCGACGGCGTCTACGGAAACCTCACGGCGAGCGCGGTGCGCAGCTTCCAGAGCTCGCGCGGGCTGCCGGTCACCGGAGTCGTCTGCGGCCAGACCTACGTGCTGCTGTGCGTACCCTGCTCCACTGTGCCGCCCTGCCCGCCCGGCCCGGCCCAGTGCCGTGTCCTGGTCACGACCAAGCCCTTCATGTCAGGGCCGGACGTGCTCGCCGTTCAGGAGGCCTTGTCGGCCCACGGCTTCAGTCCCGGTGCCCACGATGGCGTCTATGGGCCCAGGACGGCCACCGCCGTCAGGGAGTTCCAGGCCTCGCGCGGCCTTCCGGTGACCGGCGTCGTCTGCGACGGGCTCTACTCGACCCTTGGCGTCGGCTGCCCGACCGTACCGCCTTGCCCGGTCAACCCGCCGGTGAGCACCTGTCGCCGGCTGTTCCTCGACAGGCCGTTCCTACGCGGAAGCGACGTCGCGGCCGTACAGGCAGCGCTGGCTAATCGCGGGTTCAACCCGGGCGCGGTGGACGGAGTGTACGGCCCGAACACGTTCAATGCTGTGAAGGAATTCCAGATTGCGGCCGGCCTACGCGATTCGGGAGTGGTCTGCTCGCTCGAATACCGGGCCTTGCTCATAAACTGCCTATCGTTCCCGTCCTGCTAGCTGGGAGCCAGGCACGCCTGAGCCGGTGAGCGGAGGCCCGGCCGCCTGAACCGAGGGGACCCGTCCGGCGCCGGGTCCCTTCGGTCTCGGGCACGTCGGTCGCGGCCACCGCCCTTCCCATTTGGTGTTCCCCGGAGCCCCGCTTCTTTGCAGGACTAGAGCGGTAGCGAGCGGAAACCCGCACCCATGCCGCCCGCGCGCTCGGCCACGATACTCGACAGGCTGCTCGCTTCCCCGGAGCCTTCGATAAGGTACAAGGTGACCGTCCACGTCCTCGGCCGGGACCCGGCCTCCCCTGAGGCGCTGGCCCTTCAGGACGAGATCCGCCGGTCCGCCAGAGTGAAGGCCATGCTCGACGGCCTCGGTCCTCCGGGCCGCTTCACCCGACACGCCTACTCCAAGTGGACCGGGTCCCACTGGGTTCTGGCCACGTTGGCCGACATCGGCTACCCACCCGGGGACGGCTTTCTCGCGCCCCTCCGGGACCACGTCTATGGCTGGCTCCTCGGGGCCGTGCACCAGAAGAGCATCCGGACCATCCGGGGCCGGGTGCGCCGTTGCGCCTCGCAGGAGGCCAACGCCGTCTGGTACCTCCTCACCCTTGGGCTCACCGACGAGAGGGTCGAAGCGCTGGCCAAGAGGCTGGCCGAATGGCAATGGCCCGACGGCGGCTGGAACTGCGACAAGCGGCCGGAGGTCGTCGTCTCGTCCTTCATGGAGAGCCTCATCCCCCTGCGGGCTCTCGCCCTCCACGCCCGGGTCACCGGGAACGGCGATTCTCAACGCGCGGCCGAGCGGGCCGCCGGCATATTCCTGAAGCGCCGTCTTTTCCGGCGGGCCAGCGACGGGGAGGTCATGGCCGATGACTTCACCCGCCTTCACTACCCCTGCTACTGGCACTACGACATCCTGTTCGCCCTGAAGGTCATGGCCGAGACCGGGTACATCGATGACCCGAGGTGCGCCGAGGCCCTGGACCTCCTCGAGTCCAAACGTCTTCCGGACGGCGGCTTCCCCGCCGAGAAGAGGTACTGGCACCACCGGGAGAAGGCCGGGAGCGGTCTTGAGACGGTGGACTGGGGGCCCACCGGGAAGACCCGGTCCAACGACTGGGTCACGGTCGACGCCCTCCGGGTGCTGAAGGCGTCGCGTAGGCTGGCCTAGGGACCGACCGCCGTGGGGAGGTCGGCGTTGGGAGGAGGTAAGTTCTGTGGAGACTGGTCTAGCCAGGCTCCGGGAGGCCGTTCTCGCCGCCGACGACGAGACGGCGCTCGCGGTCGTCAAGCAGCTCATCGACACCGGGAACGAACCCCTCGACATACTGGAGTCCGGGCTTTCGGCGGCCATGACCGAGCTTGGCCGGCGGTGGAACCGCGGTGAGGCCTTCCTTCCGGAGGTCGTGGCCGCCGCGGATATCTTCAGGCGCTCGAGCGAATTTCTGGAACCCCTGCTCGCCGCGAAAGGTCAAAAGAGGACGGGCCACCTGGTGGTCATGGGCACGGTCAAGGGCGACCTCCACGACCTCGGGAAGAACATCGTTTCGGCCATGCTCCGGACCGCCGGGTTTGAGGTGCACGACCTCGGGAAGGACGTTCCCGCCGGCGCGTTCGTCGCCGCGGTCTCCGGGAAGGGCCCGGCCATCCTGGGTCTCAGTGCCCTCCTCACGACGACCATGATGGAGCAGCGGGCGGTTATCGAGGCTCTCCGCGAGGCCGGTCTGCGGGAGTCGGTCAAGGTCCTGGTGGGCGGTGCTCCCGTCACGCCGGAATGGGCGGCGGAGATAGGGGCCGACGGCCACGCCCCGAATGCCCCGCAGGCCGTGGAGCTGGCCCTGAAGCTAGTTCGGGAGCTTGGAGATTCGGCCTCCGGGCCGGTCCCGGCCGGAAGAGGTCTGCCGGCTGGAGGTGGACATAACGAGTAACCCCGAGCCACTGGCCGTTCTTTCCCAGGACGAGGTCCGGGAAATACACGAGGCGGCCCTCGACGTCCTGGCCGGGTGCGGTGTCTACGTCGATTACCCCAGAGCCCTCGAGCACCTCGCGGCGAACGGAGCCGACGTCGACTTCGGCACCGGCCGGGCCAGGCTCGGCCGGCCTCTCATCGAGAGGGCTCTCGCGTCCTGCCCCTCGTCCTTCACCCTCCACGACCGGGACGGCGGTGAGGTCCTCCGGGTGGGCGGCGACGAGGTCCATTTCGCCGTCAGTTCCTGCGCCGTCCGGTTCCAGGAAGGAGTCACCGTCCGCCCCTCACAGGCCGAGGACCTGGTGCGGCTCGCCAGGGTGACCGATGCCTTGCCCGAGGTCGAACTCCAATCGACCGCCGTGGTGGCCGGCGAGGCCCCGAAGAACCTCGCCGACTCATACCGGCTCTTCCTGGTCCTCAAGAACTCGCCCAAACCCGTCATCACGGGGGCCTTCAGCGAACGTGGCCTCTGGGACATGAAGTCGCTCCTCGACGTCGTGTCCGGCCGCGACGTGGCGGAGGCTCCCTGCGCCGTGTTCGACGCTTGCCCGTCGCCTTCCCTCAAGTGGACGGCCATCAGCGCCGCCAACGTCATGGACGCGGCGGGCACGGGCCTGCCCGTCGAGTTCGTGTCGATGCCGATGCCCGGTGCGGCGACGCCCGCGACCCTGGCCGGGAGCATCGTCGTTCATACGGCCGAGAACCTCAGCGGCGTGGTCCTGGCCCAGACCGTCCGCCCCGGGGGCCCGGTCGTATGGGGCGGAGCGCCCGTACTATTCGACATGCGCTACGGCACGACGCCCCTCAGTGCGGTTGAGGCGGCCATGATAGGAGCCGCGTCCGCGCAGATGGGGAAGTTCTACCGGCTCCCCACCCACACTTACGCCGCCCTGAGCGACTCCAAGCTCGTCGACGCCCAGGCCGGCCTTGAGACGGCCCTGAGCGGGACCATCGCCGCCCTGGCGCGGGTGAACATCATCGCCGGGGTCGGGGCCCTCGACTTCGTGGGCACGAACAGCTGTGAGAAGCTGGTTGTGGACGCCGAGGCCTGCGGGTTCATCCGCCGCCTTCTCCGGGGGGTGGAGGTCTCGCCTGACACGCTGGCGGTCGACCTCATCACGGAACTCGGACCGGGCGGGGACTACCTCGGCCAGCCGCACACGAGGCGCTGGTTCAAGAAGGAAGCGCACTACCCGGGAGAGGTCATAGACCGCCTCGACCGCAATGGGTGGGAAGAGACGGGGTCCCCGAGCGCCAGGGACCGGGCCGCGTCCCGGGTGGAAGAGCTCCTGGCGGCCGGGCCGCGCGGTCTCGACCCGGAACGGGAGCGCCGGTTGGACGAAGCCATGAGGAACATCATGGTCCTGTACGGTTGTGGCTCGCTCCCCTACGTTGGGACCTAGGGGCGGTCGGAACGTGGGGGCACGGTCCGAACTTCAGGGGCGCATCGCAGCGGAAGGAGACACCCATGTCACGAGTTCTTGTTCTTGGAGCGGGCCTGATGGGACCGGCGATAGCCGGCGACCTCGTCAGGTACGGCATAGCCGGAGAGGTCGTCGTGGCCGACGCGGACCCCGAAAGAGTCCGGCGCGCGGTGGAGAAGGCCGAAGCCCGTAAGGCCGGCATCGAAAGTGGGGTCAACGTCCGGGGTAAGGTCCTCGACCTCGGGAACCGGCGGGCCCTGGTGCGCGAGATGCGCGAGGCAGACGTCGTCGCCGGGGCCTATCCGGTGGCCATGGTCCGCGAGGTCACCGAAGCCGCCATCGAGGCCGGGACCCATCTCTGCGACCTCACCGGCTCGGCGGAGGGGTTCAACGTCTTCGACTACCATGAGGCCGCCGCAAGCGCGGGTATCGTCATCCTGCCCGGCTGCGGTCTCGCTCCCGGGCTCACCAACATTCTCGCGGGCCAGGGCGCGGCCCGCCTGGGCGGGGCCAAGGAGGGCGTCCTCTACGTGGGCGGTCTTCCCCTGAACCCCCTGCCGCCCCTCGGCTACCGCGTGGTCTTCTCGCTGGATACCGTCATCGACGAGTACGTCGCTCCCGCCCTTGTCGTCCGTGACGGCGAGACGGCCGAGGTTCCCGCCCTCGACGGGCTGGAGGAGCTGACCTTCCCCGAGCCTGTCGGGCGGTGCGAAGCCTTCTACACGTACGGGCTTGGGACGTTGGCGTGGACCGGGCGGGAACTCGGGTTCCGTGACCTTTCCGAGAAGACCGTCCGCTACCCGGGTCACCGGGACAAGGTCCTCTTCCTGCGCGAGTGCGGTTTCTTCTCGCGGGAGCCCGTGGACATCGACGGGACGACCGTCGTCCCGAGGAAGCTGGCGGCCGCGGTGCTAGCCCCGCTCCTTGCCCGCGGCGGCGAGGCCGACGTGAGCGTCCTGCGGGTAGTGGTCAAGGCGGGGGAGGAGGGCTGGGTCTTCGAGATGGTCGACCACTACGACCCCGCGACCCAGACCACGTCCATGGCCCGGACGACCGGCTACACCTGCTCCATCATAGCCGGGCTCGTCCTCCGCGGCCTAATTGAGGGCCCGGGCGTCGCCCCGCTCGAGCGGGTCTTCACCGCCTCGTCCCTCTATGGCGAGCTCCGTCAGGAACTAGGCAGGCGGGGCATCGTCATCCGCGAGAGGCGGCTTGGTGCAGCTCCGGCGCCGCGATGAAGCTCAGCCCGTGCTCGGTGAGGGCCCGGGCCGTGGCGTTGACCGCCGCGTGCTTATCGAGGTAGTTCCCCAGGAGCGCCTCCATCTTGCCCTTTTCGAGTATCTCGGCCTTATCGCGGAAGTAGTCGAGGATGTCCGACGGGTGGTCCCGGGTGGCCTCTATCTCCGGGTCGCCGCCCTCATGCTTGGCCGAGATGTTGGCCACGTGGTCGGCGATGGCCACGAGCTCGTCCCGGCGGTTGTAGGGCTGGATGACGATGCTCTTGTAAGCCTCGACGATGTGGTGCTCGAACCGGACCACCTCCTCGAAGCCGAGGTCCTTCCGGAACTGGGCCGTGATCTCGATGGTCTCGTTGTTCACCGAGTTTGAGAGGTTGAACCCGATAAGCGGGCTCGTCCCGTCGTCGCGGGAGAACAGCTTGGCGCCGATCAGGGTCCAGAGACAGGCGTAGGAGTTGTCGTTGCCCATGAAGACCGAGATCTTGAACTCGATATCCACTCCCAGCTTGTGGAGGAGATAGCCGACGAGCACGGTGCCGGGGTTGATGTTCAGCACCTGGCGGACGCCGTAGTTGGTGTAGTAGTAGAGGAACTCGTCCAGCCACTTCAAGGGGTAGTGGTTCGGCTGACCCACCCCGCCGAAGTACCCGGTGATCGTGGCCGGGCCGCCGAGATGTACGTTCGACCCGTCCGTGCCCTTGGTGTCGAGCGTCTCGACGTAGCTCGCGCCCATCACTTCCATGGCCGCGGCGAAGGCCAAGAGGTCACCCTCGTCCCGCTCCGACTCCTTCATCTTCCGGACCCGGATGAACCGGCCAGGCATGAGCTCGCGCCCGGCGAGGGCTTGTCTGGCCTCGGTGATGACCCAGGGGAAGTACTGGGCGGCGCTGATCTCCAGCGTGACGGCGAAGTCATCCTTGAATTCCATGTCGTCGGCCTTCGGGCCGAGAACGCTCCGGCGGTAGTCGGCGATGCTGACGAACCGTCGCTGGTCGCGCTGCTCGATGAGCCACTTCACGTCGTCCAGGTAGGGGGACTTCTGCCGCTCGAGGCGCCCCATGAGGCTCGGTAGACTTCTGGCCTCGGCCGCCTTCGCGTTTATCTCCTCGGGAGTCCCGTACTTCGCCACCACGGCCAGGAAATCGTTGACGACCTGCGAGTCGGAGTCTAGGAGGACGGCGTTGATGTCGGCCAGCCTGTCCTCGGGAATGCGCAGACGGTCACGTAGCTCGGCCACACTGTTCATCCCGGTCACCTCACCCATGATTGTCGACCATCCTCAGGGTCCCGGAGACAATCTGAAGTCAATGAGGACCGCTCGCGGTTCTAGCCCTCGACCAACCTCTTGAGCTTCTCGTATTCCTCATCCTTCATCCGGAAGTATCTCTCCGGCTCCGGGAAGACCTTGGCCTTGATCTCGGCCACGTATTGCCTCAGGCCGTCGAGAATGACCTTGCCGGCGTCCCCGTACTTCTTGGCCATCTTGGGCGTGAACTTGGGGTAGAGGCCGAACATGTCGTGGAAGATGAGGAGCTGCCCATGGGCGTTCGGTCCCGAACCCAGGCTGATGATAGGCACCTTCGCCATGCCCGTTATGAGACCCGTGACCTGGTCCGGAACGAGTTCGAGGAGGATGGCCGCCACTCCGGTCGCGATGAGGGCCTCCGCGTCACGGACTATCTTCAGGGCCTGCTCGGCGCTCTTGCCTTGGAGGCGGAACCCGCCGAGGCTGGCGGCGCTCTGGGGCGTAAGGCCGAGGTGGCCCATCACCGGGATGCCGGCGTTGGCGATGGCCCTTACCCGGGAGGCCATCTCCGCCCCACCCTCGAGCTTCACGGCGTCGCAGGCCGCCTCGGCCATGAACCTGCCGGCGTTGCGCACGGCGTCCTCATCGGACACCTGGTAGGACATGTAGGGCATGTCCCCGACGAGCCAGGCGTTGGGCGAACCCCGGCGGACGGCCTGAGCGTGGCGCAGCATGTCGTCCATGGTCACGGGCAGGGTCGAGTCGAAGCCGAGTATAGTCATCCCGAGGCTATCGCCGACCAGGATGATGTCGATGCCGGCCTCCTCCTGAAGGTAGGCCATCGGGTAGTCGTAGCAGGTGACCATGGTAAGAGGTACACCCGACGTCATCTTCTCGTAGATGACGGGTAGGGTGACTTTCTTCCTATCGCCCATCGGAACGGCTCCTTCCTTTCGGAGGGTCTTTCCCTTCCCAGGGACTCCTTAGCCCCGGCCGGGCGACATCGATCTTCGAAGACCGGCTTCACGGGGCCGAGGAGAGCACCACCAACTTCTACGACAGGCGGGTAGTTCCTAGTTCGCCCGCTGGAGCGGTCCTCGGGTCGGACTCCCGCTTGACCCCCCCGGTCGCGCCCCTCCCGGCCGTGCCCCCCGGGGAGGGGGCGGTCAGGGGTAGCCCCTGCCGCTCCCGGGTCCGGGATGTCACGGCATTTGCCTGCAATGGGACCTCGTGGCGTTACCATGCGACCCGTAGCAGCATATCCTGATACTGCCAACCGAGAAGGGGGTGTTAGACAGTGTCGTTCGACAAGGACTGGTGCAAGGACAACAAGCCGAAGCGAAAGAGGAAGAAGAAGGATTGCGGCCCGCTGGTGAACAGCCAGTCGCAGTCCGGAACCGCCTGCTTCGGCTCGTCCCCGGAACCGCGGTACGATCCCGTGCTGGCGGCTCAGAACCCTGAACCCACGCACGAGAGGGAGGCCGACGCCGGCATCAGCAAGAAAATCAAGATAGAGGTCAAGGCTCAGAAGTGCGGCAACTCCCAGGCACAGGCCCAGATCGTGCAGGCCGACTTCAACAAGCTTGAGGCTGAGATCGAAGAGGAGTAACCGGAGCAGTGATGTGCCGCGGCCAGAGACGACCGGCCGGCTTCTCCGGCGCCACGGTCAGAGGAGTGATTGCCTTGGGGATCCCCCTGTGAGGGGTCCCCTTTCGTTTGTTGGTCTTGACCCTGGGAGCCGGAGCGAGGTCGGTCCTCCCGGGAGACAGAGGGCTAGAAGTAGTCTGATATGTACGGCGACCTGGTTCCGAACGCGGCGTCGAGGAACTCCACCGCGCCTGGACGGATGGCCTCGATGTGGTCCGTCTGCCAGAGGGCCGACGCCTTGCGGGAACCGAAGGCTATCTGGGCCAGATGAGTCACGGCGGCCTTGACCCGGCCAATCGGCCCTCCCCGTGGCCCTCCCTGCCGCCCGCCCTGCTCCGCGCCGTTACCCTTCTCGGAGTTGGCGTCCGCGACCCGGCTCACCGTAAGCCGGCCGTCATTGGCCGCCAGTAGCCAGTCGCCCTTGTTCCAATCGCACACCGGGTCGTCGACCGAGAGGATGACGGTGCCGTTCAGGCCCGGCGGCGGACAGGCGGTCGCTTCGAGCGCCCGTGGGACATCGACCAGGCGGGCCATGAAAGTGGCCTTGAGCTCCCTCTTGACCTGGGGGTTCGCGAGATACACCAGTAGGGGATCGGGGGGCGGGAGGTCGACCTTAATGCCTGGGAACTGCGCCTCCTGGTTCTTGAGAAACCCAAGGATGGCCCTGTACGCGGCACCGCTCGTAGCGGCCAACTCCCTCACGATGATGTCGTGGTCGGGCTCGGTGAAGGCCGGGACGTTGTAGACCACGTAACCCGCGGGCAGCCCGGACGGGTCTTCCCATACCGTCGCGTACTTGCTGTACCCCTTCCGGTACGGCCTGAGGACGTTGCGCCGCCATTGGCTTTCGGTCCTCTCGAGCATGCCGTTGTAGTGGGAGGCCCACTTCCGGTAGACGGCGTCCAGAGCGGCAATGGCGCCGTCGTCGACCTGCTCCTTCTGCCCGTACTCGCAGACGGAAACGGTCTTCGTGCGCCCAGCCGCGGCAATACCGGACGTTCTCCAGAGCGGGAGGTCCCCGAACTTTAGCTCATAGTGGACCTGGTCGCCCACGTGCTCCCAGCCGAGCCGCCGGTAGAAGGCGTAGGAGAACGGGAACAGGTTGGAGATGACCCGCCCGCTGTCTTTCATCCTCTTGAGGGTGTCCTTTAGGAGGGCGAACGCGTGCCCCTGCCGGCGGGTATCCGGGTGAGAGGCCACCGCGCCTATCCCGCCGCAAGGGACGGCTTTGGGGCCGAGATAGATCCTATAGGGGTGAAGATGAAGTCCGGCCACCATCCTCCCGCCCACAAAGACCCCCAACCCGTTGCGCATGGCCTCGAGCCATTCCTGCTCCCGCCAGTCTGGTGTGGGGTCGAGCGGTCCGTAACTGGCTTGGAGAAGGGCCCTCCAGGCCGCGTTGTCTCCCTCGGCAAGCGGTCGTATGGACCTGTCCACGACGTGTCTCCCCCTCGTCTGGCGTTAGCTGCCTTCTCCCTGCCAGAGTCGTTTCATCTCGTCCGAGCGCCCGAGGAGCTCGTCCAGCGCGCCTTGATCCTCGACACGGCCGTCTTTCATGACAATGATGTGATCGGCCCGCCGCCAGGCCACCCGGCGGTTCGACACCACCAGGCAGGTGAGTCCCGGTCGCTCGAACGCCCTCTCCCAGAGCAGGCGTTCGGTCTCCACGTCGAGGGCGCTCGACAGGTCGTCGAAAACGAGGAGCTCAGGCTCCCGCACGAACATCCTGGCCGCCGCGACTCTCTGAACCTGCCCGCCGGAGAGCTTCACGCCTCTCGAGCCGACCAGAGTCTCGAGACCCTTCTCCATGAGCGCGAGATCCGGCTCCAGTACTGCCGCCCGCACGGCTCCGTCCAGGTCGGCTCCCTCCTCCGGGAGACCCATGAGGATGTTGTCCCGTATCGTCTCACTGAAGAGGAGTGGGACCTGCCCGGTATATGCCGCCCGCGGGGGGACGAAGAAGGTCGACGGGTCCTCCACCGGTCGCCCGTTCCAGAGAATGTCCCCGGAATCCCTCGGCAAGAGGCCGAGAAGAGCGCGAAGAAGGGTGGTCTTGCCCGAACCGATGCGCCCCGTCACGACCGTGAACGATCCCTTCTCCAGGGTGAGGTCGATTCCCGTCACGCCCCGCCCGGAACCCGGGTGGACGCACGTCAGACCGCGCAACTGAAGCCGCCTGAGGGAGTCGTCCTCCCTCCTCCGGGGCCAGGCCAAGGTCGGGAGGTCCGCCTCGGGCCCGTGAGCGGCGAGGTAGAGAGGGGCCGGCTTGACCAGTTCGGCGTCGGGGACACCGGCGAGCAACTCCGCCATCCGCCGAAACGAAACGCTGGTCTGCCTGTAGTGCGACAGGAACATACCTGTCATCAGCGTGAAATCTGTCACCCACGCGAGGTAGTAGACGAAGAGCGCGAAGTCGCCGACCGTGAACTCGCCCGCGCGCATGGTCCCCGCCGCGAGCATCAGAATCAACCCGGTCCCCAGGCTCACGGTGTTTACGTATATCGACTCGATGACGAGGGTCACCGACCGGTCCTTGAGCATCGCCTTCCGCCTGGCGTCGTTGAGACACCGGAGGTGGTCGACCACGTGGCTCTCGGCCCCCGCGACCTGGATGGCTTGGACGGCCCCGAAGGCCTCGCCGATGGCGTCGGTCACGCGACCCGTGGCCTCCCGGGCGAGCTTGCGGTAGTGCTCGACCTTCGACGCGACCACTTGCGCGGCGACGAGCACAGCGACCAGGGGCAGGAACACGTAGGCCGTGATGCGGGCGTTGACGCTCAAGAGCACGCTGACGGACACCGTGGCGAAGAGGACGGCCCCGATTATGTCGAGGGTCCAGCTGATGAGATCCTGCACCTGCTCGGGGTCCTCGCGGAACCGGGTTATGGCCTCGCCGGGAGTCTCGGGGAGAGATCTCGCTCCCGGCAGGTCGAGAATGCGCCCGAGCATGTTCCGACGCAATAGCGTGCCCACCATGAACCGGTGCGTGATGTCCGTGAGGATGCCCCAGAGGATGAAGGTCATCCGGGCCAGGGCCACCCCCACGAGCAAAGCTACCAGGCCCCAGACCCCTATGCCGAACCGGGCGCTGCCGGTCAGGGTGTCGAAGAACTCCCGCGAGATGAGGCCCGGTATTATGGGCGTCAGGGCCACGAGGGCCCAGAGCGCCGCGTTCCGTAGATAGAGCCAGGGACGGAAGAGAATCAGCCGCCACGCCAGCTCGTAGGTCCGCATGGTCTTCATGCCAGTAGTTCCTCCAGACCGACCTCGAGCAGGTGGCAGAAGTGAGACTTCGGGTCGGCCGCCAGCCGCTTCCTGTCGCCATGCTCCAGGACCCGGCCGTTATCCAGGATGAGAATCTCGTCGGCGCGGTGCACGGTGGCCAAGCGGTGGGCGATGATAATCCCGGTCCGCCCTTCAAGGACCTTGTCGACCGCGCGCTCCAGCAGGCGCTCGGTTGCGGGGTCCAGGCGCGACGAGGCTTCGTCGAGGACCACCAGCCCGGGGTCGGCCAAGAACAGCCTCGCGAACGCGAGCAACTGCGCCTCGCCGGCCGAGAGCCCGCTCGCCCCCGAGGCTATCTCAGTGTTAAGACCAGCCGAGAGCGAGCGGCACCAGGGGCCGAGCCCGAGGTCCTCCAGGACCTCGAGGATGCGCTCGTCGGGGACGGTCGAATCGAAGAAAGTCAGGTTATCGCGGACGGTGGCGTGGAACAACTGGACCTCCTGGGTCACCATACCGACCCTGCTCCTGAGGTCCGCCAACGTCGCGGCCCGGAGGGAGACCCCCCCGAGCCGGACGTCGCCCTCGGTCGGGTCGTACAGGCGGAAGAGGAGCCGGGCCAGGGTCGTCTTGCCGCTGCCCGTCCTCCCCAGAAGGCCCAGAGTCCGGCCTGCCTCGAGGTGGAACGACAGGTCGTGGAGGACCGGCTCGTCGTCCTCTTCGTAAGTGAACGACGCCGAGTCGAACGTCACGTCCAGCGCCCCCCGCGGGATATGGTCGCCCGGGCCGTCCTTCACCCTGGACCGGATGTCGAAAAGACCTCTTACCCGCGATATGCTGGCGGCAGCCTTCTGGAGGTCCTGCATCTGAGTGCGTATCTGCTCGAGCGGCCGCCTGATGAGCTCGGTGTAGTTGAAGATGAGGTAGGCCGTCCCTATGGTGATCTCGCCCCGACCATAGAGATGGGCGGACAGGGCGAACGCCAGACCGGTGCCGAGGGCGAACACGAAGACGTTGGTCATCCACAGGGCCGACCAGGCCATGCCGGCCTTGCGCTGGAAGACGAGCCAGCCCCGAGTTATCTCGTGGAACCGGCGCATCACGTAGGCCACGCCTCCGGACGAGCGGATGTCCTCCGTGCCCGCCAGGCGTTCGCTGAGGAAGCCGTAGAACTCGGCGTTGGCTTGCCGGACCGCGGCCCAGTGGGGCGAGGCTATCTCCCGGATGCGAAGCATGATGGCCAGGGCCCCGACGGCGAACAACGTGAGGCCAAGCCCGACCATCCAGTTCACCCGCCAGAGAAGGACCAGAGCTCCCACCAGCAGGATGAGGTTGCCGAGGACCCCGACGACGAACTGGGAGAAGAAGTTGGACAGGGCGTTGACGTCGCCGTCGATGCGCTCGATCATCTCGCCGGGAGTCCTGGTCTTCTGGAAGCCCATGTCGAGGCGGAGGCAATGCTCGGCGAGGTCCGCCCTCAGGAGGTTGGTCGCGGTCCAGCCCACGTTCTCTCCCACGTAGCGGGAGTAGGCCGAGAGTAGCTGGTTCCCGAGGGCGAAGGCCATGTAGAGGGCGGCGATGCCCAGGAGCGTGTCGACCGTCCCGCCCGCGACGGCCGTGTCGATGAACCGCCGCAAGAACTGCGGGTTCACGAGTTGCAGGGCGATGCTTAGAAGCAGCATCAGGGCCAGGAGGAGAGCCCTGGCCCACTGCGGTCTCAGATATCCCAGGAGCAGGTTGATGTACTGGCGGAGCGGGATGTTCATAGTTCTCCCGAACGGGGAGTCAGAATCCCTCCGGAGACGCGGGGACGAGCTAGGAGAGGTTAGGCGGCGTTCCCCGTTCTCCTTCCGGCCGGCCCTGTCGCCGGGCCGGGGACGTAGGAAAGTTCGTGTCCACCTTTCCGCTCCGGCGCAGGAGGGACGGTGGGTAAGCCACGAACCTATACCCTCAGCAGCCTTCTCCCGCGCCAGGCGGGAGTACCGGAGACGTCATCGAGCGAATGGCCGTCCCGGCCTGGTTCGCCGACGCCGCGAAGGTCTCCGCTACGTCAACTCCGCGGCGCGGGCTGGGGGAGGGGACGTTCCGGCGAGCGTGGGCAAGAATATAGAGGGGACAAGGAGGCCTCGGTCTATCGCCGCGCGGCCGGGGACGGGTTCAAGTACAACATCCTCATTCCCGTTCACGGCCCGGGCGGGTTTGACGGTGTGCTCGAACTGAGTTTCAAGACTACTGCCGGGGGAGATGCCTGACGTGAAGCGTTCCGCCGGTCAGGAGTTCATGGAGAGGACGAAGTACCAGAACATGGAGGGTCCTACCGACCAGTCTCGGGGGCTGCCGAAGCCCCCGCTCGAGAAGGCGCCCGAGCCCGGGGAGGTTCTCGTGGACCTCCCCGAACCGTCGTCCCTGAAAGTCGACCCTGTCGATCTCTCGACAGCCATAAACGAGCGCCGGAGCGTCAGGTCCTACTCGGCCGACCCGTTGACTCTCGACGAACTCTCGTACCTCCTCTGGTGTACCCAGGGAGTCAGGGAAGTGCACGGGCAGAACGTCACTCTCAGGACTGTGCCGTCGGCTGGAGCCCGTCACCCGTTCGAGACCTACCTGCTCGTCAACCGGGTCGAGGGGCTGGAGCCGGGTCTCTACCGCTTCGTGGCCACCTCCCATAAACTAGCCGTCGTCAAACTCGGCGAGGGCGCGGGGAAGCGCGTCGCTGCCGCCTGCTTCAACCAGTACGTGGCCCAAAGCGCCGTCACGTTCATCTGGACGGCCGACGCCTACCGCACCGTATGGAGATACCAGGACAGGTCCTACCGCTACATCCACCTCGACGCCGGGCACGTCTGCCAGAACCTCTATCTCGCCGTCCAAGCGGTCAAGGCCGGCTGCTGCGCCATCGGGGCCTTCGACGACGACCGCCTGAACGCGACCCTCGGTCTCGACGGGGAGAAGGAACTGGCCATCTACGCGGCCACGGTCGGCAAGCTCGAGGCGGACGGGCGATAGGAAGGCCGGGTGTGGGCGTCCCGCCGGGCGCCGCACCCCTTCCGGTTGGGGGCGACCATGCGGTGCGGCTCTACACTGCCGAGCAAATGCGCGTTGCGGACCGCCTAGCGGCTGAAGCCGGAGTGCCGGGCCTCCAGCTCATGGAGAACGCCGGCCGGGCGGTAGCCGACGTCGCGGCTGTCTTGCTTGAGATGGCCGGGCCTTCTCCGTCCCGTCCGGTCGTCATCCTGTGCGGCAGGGGCAACAATGGCGGCGACGGGCTCGTGGCGGCCAGGCTGCTTACCGGCCGGGGCCTCGGGGTAGAGGTCGTGCTGGCTGAACCGCCCGGGGCGTTCACCGGCGAGGCCCGGGAGAACCTTGACGCTCTCATGGGCCTGCCCGGCGCGCCGGTCCGGCCCCGGGTCTACGCGGCGGACGGCGAGGGACGACCTGCGGCCCCCGGCCGGGAGCCCGTTATCGGTGCCGATGAGCTCCGGACCCTACTGGCCGGAGCCGCTTTGATCATTGACGCCCTTCTCGGGACGGGTGCCCGGGGAGCACCCCGGGAGCCCGTGGCCGGCATGATCTCCGTCCTCCTGTCCGTCACGGGCGACGGGGAGGCGTCGCAGGTAGAGTCCCCCGGTCCCCCGGTCCTGGCTGTCGACATCCCCTCCGGCCTGGACGCGGACAGCGGCCGTCCCGCCGGGCCGAGCGTCCGGGCCAGGGCCACGGTCACTCTCGGCGGGGTCAAAGTGGGCCTGGCCCTTCCCGAGGCTCGGGAGTTCTCGGGGAGTCTCTACCTGGGTCTCATCGGAATCCCGGCCGCATGTCTCGACGAAGCGTCCCGCCAGGGCCCGGCAGCCTGCGAGTGGCTTCTCCCGGCCGGCGTCGCCCGGCTACTTCCCCCGCGGCCGGTCGCCGGCCACAAAGGGACTTTCGGACACGCCTGGGTGGCGGCCGGGTCGCCCGGGTTCACCGGGGCCGCGGTCCTTGCCGGCCTTGGCGCCCTGAGGGCCGGGGCCGGTCTCGTCACCGTGGCCTGCCCGGTGGAGTGTCAATCCGTCGTGGCGTCTTCTCTTCCGGAAGCCCTCACCCGGGGGCTCCCGCAGGGTTCTGAGGGGCGCGTGGCGCGGGCCGCCGCCCGCGACCTGATCGGGTTCGCCAGCGGGCCGGGCGCCGGGCGCGCCGGGCCTAGGGCCCTCGTGGTAGGCCCCGGCCTGGGCGCGACCGCCGAGGTCAGGAACTTCGTCGTCGACCTGATAAGGAGTCTGGGTGGGCGGGTCCCACTGGTGCTCGATGCCGACGCCCTGAACGCCCTGGCTCTCGACGGCCCGAAGGCCGTCACGGAGGTACTCTCTGTGGCCGCGCCCGCGACTCGGCCCGGCTCCGGTATCATTCTCACCCCTCATCCCGGCGAGATGGCCCGCCTGACCGGGCTCACGGTCGCGGACGTCCAATCCGACCGCCTGGGCGTCGCGCTGGACCGGGCCAGGGCGTGGGGTTCGGTCGTGGTCCTCAAGGGAGCCGGCACGGTGACCGCCTCGCCCGAGGGGCGGGCGTGGGTGAACGCCACAGGCAACCCCGGCATGGCCACGGGCGGCAGCGGCGACGTGCTGGCCGGGGCAATCGGGGCCTTCCTCGCCCAGGGCTCTTCCTCGGTCGAGGCCGCCCTCCTGGGAGTGTCGTCCCACGGCCTCGCGGGCGATCTGGCGGCCCGCGACCTGGGCCCGAGGGGTCTCATCGCGTCGGATATCGCCCACTACCTTCCCCGGGCCCTAGCCGCCATGGACGCGCGAACGGAACTTCTGGCCGGCTACGGACCCGCCATAGTCGACGCGACGTCGGCGGCTCGAGGAGACGGCGCCCCATGATTCTCGATTACCGGCACTCCGCCTCGGAGTGGGAGGCTTGTCACAGGCCGACCTGGGCCGAGATCTCCCTCGACGCCATCGCTGAGAACACCGGCAGGCTCAGGGCCCTGGCCGAGCCGGCCGACCTGATGGCGGTGGTCAAGGCCGATGCTTACGGGCACGGGGCGGTCGAGGTGTCCCGGGCCTGCGTGAAAGCCGGCGCCTCCTGGCTTGGCGTCGCGGCCGTCGAAGAGGCCGTCGAACTCCGCAGGGCCGGGATTACCGCACCCATTCTCATCCTGAGCCAGTCGACCCCGGCACAGGCCGAGACGCTCGCGGCATATGACTTGACAGCCGCCGTCTTCGAGCCTGAGACGGCCCGGGCCCTGGCCGCCCAGGGACGCCGCCGGGGGCGGCCGATTCGGGCTCACCTGAAGGTGGACACGGGGATGGGCCGCATCGGCGTAACCCCCGACGAAGCCGGCGTCGAGATGGCCCTGCGTCTCGCCGCCCTGGAAGGGCTGGAGCTGGAGGGAGTCTACACCCACTACGCGACGAGCGACGAGGCCGATAGGACGTTCAGCGACCACCAGACAGCCCTGTTCGACAGGTTCCTCGGGCTGGCGGCCCGCGCGGGTCTGTCGTTTGGCTGGCGGCACGCCGCCAACAGCGCCGCCGTCATGCAGTTTCCCGAGACCCGGTACAACCTCATCCGCGTGGGCATCTCCCTCTACGGTCTCTACCCCTCCGCCGACGTGGCGATGAGGGTCCCCCTCCTGCCGGCCATGACCTGGAAGACCCGGCTCGTCCACGTGAAGACGGTCCCCGCCGGGACTCCGGTATCCTACGGTCGCGAATTCGTCGCCGGCCGCCCCACCCGTGTGGGCACGGTGCCGGTCGGCTACGCCGACGGATACCGGCGATGCATGTCGAGCGGCGGAAGGGTGCTCGTGCGCCAGGCCTATTGCCCCGTCCTTGGGCGCGTCAACATGGACCACTTCATGATCGGCCTTGACGACGCGCCCGGCGCCGGCGTGGGCGACGAGGTCGTCCTCATGGGTTGCCAGCCCGGTCCGGGGGCCTCTGTCGGGACTATGCCCTGTGTACCTGCGGAGGAGCTGGCTCGGACCTGTGGAACCATAAACTATGAGATAGTGTCGACAGTGGGCCGCCGGGTTCCCCGCGTGTTCCTGCGGGACGGGCGGCCCGTGATCCTGCGTTCCGTCCTCGGAACCGTGTCCCTCGGAGGTGACCACGCGTGAGTCTGGGGGATCTGCCCCGCGCCCGGCTCTCCACTTGGCCGACTCCCCTCGACGAATGCCCGAGGCTGTCCGCGGCCCTCGGAGGTCCTCACCTCTGGGTGAAGCGCGACGACCTCACAGACCTCGGGCTCGGCGGCAACAAGGTTCGGAAGCTCGAGTACCTGCTTGGGGACGCCATCCTCAAGGGAGCCGACACCATCATCACCCCCGGGGCCCTTCAGAGCAATCACGCCCGCCTTACCGCGGCGGCCTGCCGCCGGCTCGGCCTGGAGGTCGTCCTGGTTCTCACGCCGGGCCACCTGCCGGGGCGGGAGGCCCCTCAGGGCAACCTGCTCCTGGACCACCTGTTCGGCGCCCGCATCGTCTTCACGGCCGACGACGCCGATGAGACGGTCGCGGCGGCCATGGCCGACGTGGCCGGCGAACTCGAGCTGAAAGGGCGTCACCCCTATATCGTGCCCCTTGGAGGCTCAGACGGCGTGGGGTCGGTGGGCTACGTGGCGGCCGCTCTGGAGATTGCCGCTCAGTCGAGCGAACTCGGCGTTCATTTCGACCATCTCCTTGTGACCACTGGCTCGGGCGGGACCCATGCGGGCCTGCAGGTTGGCGCGGCCCTCCACCTGGCGGGCACCGACGTTCACGGCGTGACCATCAGCCGCGAGCCGGCCGCGTCCGCGGCGCGCGTCGACGCCCTCGTCTCGGCCACCGTGGAGCGCCTGGGCCTCTCGTCCAACCCCGCGCCACCGGCGGTGGTCCACGGCGGCTATGCCGGTGAGGGTTACGGTATTCCGACGCGGGCGGGCTGGGAAGCCATTCTCACCGCCGCTCGAACCGAGGGCCTGGTCCTCGACCCGGTCTACACGGGTAAGGCCCTGTCCGGTCTCATCGGCCTCATCCGGGAGGGAGCCTTCCCGACGACCGCCAACATCCTGTTCGTCCACACCGGCGGGTCACCGGGCCTCATGGCCCAGGCCGTTGCCCTTCACGACTATCTCGCCTCTACCACCGGGAACGGCGAGACGGCGGAGCGGGTGACGACCGAACGCGGCGATGGAAGGGGGCACCGGGTCTGAATTGCCCTGACGGCGGCGGGCCGCGGCACGTCCCGAGAATCGGGTTGACCGCGGCGTACGCCGAGGATGTCCGCCAGGTACGCCTGGGCGCCGACTACACTGCCGGGGTCGAGGAGGCCGGCGGCCTGCCCCTGGTCTTGCCGGTCCCCTACGCCCTGCTAGGCGGCCCCGCCTCGGACGGACCCGGCGCGGCCCGGCGCATCGCCGCCGGCGTCCTGGACGCCGTCGACGGCCTCATCCTCACCGGCGGGGGCGATCTGGACCCCGCGTACTTCGGCGAGGGTCCCGTGCCCGGTCTCGGGGCAATCGAGCCGGCGCGCGACCAGTTCGAGATCGCCCTGGCAGGCCTCGCGCTGGAACGCGGTTTGCCCATCCTCGGTATCTGCCGGGGAGTCCAGGTGCTGGCCGTGGCCGCCGGCGGAGACCTTTACCAAGACCTCCCGAGTCAGAGACCCGGCTCGCTCAAACACCGCCAGGAGGCTCCGCGTCACGCCCTGACCCACTCGGTCGAGGTCGAGGACGGGACGGTTTTGGCGAGACTGCTTCGTCCGGGAACGTTCGCCGTCAACACCTTCCACCACCAAGCCGTGCGGCGCGTCCCGGACGGTTTCCGCGTGTCGGCGGTGGCCCCGGACGGGGTCATCGAGGCCATCGAGGCTACGGGCGCCGGAGGCGGGACCATGGGCGGGACCATGGGCGGCGCCATGGGCGCGGCCTCGGGCAGTACCTCGGGCGGCGCTATGGGCGGGACCGCCGGCTGGCCCGTTCTCGGCGTCCAGTGGCATCCGGAGAACCTCTGGTCGAGAGATAGGATGTTCCTGAATCTGTTCACCGGTCTGGTGGGGGCCGCCGCCCGGTACCGCGAGATTTCCGCGCAGTACCGCAAGACTCTGGACCGGTAGCCGGAGGTAACCGCCCGGCGCCGCGAGGCGGCGCCGGGTTCCCGGCGCCTGGTCGCCGGCAGTGGGCGGGCGGTAGCGGAAGGGGGAACTCCCCACGACAGGGAGGCCGCGGGCCAGGGACCTCGGTATCGTCCTGGGTCGCCTTCCCTGCGGCCCGCGGAACGCCATCACCGACGTCCCCGGTGTCCTGGTCGGGCACCAGACCCTGGTCAGGGACACCCCTACCGTCGTGAGGACCGGCGTCACGGCGGTCGTCCCGCATCCGGGCAACGTCTTCCGGGAGCGGCCCCGCGCCGCCTGCTACGTGTTCAACGGCTACGGCAAGAGTGTCGGGCTGCCCCAACTCGCCGAACTGGGCGTCCTTGAAACCCCCATCCTCCTCACCAACACTCTCAGTGTCTGGACGGCCGCGAACGCCCTAGTCACCCACGCGCTGGAACGCAATCCGGAGATAGGCTCGACGGGCGGTACGGTGAACCCCGTCGCGGGTGAGTGCTCGGACGCCTACCTCAACGACATGAGGGGCAGGCACGTCACTGAAGCTGACTGTCTCCGGGCTCTCGAGACCGCCACCGGGGGTCCGGTCGCTGAAGGGAACGTGGGGGCCGGGACAGGCATGTCCTGCCTCGGGTTCAAGGGCGGCATCGGGACTTCGTCCCGTGCGCTGACCTTCGGCTCCGGCGACTTCGTTCTCGGCTGCCTGGTCCTGGCCAACTTCGGCCGTCTGGCCGACTTCCGCCTCGACGGCGTGCCTGTCGGCCGGGAATTGGAGGCGGCGGGGTGGCCCGACCGGCCGCCGGGACCTCCCGCGACTGTGGAAGAGGAACGGCGCCGCGTCCCATCGCGCGAGCGAATGCCCGCCGGGCCCGAGGAGCCGCCGGGCGGGTCCATCATGATTGTCGTGGCCACCGACGCCCCACTCACCTCCCGGCAACTCACCCGCATCGCCCGCCGAACGACCTTCGGCCTGGCTCGAACCGGGTCGGTCGGGGCGCACGGGAGCGGTGATTTCGTCCTGGCGTTCACGACGGCCGACCTTGAACCAGCCTACCCGTCGGAGCCGGTTCTCGTCCGTCGGACCCTGGTCGAAGACGATAGGCACTTCGGCCCGCTCTTCCAGGGGGCGGCCGAGGCCGCTGAAGAAGCTATCATCAACGCCCTCTTCGCGGCGGAGACCGTGCGGGGGCGGGACGGGCACGAACGAAAGGGCTTGCCGGTGGAACAAGTGATTGAGATACTCCGCCGCCGGAGTCCGAGCGGCTATCGCGGCTAGCGCGGTGGTGGCGGTCGACACGGCAGGCGGCTCGGGCCGGATTGGAAAGTACCCGCCTGGAAGGCACCGGCCTGGAGGAGATTACCGGAGGGAGCGCGGTGATGTCGCAGGTTCTTGTGGAGGTCCGCAGAGGCGGCTACGTCGAGAGCGTCCACCGGGGGAGCGTGGCGGTCGTCGACCCCGCCGGGATGCTCGTCGCCCACGCCGGCGACCCCGAAGCCTACACGTTCATGCGGAGTGCGGCCAAGCCCATCCAGGCCTTGGCCATCGTGGAATCCGGGGCCTACGAGGCCTTCGGCCTGACGGAGAAGGAACTCGCCGTGATGTGCGCGTCCCACAGTTCGGAGCCGGGGCACGTGGCGACCGTCCTCGGGGCGCTCGCTAAGATCGGGCTGGACGAATCCCACCTCCAGTGCGGCACCCACCTCCCGACCCACACCCCGTCGGCCCACGCTCTCATCCGGGAAGGCAGGGAGCCCACGGCGGTTCACTGCAACTGCTCGGGGAAGCACGCGGGCATGCTGGCGGTGGCCAAGAAGATGGGCTGGGGCCTCGAGGACTACTGGCACGAGAATCACCCCCTGCAGCGGTTGTGCCTTGATAACGTCGCGTCCGTGGCCGGCTACAGGGCCTCGAGGATAGGCGTGGCCAGGGACGGTTGCGGGGTGTCGGTCTTCGCGCTGCCGCTCAGGAACATGGCCCAGGCCTTCGCGCGTCTGGCGAACCCGGACGACCCGAAGTCGGACTTCGGGCCGGCGCGCGCCTCGGCGGCCTCTCTCATCGTACGAGCTATGCGGGCGCACCCGGACATGGTCGCGGGGACGGGCCGCCTGTGCACGGTGCTGATGGAGGCCACTCCCGTCGTGGCGAAGGGCGGGGCGGAGGCGGTCTACTGCTTCGGGGTGCCCGGGTGGGGCCTAGGCTGCGCCCTAAAAATCGAAGACGGGAACTCGCGGGCGGTCGGCCCGGCCGTCGTTCGGGTCCTGGAGAACCTCGGCCTTGTGAGTCCGCCGGCCGCGCGGTCCCTGGAGCCGTTCTCCCGTCTGGCCACGGTCAACCACCGGGGTGAGGTCGTCGGGGTGACCGAGGCCGTTTTCGGACTGGGGGCCCGCAAGACCTGAGCGGAAGGAGTGTCGAGTGTTGACCAGCGCGAACGACGGGTTGACAGGCGCGAGCGACAGAAACAAGATTCAACGAATCTTCATTTCATGCGACATTGAAGGCATCAGCGGAGTAGTCCACGGGGATCACGCAGCGCAGGGGCAGGGCGAAGACTACGGCCGGGCTCGGCGTCTCATGACCAAGCAGGTCAACGCCGCCGTCGCCGGCGCCGTCCAGGGCGGGGCCGACATGATTCTCGTCAACGACAGCCACGGGACGATGCGCAACATCATCCTCGAAGATCTGCACCCGGCGGCCCATCTCGTCACCGGCGCCCCCAAGCCCCTGAGCATGATGCAGGGCGTGGCCGACGGGTTTGACGGCGCGTTCCTGGTCGGCTACCATTCGCGGGCCGGCACTCCCGGAGTCCTCAACCACACCTACTCCAGCCGCACTGTCGCCGAGTTGCGCATCAACGGGACGGTGGCCGGCGAAACACTGATGAACGCCTACATCGCGGGATGCTACGGCGTCCCGGTCCTGCTCGTCACGGGCGATACCGAGGCTACTAACGAGGCGTCCGACGCCCTACCGGGCGTCAAGACAGTGGCGGTCAAGGAGCCCGTCGGCCGCTATGCGGCCAAGTGCTTGCCTTTCGACGAGGCCAACGCCCGCATCCGGGAAGCCGCGGCGGAGGCCGTAGCCCTCATCGGCAAGGCCCGTCCTCTCCTTCCACCCACGCCCGCCCGGTTCGAACTAAGGCTGATGAACACCGCGATGGCCGAGTATGTCGGCCTGATGCCGGGAGCGGAGAGGGTCGACACCCTGACTGTCGCGTACTCAGACGACGACTACATCAAAGCCTTCAAGGCGGCCCGGGTGATGATCACCCTGGCGGCCAGCGCCGACCCCTACTAGCCCCGGGCGGCCCGGTGACGGCCCCCAAAGAGGGAATAAAGGCCGAACCGCGAAATACAGGTCGCTTTGAGAGCTTGCCTCGACTTGTCTTGCCTTTCTTGCCCGTCGGGAGTGGCAGGGTACTTCGCTGATACGGGGGGCGAGTGCGTGACACGAGGCGACGGTGGCGGAGAGAAAAGCGCCTCTGTCCCCAAGGATTCGATGGCTTACGCGCAGGAAGTCACCATCCTGCAATGGTCTACCTCCCTGCGTGAGCGTAAGCCGAAGACGTTCGCCGCAGGCATCCTGGCCACCATCCTCGGGCTGGCCGTTGTCTACTGGGGCTTCGGGGGGCAATGGATCGCCGTCGTCATGGCCCTTTTCCTCCTTGGCGGCGCGCTGGGACCCCTCTACTTCCCCACGACCTACAGGTTGACCAACAAGAAGGCCTACCAGCGCATTTTCTTCTCGGAGGAGGGCCATCGCTGGCAGGACTTCGATGAGTACCGCGTCTTTCACGACGGGGTCTTCCTCCACCTCCGCCCGACGGACCTTCGTCAACGGTATCTCAAGGGCATGACCCTCCATTTCGGACGCGGAAAGCGCGAGGAGATCCTCGACCTCGTGAGGGGACGAATCGCAGGCGATGAACCTGAATTCACCAGGAACCAGGCTGGTAGTGAACCCACGGGGGACAAAAAGTGAGACTTCTTAGGAGGATAAGTGCGAGGTAGGAAGAACGAAATCTCGTCGGATTATAGCCATTTTTGGGGTTGGGTCCGGCGGTAGGTGGGGCTATGTCCCCGCGGGAGTAACCCTTCCGGCTTCCAGCGGGGTTGTAGCATACGACTCTAAAGCCATAGGAGGTGAAACAACACATGTTGGGTTGGTTGCTAGCGCAAGAGGAGGCCACGGCCGTGTGGGGCATCTTCACCGAGGGGTCGCTCGCCGACTTCTTC
>QZJP01000073.1 GCA_003599345.1 Bacillota bacterium | reverse complement strand
TAGTGGTGAAGTCCGGCGAGACCTCCCCCGGGGTGGCTGGGGCTCCGCCCGGAGTCTGGGCCGGCGGCGGCACCGGCTTCGGGAGCCAGTGCACGAGGACGGCCAACGGGAGGGCCAGGCCGACGCACCACAAGACGAGAGCCCCGACCGCCGCCCGGGCGACGGCCCGGGGATAGGCCCCTCTACCGGGCGCGGAGCGCCGGGCCACGCCCGAGAGGTAACGCGCCAGCCACGCCAGAGACACGGTGACGAGGACGCCGAGGACGACGGCGGCGATGAACTCGAGATTCATGCCGGTGGAGCCTCCCGCTGCGAGTAGGAAGTAGTATCCCCGGCCTATAACTGATAAGCCCGGACGGCCTAGCCGGCCTCCGGAAGCGGAGACGAGGTACCGACATGTCGGGCATGGGGCGCGGTTCTTGCCTCTCACACTTCTCGTTCGGACGGGACATGAACCTGATCGTGCTCTCGATGGTGATTGCCAACATAGGCACCCAGGTGGAGCAGAGATTCTTCCCTCTTTACATCCGCGAGCTTGGCGGCTCCCCCACGGACATCGGCCTCGTGGCCAGCATCGGCGGGCTCTTCATGGTTCTCCTGGCTCCCATCGGCGGATGGGCCACGGACCGGTACCGGCGAATCACCCTTTACGCCCTGGCGCCGTGCATCGGGGCCATCGGCGTGCTCATGATGGCCCTGGCTCCGTCTTGGGCCTGGCTCATCCCGGGGTGCCTCATCGGCATGTTCCCCGGCCTTCTTGTGGGGCCGGCCTTGTTCGGCCTGGTCAGCGACATCGGACCGGAGGAGACGCGGGGCTCCCGTTTCGCCTACCAGGCGGCCGGTTTCGGCGTATGTGCCGCTCTGGGCCCCCTCGTCGGAGGGGTCGTCTACAAGTACTTCGGCTACCGCGCCTTCCTGGTCGGGCAGGCCGTCATGCTTTGCCTGGCCGGTTTCATCCGGTCACGAATCCGTGACCCCCGAGACGACGCGAGAAGGGAGACGGGCTATAGCGCGCCGGCCTTCTTCGCCGGACTCAAAGGGGCCCTGAGGCAGATGCTTTCGTCACGGCAGTTCACCCTGTTCCTGATTGTGGCCATCCTGATCGGCATCGGTATGGCGGCGACGATGAACCTCTTCTCGGTGTTCATGCGTGAGGTGGCCGGGGTCGACGAGGCCCGCATGGGCGTCGTCTACTCCATCGCCGGGGTGGCCGGGATAGCGGCGAGCATCGCCGGAGGCGTGGCGGCGGACCGTATGGGGAGGAAGCCCGTGGTGTCTCTGGCCATCTTCGGCATGGCCGCCGGGCTCCTCTGGTTCACCGGGGCCAGGACAATGGCCTCGCTCGGCGCGGTGTGGCTGTTCCAGGGGTTTGCGGGCAGCCTGGCCGGGCCGGCCGTGGAGGCCTATCTCGCCGACATGACCGACAAGGACAGCCGCGGGACCGTCCGTTCGGTATTCAACAGCCTGCAGAACCTGGTCCTGATGCCGGCCCCCCTTCTTGGCGGGTTCCTCTACGACCGCGTGGCACCGGCAGCTCCGTTCTGGTTCGGCGCGACGGTCCTAATCCTGACTCTCTTGATCGTGGTGTTGTGGCTCAAGGAGCCGCGCCGGGCAAAGACCGTTCCGGTCGCTTCCGCAGCTCCGGTCGGCGGCGGGGTAGGGGGCGCCCCGTAGAGTAAAGCGTCGGGACACGGGACTTGATTGGACAGCACAAGAAGAGCGGACTCCGATGATTGACTATCGAACAAGGTGGTGCAGCAGCGATGCGAGTGGAACGGTATGAGCTGCGGGTGCGCATCGACCCCTGGGCTGCCAACAACCTTCAGGCGCGCGGCACCATCGACCTTGTCAACGGCGGGGAACCGTACTCGGAGTTCTTCCTCTACCTTCATCCCTCGCTCCGTGTCACCCGGTTCGCGTGCCCGGGGGCGCGGCTGGAGGAACCGGCCGGGGAGCATCCTCTCGGCTACGCGGGCCGGGGACTTCACCTTACCTTCGAGCCGCCTGTCAAGCCCGGCGGCCGCATGCGGGTGTCTCTGGCCTGGGAGGGGCACCTGGCCGGAATCGTCTGGGGCTACTGCATGATTGCGGAGCACCTTGTCGAGCTGCGGGACTTCGCCTGCTGGTACCCGCTGCCCGGCGGGCATGTGACAGGCTTCTCGTGGGTCATGGACCTCGACCTCCCCGCGGGAGGTTACCCCTTGCCGACTACCGAGGTCTGCAACGGTCGTCTCGTCGGGCGCCGGACGACCGGCGAGAGACTCTACGCCAAGTGGACCAGCGCCGACGCGACAACCGACATCAACGTCCTTGCCTCGAGCTACTTCAAGCATCGCGCCGCGAGCCGGGACAGGCACGAGGGCCGCGTCTACTACGCTTTCATGTCCCACGACCAAGCGGCTACGATGCTCGAGCAGATGCTCGACACGCTTGAGTTTCTCTCGGCTGCCCTAGGTCCCAACGAAAAGGTCGAAGGACCCCGACACGCCGTGAATCTTGTCTTTGCTCCCCGGTTCGCCGAGGGAGGCTATGTCTACGGCCGCCTGATGGTGACGAGCGAGCCGCAGTACATCCTCGTGCTCAACTACCCGGAGTCCGCCCGCGCCTACCCCACCTACGGGGTGGCCCACGAGCTCGCCCACTGGTGGTGGCGGGAACAGGTCTCGGTTGACCGGACCACGTGGCACGATTGGCTGATGGAGGCTCTTGCCGAGTACTGGGCCGCGCGGGTGGATGAGTGGTTCATCGGGCGCGATAAGGCGGTGACGATCTTCGCCGACTACCGGGAGCGCGTCAGCCGTCTCCGCCGGGCGCAGCCGATAAGCCGGACCACGTTCGACTCTGGGGACCGCTACGTCCTTTGGTACGTGAAGGGCGCTTGGGTGTTACGGATGCTCGAGTTTCTGGTGGGCCGGGAGGCGTTCGACCGCGCCATTCGGGAGTTCTATCGCCGCCACAGGGGCCGTCGGGTCGACACGCGGGACTTCATCGAGTGCTTCCGGGAGGTCACCCGCCGCGACCTGGAGTGGTTTTTCGAGCAATGGCTCGAGCGCGGCGAGGTCCCGCGGTTGCTTGTGACCTGGCGCCGGCCGGGACGGGCGGTCGAGGTCGACGTGGAGCAGGAGGCCGAGGGGGCTTGTTTCCGCCTGGACACGGAGTTGAGACTCCGCCTTGCCGGCGGTGACAGCCGTGTGGAGCGCGTGACCATCGAGGGCGCTCGCAATCGGTTCCGGTTCGACCTCGGGGCAGGAGAGACAGTGGCCGGTGTCGACCTCGACCCCGGGGAGGTTTCCCTATTCCGCAGGTAGGCGCAAGAGTCTCGCCGCGTTTCCGCCCAGGATTGCGGCCTTTGCGTCTTCTGAGAGGGGCAAGGCCCGTACCCCGTCCAGGCCGGCCTGGATGTTGAAGACGCCGGGCCAGTCGGACCCCCAGATGACCTTGGCCGCTACCCGCTCGAGTTCCGGGAAATGCTCGAGAAGCCTCTTCGGAGGAATGCCCGATATCTCCATGTGGATGTTGGCGTGCAGCCGGGTCAGGAAGAAGGCCCGGTCGTACCAGAACCCTCGGCCGCTGTGGGCCATGATGATGGTGAGGTCGGGGAAGTCGACGGCCACGTCGTCGAAGAAGAGTGGGTCTCCGTACTTCATCCGCGAGCCGCGAAACACCGACGACCCCGTATGGAACATGACCGGGAGCCCGAGTTCCTCGGCCACCGCGTAGAGCGGGTAGATCTCGGGGGCGTTGGGGTAGAAGAACTGGTAGGTGGGGTATAGCTTCAGGCCCTTGAACTCGTAGGCCTCCACCAGCCTCCGCAGTTCACGGCCGGGGCGGTTGAGCAGGTTCGGGTTGATGCTGGCGAACGGGATGAACATGGGCCGGCCCGCGCACATCTCGGCCACGGTCTCGTTGGAGGTGGTCCCGGTCGTGGCCGGGCTGTCCTCGGCCAGGATGACGGCGTAGTCCACGCCCAAGGATCTCAGGAAGCCCGCGAGGGCGTCCGGGTCGGCGAAGGCGGCCAGTTGGTCCTCCAGTCCCTCCCCGTAGGTCTCCCTCATCCATTCGATTATCCAGGGCTTGGCCGCGCCTGGAACAAGGGGGTGGATGTGAAAGTCGACCACCGGCGGCATCGCGGCACTCCTCTCGGGTGCTCTTCCGGCAGGTCAGCCGGACAGTTTGCTTCGGGCAGGCGGGCCGGGAGTCCTCCACCGCGCCGGCCCGGCATAGTCTCTGGGAGAGCGGGGTGGTGGTCGCCGTGAGGCTGAGGTTCTACAACCTTCGTTGGCTGGTCCCGTCACTGGTCGTCGTCGCCGTCGTCGTCGCGTATCCGCTGGTGGCGGGCTGGGGCGGGGCGCCCGCCAGACTGGTCGCGGCGGTCTCGGCCACCCCCCGCCTCCTTCCCATCTACGGGGTGGACACGACCGAGAAGAAAGTGGCCATCTCCTTCGACGCGGCATGGGGGGCGGAACTGACCCCGCTCATCCTGGACATCCTCGACCGCTACGGGGTCAAGACGACCTTCTTCCTGGTCGGCTTCTGGATAGACGACTACCCGGACATGCTCAAGGAGATCGCGGCTCGTGGCCATGAGATAGGCAACCACACCGCGACCCATCCTCACCTGAACTCGCTCGGGAAGGAGGCCATCAAGGAGGAACTGGCCGTCGTCCACGAGCAAATCAAGGCGGCCACGGGCCGGACCGCCTTCCTCTTCCGGCCGCCTTTCGGGGAGTACAGCAACAAGGTCATCGAAGCCGCCCAGGAACTCGGCTACTACACAATACAGTGGAGCGTCGACTCACTTGACTGGCGGGATTTGTCGGCGGACGCCATCTGTAGCAGGGTGACTTCCCAGGTACATCCCGGGGCCATTGTCCTCTTCCACAACAACGCCACCAACACTCCGGCCGCCTTGCCCCGTATCCTCGACTACTTCAAGACCCAGGGTTACGAGGTCGTCCCCATCTCGAGCCTCATCTACCGCGAGAACTACTACATAGACCACCGTGGGTTTCAGAAGCGTAGGCAAGGCGGGCCGTAGGCCGGGCCAGCCCGATGAGCCGCATCAGAGTGCCTCCCTTGACCGCCCGCTCCGCCTCGCCTCCGAGGCCGAGAGCTTCGAGCCTCCGCTTGACGCCCTCGTAGCTGTAGCCGCCTCCCCGGCCGCCCAGGCCGCCCGGTCCACCCGAGGCGAAGAGGAGCCTGCCGGGAGGCACGTGGAGGGTCAGGAGCCTCAGTAGCTCGCCGGGCATATCGGGCCCGGACAAGTCGAAGTAGAGGTTGGCGTGCTCCCTGGTCGCCCGCCACACGGCCTGGTAATAGGGCACGCCGGCCTCGGCCAGGATGAAGTTCGTCGCGGGGAACCTGTCGGCCAGGCGCAGGACGGACGCGCCTCCCTTGAAGTTACCGCCGAGGTGGATGAGCAACGGGTAGCCGGCCTCGCCGCAGGCCCGGGCCAGCGGGTCGATGCTGCGCAGGAGATTGGCCCTGTGGTGCCAGGCGTGCACCTTCACACCCCGGAAACCCGTGGAGAAGTGGCGCTCAACGACCTTCAGGTGGCCGGGGTCGGCGGGGTTGACGAGGGCGAAGCCGATGAAACGATCAGGACAGGCCCTGACGGCTTCCCTGACGGCGTCGTTGTCCGGGGTCGGAAGTATGTCGAGGCGCCGGTCGGCGGTCAACAGGTGACCGTTCCGCACCTTTCTGCTGTACTGGTAACGACCTATGGGGTTGAGGTAGGGCGTGAGCAGGCGCCCGATGAGAGCGGGTGGCAAACCCCCGGGCGAGACGGAGTCCAGAGTGTGGGCTACGAGGACCGCCCGTTCGACGTTGGCCTCGTCCATGGCCCGGATGAGGGCCGACGGCCCGAAATCCGGGGTCAGGTGGCAGTGAGCATCGACGAGCACGAGGGTATCCTCCAGGCGAGCCTCCCTGGCCGCGTCGCCGGATGGCCCTTGACAGTAATTACTACCTCTAGGAGAACATCCCTCTATCCGCTGCTAGAGGCCATTCACCTCTTTCTGTCGCCCGGAGACTCGCGCGTCTCCCTGTCGCCCGGAGACTCGTGCCGGTTTTCACGGCGCGGCCAGCCCGGTGAGAGCGAGGTCACGGGGGAGCGGACAGACGTGAGGTAGTAGGAGAGGACGAGGATGTGAACGCCCAGGCTCAGGAGGAACGAGTAGACGAGGTTCCAGTCGGGCGAGAAGAACCTAAGGCCCTGCCTCAGGAACAGGAATTCGATAGCCGTGAACACCACGGGGAACAGGAGCAGCCATCCCAGGCGCGCCAGGGATGTTTCGGGCAGGTAGTGCACGAAGAGGATGACGGCCGGGACCCACGACAGGAGGACCCAGAAGGGTATCCCGAGGATAGGCCAGACCACGTTTCTGAACCCCCAGAGACCGAAGATGGATGATCCCAGCATGTTGATGAGAAGCGCCAGGCCGAAGCCGGCGATGATGCCGAACGGCACCAGTCGCCTGAAGTTCTCCTGCGGAACCGCCAGCAGCGTGACTACCCAGATGACTATGGCCAATATGACCCAAGGCATGACCGGTCACCACCTCGCCCCTAGTCTGGCCGTGACTGGCAGGGCTGTATGCGGGCAGGGCGACCTTGCGCGCCGGGTGCCCTGGCCGCATAATGGGCGTATGAGTCTTTTCGCAGGTATCGACATCGGCTCGGCCACGGCGAAGGCCGTTGTTGTCGACGGGTCACGGTCGATTCTCGGCACCGCGCTGCGCCCGGTCGGCTACGACATGGAAGCCGCCGGCCGGGCCGTACTGGAAGAGGCCAGGAGGGCCGCGGGGGTCTCCCCTGACAGGACGGTCCGCACGGTCTCGACCGGCTACGGGCGTCACGCGATGTCGTCCGACGCCGCCGTCACCGAGATATCCTGCCACGCACGAGGCGTCGCCGAACTGGTCCCCGGGGTGGCCGCCGTCATCGACGTGGGCGGGCAGGACTCGAAGGCCATAGCCGTGGGACCGGGTGGCAAGGTCCTCGATTTCGTAATGAACGACAAGTGCGCCGCGGGGACCGGGCGATTCCTGGAGGTCATGGCCAGGGCCCTTGAGGTTCCTCTCGACGATTTCGGACCGCTCTCCCTGTCGGCCGCCAACCCGGCCGACATCTCCAGCACTTGCACGGTCTTCGCGGAGTCGGAGGTCATCTCCCAACGGGCCGCCAGGCGGCCCAAGGAGGAGATCATCGCCGGCATCCATAAGGCCATGGCCCGGCGGATAGCCGGCATGGCCCGAAGGGTGCGCCTAGGGGAACCTCTTGTCATGTCGGGCGGGGTGGCCCGTAATGTCGGACTGGTGCGGGTCATCGAGGGCGAACTGGGCCTGGCGGTCACCGTGCCCGACCTCGCGCAGTACGCCGGAGCGCTGGGCGCGGCCATCCTGGCCGCCGAGTCGGCCTAGTGCGGACTCCCCGCCCGGTACTCTCCAGCCCGGCCGTCCTGGGCCTTCTGGGCCTCGTGGCCGTGTCGGCCCTGGCGGGCCGGCACTTCATGTTCGTGCGGAACGCGCGCGCTCTGACCGGGGTGGTCTTTCCCGGCGGCCTGGTCCGGGTCGAAGTGGCGGTGAGCCGCGCGGAGCGTGAGATGGGGCTCGCCGGACGCGACAGCCTCCCGCCCGACACGGGCATGCTCTTCGTCTACCCCGACACGCGGCAGCGCCGCTTCACCACGGAGGGGATGAGGTTTTCGCTCGACATCGTCAGCTTGTCCGCTGATGGTGTGGTCACGGGCATAATGACCCGGGGTCCCGGGGAGCCCGGGTTTCACACCGCGCCGGCCCGCTTCGTTCTGGAGATCCCCGCCGGGTGGGCGGCGGCGCACGGGGTGACCGCCGGCACGCGGGTCCTTCTCCAGCGTGAAGGAGGGACGGGTCCTTGACGCGCGGGCAGGTTCTGGCCCTCACGGCCGCGGTGGGCTACGCCCTTCAGAACCTCGCCATGCGCCTCGCGGCGCCGTCGGCCGACCCGTTTCTCGTCGCTCTCTTCGCCGGGCTTCCGACCACGGTGACGTCCGTTCTGGTGACGCTTGCCAGCCCCGGTCGCCGGGCCAGGGCGGCAGGTCTGTGGCGCGACCGCGGCGGGAAATGGCTCGTGGGTGGCCTGGCGACGGCCGGAGTCTTGATCTACGCGGCCGGGAACCCCATGTTCGTCAGGGCCCTGGCCCTCGGCGGCGTCGTCGTGGCGACTCCGAGCGGGAATACGGTGGTCATCTGGTCAGCCCTACTAGCCGCTTGGCTCCTCGGCGAGCGCGTCGGGCCACGGGCCTTCACGGGCGTGGCCGTCTTCGTCGCCGGTGTGCTACTGCTATCGTGGGGTCAAGGGGCGGGCGTTCCGGCCGGTCCGGCCTGGTTTTGGGCCATTCCCCTGGGCGCCACGGCCGGTCTCCTCTGGTCGACGGGGAGCATCGGCACGCGTTACGCCACGTCCAAGGGCGTGGACACCTACACGATTCTGGCCGCGTACGGCATACCGGGGCTCGTGGTGGTCGCGGGAGTGACCGCGGCGAACGGCAGTCTCGGTGGTTTTGTTGCCGGGATCGGGTCGGACCCGGGAGCGTGGCGCCAGCTCGCGCTTCTCGTGACGGCGGGTCTGTGTAACCTCGGAGCCCAGGTCGCCCTGACTGTCGCCTACGCGTACGAGACCGTCGCCCGGGCCTCGGTACTCAGTTCGTCCTCGGTGGCCATAGTGGCCGTTCTGGCCTGGGCGGTTCTCGGTGAGACTTTGAACGCCGCCATGTTCGTGGGCATTCTCGGTGCCTTCGCCGGTGCCGCGCTGGTGCAGGGAGAGGCTAGGCCCGTGCCCGGAGACGGGAATCTACCAAACGGCAGGAAGAATCTCCTGTCCTTTAGAACTTTGGTCCGGCCGCACTGCCGGGGGCGAGCACCCGGCGGGGACCAAACAAGCTAATTGGGACGGTGAACCCGCTTGGCCTACGATCCCGTGGCCATGGAGAAGTTCTTCAACCCGGAGTCCGTCGCTATCGTCGGGGTATCCAGGAACACCGGCCCGGGTGCCTTCAACATCCTGGAGAACCTGATGGACTACGGCTACAAGGGCCGCATCTACCCGGTGAACCCCAAGGCCACGGAAATCCTCGGCGTCAAATGCTACGCCAGGGCCCAAGACCTGCCCGAGGTCCCCGACCTGGCCATCATCACGGTCCCCCGGGAGATTCTCCCCGGAGTGATATCCGACTGCCTGGAGAGGGGGATCCGGCTGTTCACGCTCGTGCCGCAGGGGTTGGCCGAGGCGGACGCGACCGGAGCGGCCATCCAGGCCGAGTTCATGGAGGCGGTGCGGCGGCATGGGGCCCGGGTCCTCGGCCCCAACACACTCGGGACGGTCAACACCTTCGACGGCTTCTCGTCTTCGTTCATGCCCATGGAAAGGCGCGAGCCCCTGGGCTCGTCGGTCATCTGCCAGACGGGTCTTTTCCTGGCGACCGACCTCGGGCCGACCAGCGGCCTCGGCAAGGGGATAGACGTCGGGAACCAGGCCGACGTCGGCTTCCCGGACGCCCTCAGGTACCTGGGCGAGGACGAGGACATCAGGGTGGTAGCCATGCACATGGAAGGCCTCAGGCCGGGTGAAGGGCGCCTCTTCCTCGAGGTCGCACGGGAGGCCGCCCGGCGGAAGCCCCTTCTCGTCTACAAGACCGCCCGGAGCGCCACCGGGGCTCAGGCCGCCGGGTCGCACAGCGGGTCCATGGCCGGGTCACACGATGTCTATGAAGCGGCCCTGGACAGCGCGGGCATCATTCGCCTGCGGGACGTCGAGGACCTCGACGACGCGGTCAAGGCCTTCCTGTTCCTGCCGCCGATGAAAGGCAAGCGCGTCTTCGTCGTGACGGTCTCGGGAGGCGGGGGCATCATGGCCGCCGACGCGTGCGAGGACTACGGGCTCGAGCTGGCCCAGGTTTCGCCCGAGACCCTGAAGGCCCTGCAAGACATCTTCCCGCCCTGGATGGGCGTGGGCAACCCCCTGGACGTCTGGCCCGCGGCCATCGGGAAGGACTATCTGACCGTCTTCGTCCAGTGCTTCGATCTCGTGGCCGGCGACCCCAACGTGGACGGGATTGTCTGCGTCGGGGGGACGTTCGGCGGCGGCGATCCGGCCGTGAGCGACTTCCTCGTGCTGTCGGCCGAGCGGAGGGACAAGCCCATAACCTGGTGGCTGCACGGGAAGACGACGATTCCGCTCGCCCGCAAGGCCGAGGAATCCCGCAAGGTCGCCGTCTACCCCTCCGCGGACCGGGCGGTGCGCGCCCTGGCCCGGCTCGCCTCGTACTACGTCGATATCCGCGGCCGGGTGTTCGAGGAACCCGAAAGACCGGCCGGACTCCCCGAGCCGCCCGGCTTCTCGACCTCGGCGGCTCCCGGCCGGCGTGGCGGGCCCGGGGGCGGCGGAGCGGCGGTACGCCGGGTCAAGGCAGCGGCGTCCCGCCGCGTTCTGGGGGCCGAAGCCTTCGAACTCCTCGAAGGCTACGGGATTCCGGTGCCCGGGTGGGCGGTCGGGGAGACCCCCGAGGAGGCCGCCCTGGCCGCGGACAGGATAGGCTACCCGGTCGTGGTCAAGGCTGTTGGCCCGGGTGTGCTTCACAAGTCGGACCTCGGCCTGGTGCGGCTCGATTTGACCTCCGCCGCGGCCGTGCTGGAGGCGGGGCGGGACGTCCTCGGCCGGGCCCCCGGCCCGGATGCGAGGCTGCTCGTCCAGAGGTTCCTGGCAGGCGGGCATGAGGTCATCCTCGGGTCTGGGCGAGACCCTCACTTCGGACCGACGATTCTGTTCGGGCTCGGCGGCATCTTCACCGAGGTCCTGCGGGACGTGGCCATCGGGTTGGCCCCGCTGACCCGGGGAGAGGCAACAGCCCTGGTGAAGAAGACCAAGGGCCACGCGGTTCTCCGCGGGGCGCGGGGGCGCGAACCGGCCGACCTGAGCGCTCTCGTGGACTGCATGGTCCGGCTCTCGTGGTTGGTGGCCGACCACACGGAGATAGTCGAGTTGGACCTCAACCCGGTGAAGGTGTTCGGGGTCGGCGCGGGCTGCGCCGCCGTCGACGCGAGAATCATCGTCAACTCGTAGCGGTCCGCGGCTAGGAAGGGCCGGCTTGGGTGGCTCCCGGCGGTTCCCCGGCGGGCTTCCTCCGGGGCGCGGTCCCGGACGCCACCTGCAGGGCGACGACGGCTGACAGGATCAGGGCGCAGCCGGCGTACTGCGGCACGGTCAGTGACTCGCCGAGCAACGCGGCGGCCATGAGCGTGGCCCAGACCGGCTCGAGGGCTCCCGTGATCATCGCCGGGGTAGACCTCACGTATTTCAAGCCCGTGAGGAACAGAGCGAACGGTATGGCGCTCGAGAACAGGGCGAGATAGAGGAAGAACGCCCAGTCCGAGACCTCCCACGGACGGGCCAGCAGCGACCACGGCGGCTGAATCACCGTCCCCGCCAAGGCGGCGATGGCCATTCCCCAGAAGAGAAGAGTCCACGGACCGTATCTCGCGACCCCCCGCCGCCCGGCTACGGCGTAGAAGGCGAAGGCCACGCCGGAACCGAGCCCGGCGGCGATCCCCAGAGGTGAGAGGACCAGCCCCGCGTCTCGCCCGAGGACCAGGAGCGCGAGACCTCCGAGGGCCACGAGCAGGACAAGACAGGTCGTGAGCGACGGTCGTCTCTTCTCAACCACGGTGTCGTAGAGGGCGGAATAGATAGGGGCCAGGAACTGCAGGAAGACGGCCACGGCGACGTTCGCCTCGCGGATGGCGACGTAGTAAAGAGACGTGCACATGGCGAGGCCGAAAAGCCCGTAGGCTCCAAGGAAGGGCAGGTCCCTGAGTCCGATTCTGAGCAGGGACGGCCGGAAGGCCAGAGTGCCGCCGAGGAGCAACGCGGTCAGGGTGACCCTCATCTGAACCAGCGTCAGCGGGTCGATATCTCGCGACAAGAAGATGAACCTCACGGCCACGCCGGCCGCGGCCCACATCAGGCCCGAGGCCATTATGAGGATGTACCCCCGCCATTCCGCTTTCAGGGTCCGAACCTCCCGGAATCGTCCACCCGGGGCCACGCCGCGGGGGCGGGGATGCCGGCTTCCTAGCTGGACGAAAGGTATGGCGGGAAGGTATTTGGCGACGGAGGCCGGGTCCCTTCACGCCGCGGTGGGGAAACCGCGAACCGGAAGCGTACCGCCAAGGATGAAGCCGAGGACGGCGGGCGCCGGTGACGGCGTGGACAGGCTTGAACAACGCGCGGACCGGAGACAATACCGCCCGTAGGGGGCGAGGTCTTGCGCGAGACCGAGATTGTAGTGCTGCGCCTGCTCCAGGACGAATTCCCGCTGTGCCCGCGGCCCTTTCTGGAGCTGGCCTGCCGCGCCAACCGGGGTTTCTGCCGTCCGCGGACGGTGTACTTCGAGGTTATCGGACCGGGCCCCAGGCGGAGGCCGGTAGTGGCCAGGCACAAGGTGAAGCCGGTGTCCGAGAAGGAAGTGATCGCGGCCATGGCGAGCCTGGTCCGTCGCGGCCAGGTCCGGCGTGTGGCGGCCGTTCTCGGCTCCGTGGAGGCGTCGGCGGACGGCTCGACCCGCAGGGTGCTGCAGGAGCTCCAGACCGGTCTCCCCCTGGTGGCCGAGCCCTACCGCGAGGTGGCCAAGCGCCTCGGCATGACCGAAGACGAGTTGCTGAGCAAGATCCAGGCTCTCCGCCAGGGCGGCGGTCTCCGCCGCCTTACGGCCATCCTTGGTCCTCCCGCGCTCCAGCGACAGCGGAACTAGTGACTTGACTCCCGGACAGTGGCGTAGCTGACGGGGCCGGCTGGGGGGAGGAATCGCCTCTACCGGGTGGCGAACAGAAGGTTCGCGGAACCGGCCGGATTCAGACCGAGCCGGAGCCGGGGGAGAGGGACGAATGTCAAGAGACGCGACCGTGTTCTTCACTGGCTACGCCCGGCTTCCGTCGGGCATCACCGCCTCGAAGATATCCGACGTTGTCGGGGTGGGCGTGGAAGTGGAGCCGGAGACGGGCAAGGTTCTGAACGCGGAGTGCACTCTCTCCACGGCGCTGGCGAGGGAGTTCTTCCAACGCCTGGTCGTCGGCCGTAGCCTCGACACCGAGTTCCCGGTCATCATCCAGACTATTGAACGCCGGTACCACGGAAGCGCCCAGAAAGCGCTCGTCACCGCACTCAAGACCGTTCTCGAGAAATACCAATCCTATAAGAGGATCGGCTAGGGAGGGCTCTTTCCCTCATGGCGACTGAGGTCTCCGCCGGCGGCATCGTCTACAGGGAAAGCCCGGATCTCCAGTTCCTGATGATCCTCGACGGGTACGGGCGGTGGACGTTTCCCAAGGGCGCGGTCGAGGACGGCGAGACCCCGGCCGCGGCGGCCGTGAGGGAGATTGAGGAGGAGACGGGCGTCAAGGGAACGGTCGTAGGCGATATAGGGGAGACGCGCTACATCTATCACCACCCCCGCAAAGGGCGCGTTCACAAGACCGTCACCTTCTACCTCGTCCGCTTCGAGGGTGGTCGCCTGCGGCCCGAGAGCGCCGAGATAGCCGGGGCCGAATGGGTCTCGCCTGATGAGGCCGCTCAACGGGCCGACTATGAGGGCTATGACCGCCTCGTAGCCGCGGCCTTAGACAAACTGCGTTGCGCAAGCGGGTGACGGGGGAGAGCCTCTGCATCGCCCCCGACGCCGGCATCCCCAACGAGGACCGCAGCAGCTTCAACCCGCCCAAAGGCGTGACGCATTTTGTTGGCGAGGGTGACGCAGGGCGGCGGATCCGCCCCTCCGGCAAGAGCATCTCTCCCCGGCTACGAACGCCACCACCCGATGCGCCCCAAGCGAAGGGAATACCCCGCCCGCGGCTAATAGACCTAGACCGTGGGAGCTACCCGCAGGCTATCCCGGTGCGGCGGCGTAGCCGCGGAGCCCCAGTAGACCTGGCCGTCCCTGTCGCATGGCCCGGCTGTCCGCACGCCCGCCGGGAGTCGAGCGGCCGGGACCCCGGCCCACTCATTGGAGGGAGAGTGGCGATGCGGGAGCTTGACGTTTCACAGGTGACGCAGGCTGTCGAGGAGATGTGCGTGGCCGCCTGCTATGACCTTCCGGACGACGTCCTCAAGGCCATGGAGAAGGCCCGCGACGTCGAGGAGTCGGAGGTCGGCCGGGAGCTTCTCGACATCTGCGTCGAGAACGCCAAGGTGGCCGCGCGTGAGCGCGTCCCCATCTGCCAGGATACCGGCGTGACGGTGGTTTTCCTGGAGCTTGGGCAAGACCTTCACCTGGTCGGCGGGGATCTCTACGAGGCCGTCGCCGAAGGGGTCCGGCGCGGATACACTACCGGTTATCTTCGCAAGTCGGTCGTTGCCGACCCGCTCTTCACCCGTAAGAACACGGGCGACAACACCCCGCCCATCATCTACACCGACATTGTTCCGGGCGAGAGACTGAAGATCATGGTCGTCCCCAAGGGAACGGGCAGCGAGAACATGAGCGCCCTCAAGATGCTCACGCCGGCCGCCGGGCCCCAGGGGGTCAAGAAGTTCGTGGTCGAGGTCGTCGACAAGGCCGGCTCCAACCCGTGCCCCCCGGTCATCGTCGGCGTCGGCGTCGGCGGCATGATGGACAGGGCCGCCGTCATGGCCAAGAAGGCGCTCCTGCGCAAGGTCGGCGAGCCGCATCCGGAGCCCGAGGTCGCCAAGCTCGAGCGCGAGACGCTGAAGGAGATCAACGACCTGGGCATCGGGCCCCAGGGCCTGGGCGGCAGGGTCACCGCGCTGGCCGTTCACATCGAGACGGCCCCGACCCACATCGGCGCCTTGCCGGTGGCCGTCAACCTGCAGTGTCATGCCGCGCGCCACGCCGAGCGCGTGCTCTAGGGGGGAGAAACCGTGACCGAAGCGACAAGGATAAGGGCCCCGCTCAGCGGGGACGAGGTGAGGAAGCTCAAGGCCGGCGACCGGGTTCTCATCTCCGGAGCCATCTACACGGCCAGGGACGCCGCGCACAAGCGCCTGGTGGAGGCGCTCGAGGCCGGCAAGCCGTTGCCCTTCGACATCGACGGCCAGATCATCTACTACGTCGGGCCTTGCCCGGCCAAGCCCGGGCAGGCTCTGGGGTCGTGCGGGCCCACGACCAGCGGGCGCATGGACCCCTACGCCCCGGCGCTCATCGCCAAGGGCCTGAGAGGCATGATCGGCAAGGGGTCGCGGCAGCCGGCGGTCGTCGAGGCCATGAAGAAGCACGGGGCCATCTACTTCGTAGCCGTCGGCGGCGCCGGCGCTCTTGCGGCGAAGACGGTCAAGAAGTCGGACCTCGTGGCCTACGAGGACCTCGGACCGGAGGCCATCCGCCGCTTGGAGGTAGTGGACTTCCCGGCGGTGGTGTGCATCGATACGGAAGGGAACGACCTATACGAGACGGGGAAGTCCCGCTACGCGGTCAGTTGAGTCGCGCTGTACGTTGATGACGTGAAGGATTAGCGACCCAGAAGCCATAAACATACATGAGGTTGTCATGGGCGCGACCCTCGGCGGACCGCCCGGGGCCGGTGACGCGGCGAAACCCCGCGTTCGGCGGTCGGTCGATTGACGCTCGAGCCGCTTCGTTCGCGTCTGCCGTGAGGAACTCCGCGTCGACCTCGGCAGGCCAAGCGAGCGAAAACCGGCGAACACCGCCTGGAAGCCGGCTAGGCCGGCAGTCCCGGTGGCTGTTCGCCTTTTCGTCTTTCCAGGGGGTGACTTGGCCCGCCGCTTCCGGTTCCCGGTCCCAGGTATCGCGTTCGGACGGTGTCGCCGCGTGTTCGGAGCGAGGTCGCGCGTCCGGAGTAAGAAAGGAGAAGAGCTGAGTATGGGACAGAGAGAGGACGCCCTGAAGCTCCACAAGGACAATCAGGGCAAGATCAAGGTCGTAAGCAAGGTTCCGGTGCGGGACAAGAACGATCTCAGCCTGGCCTACACGCCGGGCGTCGCCGAACCGTGTAAGGACATCCACAAGGACGTCGGGCTCGTCTACGACTACACCAGCAAGGGGAACTTCGTGGCCGTCGTCACGGACGGCACCGCCGTGCTAGGTCTCGGCGATATCGGCCCGGAAGCCGGGATGCCGGTCATGGAGGGCAAGTGCGTCCTCTTCAAGTGCTTCGCGGGCGTTGATGCCTTCCCGCTTTGTGTCGCCTCGAAGAAAGTCGACGACATCGTCAACGTGGTCAAGCTTCTCGCTCCCACATTCGGCGGGGTCAATCTCGAGGATATCTCAGCCCCGCGATGCTTTGAGATAGAGGCCCGCCTGAAGGAAGAGACCGACATACCGATTTTCCACGATGACCAGCACGGAACGGCCATCGTCGGCGGCGCCGTGTTGCTGAACGCTCTGAAGGTGGTAGGGAAAGACCTGAAGGACGTGAAGCTGGTGATGAACGGCGCCGGGGCCGCCGGGATCGCGGTAACCAAGCTCTTCCTGAGCATGGGCATCGGAGAGGTCGTGCTCTGCGACTCCAAGGGCGCCATCTACGATGGCCGTGCCGAGGGGATGAACTGGGCCAAGGAGGAGATGGCCGAGGTCACCAACCGCGACAAGGTGAAGACCCTGGCCGAGGCTTTCAAGGGAGCCGACGTCTTTATCGGCGTGTCCGTCGCCGGCGCGGTTACCCAGGACATGGTCCGTTCCATGGCCCGAGACCCAGTCGTGATAGCCATGGCCAACCCTGTTCCGGAGATATTCCCCGACGAGGCCAAGGCGGCCGGGGCGAAAGTTGTCGGGACCGGCCGGTCGGACTTCCCGAACCAGGTCAACAACGTTCTGGCCTTCCCCGGTGTCTTCCGCGGCGCCCTGGACGCGAGGGCGAGCGATATCTCCGAAGGCATGAAGGTCGCGGCCACGTACGCGGTGGCCGCGCTCATCAGCGACGACGAGTTGAGCCCCGATTACGTCATTCCGAAGCCGTTCGACCGCCGTGTCGCGCCGGCCGTAGCCAAGGCGGTCGCGGATCAGGCCGTCAAGGAAGGCCTGGCTCGGGTCAAGGTCGACCCCGACGAGGTCGCGCGGCGCTGCGTCGAGCTTGTCGAGAAGGCCAACTCGGAGATAGGATAGGGTGTTCTAGCTCGGCTTTTGTCATCACGGCGTTCCCGGAGGTGATGGAACTTGTACCAGCCCGTGGCCTCCCGCGAAGTCCGTTACGGGGATCTCGACCTCTGGCCGACCAGGCTCAAGACGGGGTTTTGGGCCTGGCTTCTCCATCGGATCACCGGGCTCTTGATGGTGTTCTACCTCTTCTTGCACATAATCGTCATTTCGTCGGTGCTTTGGGGGACGGGTAGCTTCGACGCGGTCATGGACGTCCTGAAGAAGCCCGTTTTTGCGGCGGGCGAGATGCTTCTGGTCTCCGCCGTCATCTACCACGGCCTCAACGGCATCCGCGTTATCCTCTTTGACGTGGGCATCGGTATCAAGAACCAGAAAGCCCTCTTCTGGGCGGCCTTCGCCCTTGCGGTAGTGGGTTTCTTCTGGGCCCTCAAGGTCTTCTGGCCACTCATCTTCGGTTAGGGAGGGATGGCGAATGAACGGAGCCGGAGGTATCTGGGGATGGCTCCTGCAGCGGGTGGCGGCCGCCGGGCTCGTGGTGGTCCTCGGCATTCACCTCTACGTTCTACACTTCGCGGGTGAGCACGCCGTCCTGACCAAGGCCGGCGTTTCTGAGAGGCTGGGCGAAGTGGGCTACATAATCGTCGACGTCGCCCTGCTCGGCCTGGTTCTCTACCACGCTCTCTACGGGCTACGCAGCGTCATCCTGGACTACACGACGCGCGAGAGCGCGGTGCGAGCCTGGACCGTGGGCCTTTGGGTCGTGGGTCTGGCCATGTTCGGGCTCGGCGTCCTGGCCTTAGTGCCATTCATCAACGGATAGGGGAGGGAAACCGATGATCTACCACGAGGTACTGGTCGTGGGCGGGGGGCTGGCCGGGCTCAGGGCCGCCATTGAGGCCCACGACGCGGGCTGTGAGGTCGCGGTTCTCTCCCGCGTCCATCCGGTCCGCTCTCACTCTGTCGCCGCGCAAGGCGGGGTGAACGCGGCCTTGGGCAACCACCCGGACGCCAGCGACGACAATCCCGAGCGACACGCGTTCGATACGGTAAAGGGGTCCGACTACCTGGCCGACCAGGACGCCGTCGAAATCCTCACCGGCGAGGCGCCGGGCCGCATCTACGAGATGGAGCACTGGGGGTGCCCCTTCAGCCGAACGAGTGACGGCAAGATAGCCCAGCGGCCGTTCGGCGGCGCAGGCTATCCCAGGTGCTGCTATGCCGCCGACAAGACCGGGCACGCGCTGCTCCACACGATGTTCGAGCAGACCCTCAAGCGCGGACTCCGGATATACGAGGAATGGCAGGTTGTCAGCCTGGCGGTGGCCGACGGAAGGTGCCACGGGGTCATAGCTCTGGACATGCGCACCGGGAAGCTTGAGGCCGTAGGCGCGGGAGCCGTGGTCTTCGGGACCGGTGGCGCGGGCCGTATCTACGCCCGGTCGACGAACAACATCATCAACACCGGAAGCGGCATGGCCATCGCCTACATGGCCGGCGTGCCGCTGAAGGACATGGAGTTCATCCAGTTCCACCCCACTTCGCTCTTCGGTAACAACGTCCTGATGACCGAAGGCGCGAGAGGCGAGGGCGGCTACCTGCGCAACGCCCTGGGCGAGCGGTTCATGGAGAAATACGCCCCCAAAGCCATGGAATTGGGTCCCCGGGACATCGTCGCCCGGGCCATCCAGACGGAGATAAACGAGGGACGCGGCTTCCCCGGCGGCTACGTGCAGTTGGACCTGACGCACCTAGGAGCCGAGAAGATACTCGAGCGCCTGCCGGCCATCCGGGACATCGCCATCAACTTCACCGGTGTGGACCCCATCAAGGAGCCCATCCCGATTCAGCCCGGCCAGCACTACTTCATGGGCGGCATCGACACCGACGCCGACGGGGTAACCGAGGTCGCCGGATTCTACGCCGCGGGCGAGTGCTCGTGCGTCAGTGTCCACGGGGCCAACCGTCTCGGGGGCAACTCGCTCCTTGAGACCATCGTCTTCGGCCGCCGGGCGGGCCTGCACGCCTCCACCTACGTCAAGGGCGAGGGCGGGGCGAGGGCCAAGGCCGGGTCGGAGAAGGTGCTGGCCAAGGTCATGGCCGACACGGAGAAGCGGGTCATCTGGGTTCTGGAGGCCGACGGTCCCGAGGACCCTGCGGGACTGAGGGACGAGCTGCGCGAGAGCATGTTCCGGAACGTCGGGCTGTTCCGCGAGGAGAAGGGGATGTTGGAGGGCCTGGACAAGGTGCGCGAGCTTCGCGGGCGCTACCCGAGGATAGGCATCAGGAACCGTGGCCGCCGCTACAACCTGGATTGGGCCAGGAACCTAGAACTCGAGGGCATGATTCTCGTGGCCGAGGCCATCGCCGCGGGCGCCCTGGCCCGAAAGGAGAGCCGTGGCTCGCACTTCAGGACCGACTACAAGGAACGTGACGACCAGAACTTCCTCAAGCACACCATAGCCCGGCTTACAGACGACGGCCCTCGCCTGGAATACCGCCCGGTGACCATCACCAGGTGGGAACCCCAGGCCAGGACCTATTAGGAGGGAGGTGGGCCGGATGTCAATAGAGATGAAGCAGCGCCCGGAGAAGATCAGGCTGAACGTCTACCGCTTCGACCCGGAGGTGGACAAGGCCCCCCGTATCGACTCGTTCGACGTTCCCTGGGTCGACGGGATGACCGTCCTGGATACGCTCTTCTACGTGCTGGAGAAACGCGACGGCTCCCTCGCCTTCCGCTACTCCTGCCGCGAGGGCATATGCGGGGCCTGCGCCATGTACATCAACGGGTCGCACCGCCTGGCGTGCGAGACGCAGGTGGCCCGCCTCCTTGACGAGGGGCACGCCGAAGTGCGCGTCATGCCCTTGCCGCACCTGCCCGTCATCAAGGACCTGGTCGTAGACATGACCCGGTTCTGGGAGAACTACGAGGCTATCGCCCCGTGGATTGTCACGAGGTCGGCGGACCCGGAGAAGGAACACCTCCAGTCCCCGGAAGACCGCAAGCTGGTGGACGAGTACGTGGGGTGCATCCTCTGCGGGTCGTGCTTCTCGTCATGCCCGTCCGTATGGACCGGCAAGGAGTACCTTGGGCCTAACGCCCTCATGAAGACCTGGCGCTGGGTTGCCGACACGCGGGACTCGGCCGCCGAGGAAAGGCTCGGCCTGGTCGGCAACGAGAGAGGCGCCTGGCGCTGCCACACGGTGTTCAACTGCGTCGAGGCCTGCCCCAAGGACATCAACCAGACCACGGCCATCCAGGGTCTGAAGAGACGGACCGTCGGGGCCATGCTCCGCGGGTCGAAGGCCCTGAAGGCCGGGAGGAAAGCCCTGGAGCGGTAGCGCGGCCCGGGGCGAGGGGCCACGAGCGAAGGACCAAGGAAGGAGCGGGCGGTCGGGAGGCGGCCCGCTCCTTCTATGGTAAGCCCGGCATGGGCGCTAGCTTGAGGGTGAAAGTCCCTTGCGGGAGTGGGTGAACCGCCGGATGCGGACCCACACAGCCGGCGGTGTGGGACGACGGGTGGCAAGACACCCCGCCCCACCCGATTGAGAACTCACCGGCCGGACTGGTGCACGCATTGGTCAGAAAGTACAAGCAAGCCTACGAAACTACCGACAACCTGTAACTAGACCCCCGCGTCGGCCCCTCGTTACTCTTGCTCTGGAGCACTTACCTGCCCTTCTCTGCTGGAGGTGTTGACAGTACAAGTAGGCGTTCTGAAGGAGGTCAAGAACAGCGAATACCGCGTGGCCCTGACTCCGGCGGGAGCCGCTTCCCTGGTCAGCGGCGGCCACCGTGTCCTGGTGGAGTGTGGCGCCGGAGTGGGCAGTGGTTTCCCGGACGAGGACTACCGCGCGGCCGGCGCCGTCACGCTGGATGACAAGAGCGCCATCGCCCGCGACGCGGACATGATTCTCAAGGTGAAGGAACCCTTGCCGGAGGAGTACGGCCTGTTTCATGAGGGGCAGGTTCTCTTCACCTATCTACACCTGGCCTCGGAACCGGAGCTGACCCGAGCTCTCGTGGCGAGCAGGGTCGTGGCCATCGCCTATGAGACCGTCCAGCCCAGGGACGGTTCCTTGCCCCTCCTCCGCCCGATGAGCGAGATCGCGGGCAGGATGAGTATACAGGCCGGGGCCCACTTCCTCGAGAAACCGGCCGGCGGGCGTGGCGTCCTCCTGGGCGGCGTCCCCGGAGTGCCGCCTGGGAAAGTGACCATAGTCGGCGGGGGCACGGTGGGGACAAACGCTGCTAAGGTGGGGGTGGGGCTGGGCGCTCGGGTCACCGTGATGGACGTGAGTCAGAGGCGCCTCGCCTATCTTGACGATGTGTTCGGTGGTCGGCTCACGACCGTGGCCTGTAACCCGTACAACATCGCGGCGGAGGTCGTCGATAGCGACCTGGTGGTTGGTGCGGTGCTGGTGCCCGGGGCAAAGGCTCCCAAGCTCATCACCAAGGAAATGGTCAAGACGATGAGACCAGGCTCGGTCATCGTTGACGTGGCCATCGACCAAGGTGGGTCCGTGGAGACGGTCGACCGGGCCACGACTCACGCCGACCCGGTCTACGTCAAGCATGGCGTCGTCCACTATTCCGTAGCCAACATGCCGGGAGCTGTCCCACGAACGTCGACGTTCGCCCTAACCAACGCCACCCTACCTTACGTTCTAGAGCTTGCGAACAAGGGGTGGAAGGAAGCGGTGTCTCTGAACCCGGCTCTGGCGAAGGGCGTGAACGTGGTCCTCGGGAAAGTGACTTGTGAGGGTGTGGCTGAGGCCCACGGTCTCGCGTACCACGCACTGGAGGAGTTGCTCTAGGCCCAGTCCGGGTCGCTATGGGAGAGGATCGCCGGTGTCGGACGACTGGTATGGATCACGGGCCAAGATCGGTCTCGTCTACATAGCGTCGAGTTGGGTCGCCGAACCGGAGTTCTACAAGGCTGCTCCGCCTGGGGTGACCATTCACACAACCCGGGTCTTCCTCAAGGACGTGACCGTGAAGAGCCTGCGGGAAGTCGGGAGGAGGGCCGTCGAGGCGGCCGGACTGCTTGCCCAGGCCCATATGAGCGTCATCATCCTGGCCTGCACCAGCGGCACCTTCATCCGCGGGATTGACTATGACCGTGAGATTGCTGTCCGCATGACCAAGGCCGCAGCAGGGATACCGTGTTCCACGACATCAGCGGCCGTACTCCAGGCCATCCAAGCTCTCGGGGTCAGGAAGATTGCGGTGGGCACTCCGTATCCCGACGAGATCAGCCGGCTTGCGGGGCAGTTCATTGAGTCACAGGGTTATGTGGTGACCAAGCTGTACGGCCTCGGCCTGACAGACGACGTCGCCATCAACAACGTCACGTTGAACGAAGTCTACCAGCTTGCCCGGAGCGTCGACAGCCCCGATTCCGAAGCCGTCTTCCTAGCCTGCACGGGCTTGCGGTCCTTCGGGGTCATTGAGGCGTTGGAGAAAGACCTCGGGAAACCGGTTTTCTCCTCGAACCTCGCCACCTTCTGGCATGCCTTGCGTCTCGCCGGCGTGGGTGACAAGATTGCCGGGTTCGGGCGGCTTCTACAGGCCTAGTAGCCCCTAGAGGCCCAGCAGAAGTTGGGGCGGTCTCCATGGCCGCGTTCCGAGCCACAATCGTCGGTCCGGCGTTCCTACAGAATGTATGGCCCAGAGCTCCGAAACACCTACACCTTGCAGGTAGACCGCGTTTCGCGTGGGTTCCTATACTCAAGCTGCCTCGACTCATCCGTGTACGACCGGGGGTAGACACCGTGAAATGGGACTTGGCAGACATCGCTTATCCCGGACGCTACTCGAGCCGGGGCCAGGGCATCATGGGTTCCTTCATCGATTCGAGCTTGTCTCTTCTGGCCAAGCAGACCCACCCAGTGATCTCCCTCGCCATGGGGTGCCCGGGCCCGGATGCGTTCCCCCTCGAAGACGTCCGCCGGATAACCACTGAGATCATGGAACACGAGGGACCCGTTGCGCTCAACTACGGACCGACGGAGGGCGACCCTCTATTGAGGCAGTCCCTGCTCGAGGCAGAAGCTGAAGCCACGGGCCTGGACATCGACCCCGACTGCCTAATCGTCACCTCTGGCGGGATGCAGGGCCTGGACCTCGTTGCCAAACTGCTCGTCAATCCCGGCGACCCGGTCGTCGCCGAGCTTCCAAGCTACTCGAACGGCCTGGCCACACTGCACAACTACGAGGGCAACGTCCTGCAGGTTTCTCTGGACGACCAAGGATTGTCCGTCGAGGAATGCCGCCGGTACTTCGACCGCCGTGGGGCAAGGCCCAAGCTCTTCTACGTCATTCCGAACTTCCAGAACCCGAGCGGGATTACGATGTCGCTCCGCCGTCGCTTGGAGCTCTTGGACCTTGCCCGCTCATACGAGGCGATAGTCCTCGAGGACGACCCCTACGGTGACCTCCGGTTCGAGGGCCGGGCCTTACCCTCACTGTTCGCTCTGGACGAGGGGAAAGGGACGGTCATTGCTGTGCGCACGTTCTCGAAGACGTTTTCGCCCGGTCTCCGCGTCGGTTGGATCTTGGCCCCCAAGAATGTCGTGACCAAGATGATTGCGGCGAAGCAGTCAATGGACACCTGCACGAACGTGGTGGGTCAGAAAATCGTCGCCCAGCTCATGGCCCAGGGTGTGATGAGTAGGCACATCCTACGTCTCCGCCACGAGTACAGGCAGAAGCGGGACCTAATGCTCCAGGCCCTGGAGCGCCACTTCGGGAGCCTGGGCGGCACCTCTTGGACGAGACCGGAGGGGGGCTTCTTCCTCTGGATGACGTTCCCGGAGCCCACCGACGCTGAGAAGCTTTTCCCCGTCGCTCTGGAGCAGGGAGTGGCTTTCATCCCCGGCCCGGCCTTTACTGTTCAGGGCGGCCTCCGCAATGCCGGTCGCCTGTGTTTCACTTACCCGCTCCTCACGGAGATCGATGAGGCCATCCGGCGGCTTCGGTACTCTTATGGCTTATGGGCCTCGTTCGGCGTGGAAGGAGCCGCAGCCAGGTGATGGAGGTCCTGGCACTAGTGCTCTTGGTGCCCCAGCTGATTCACCTTACTACGAGGAGGGAGCAATGACTAGTCAACCGAAGTCATCTTACTACTTGTCGGGTAAAGACATGAGCGGAGGCTACATAGTGTGAGAGACAAAGTCACAATAGGTACTCTCCGGGCAAAGAAGGCCAACCGGGAGCCCATCACCATGTTGACGGCCTATGACTACCCGACTGCTCTCATCGAGGAGAAGGTCGGCCTCGACATCATCCTGGTCGGGGACTCGCTGGCAATGACTGTGCTCGGTTACGATTCCACCCTCCCGGCGACCATGGACATCATGGTCGAGCACGCGGCCGCCGTCAGGCGAGCGGCGCCCACCGCCTTTCTGGTTGGGGACATGCCCTATATGTCATACCAGGTCAACCATGAGGAGGCCATCAGGAATGCCGGCCGCTTCATGGCCCAGGCCGGTTGTGACGCGGTCAAGCTCGAAGGCGGTCGCAACGTAGCTGACACCGTGCAGGCCCTGGTGAAAGCGACCATCCCGGTCATGGGTCATATCGGTCTCACCCCGCAGTCCATAGCCGCCTTGGGAGGCTTCAAGGCACAGGGCCGGGACACGGATGCCGCTCTGGAGATCATCGAGGACGCACGGGCGCTCCACGAAGCCGGGATCAGTCTCCTCCTTCTCGAGGGCCTTCCTCCCGAAGTGGGGGCGATTATAACCGAGGAACTACCTATCCCGGTCATAGGCATCGGGGCAGGCCCGGACTGCGACGGGCAGTTGCTCATAGTGCACGACGCTCTTGGCTTCTTCGACCGCTTCACGCCCAAGTTCGTCAAGAAGTACGCGAACATGAACAAGATCCTCACTGAAGCTCTGGAGGCCTATCGGGACGATGTCCTCAGGGGTGCCTTCCCCGCTCCCGAACACTGCTACACCATGAAGCCAGGCGAAGTGGAACGCCTCCAGGCCCGTCTTGCCGAGAAGCCCCGGTTTTCGCCCGCCGAAGAGACGGAGATGAGAAACCGATGACCGAGACCTACCTTCAGAACCTCCTGGCCAAGACCGGCCTCCCCGAACGCGACCTGCACGAGCTCCCCTCGTCGGGGCAGACCTTTCCCGACGGGGCCCACTACCGCATTGAGATCTCGGGCGTTGAGCGGGCGAGCACCTTCGAGGCCATGGTTGACGAGGCCTCCAAGCGCGGCGTTGTAGTCCACCGGGCCATCGGCGTGGTTGGTGGCACGACCCTGCTGGACACGGGAGAACTCAAAGCAATGGCCCAGATAGCCCACGACGCCAGGATTGAAGTCGTCGTGGTTCCCAACCAGAGCCGCGGTTGGGACACCGGTCGCCAGATTGTGACCCCGGAAGGTCTTGTTTCAGGCCTCCGCCTCCGCGGCGCGGACAACCTGGGCTACGCCATCGGGGACATCCTCCGCTGCATCGAGGCCGGCATTAGGGGCTTTCTGGTCGTGGACGAGGGTCTGCTCTGGGTTCTTAACCAGCTCAAGAGAACGGGCGATATCCCACCCGAGACAGTCTTCAAAGTGTCCGTCTTTGCCGGTCACGCCAATCCCGCCGGGGCCAAGGTGCTTGAGGACCTGGGGGCCAGTACCTTCAACCCGCTCTCAGACCTCAGCCTGGCCATGCTGGCGGCTATCCGTAAGGCGGTCCGCATCCCGATGGACGTCTATGTCTCG
>QZJP01000075.1 GCA_003599345.1 Bacillota bacterium | reverse complement strand
CGCCGGCTCTGAGCTTACTCAAGGGGCCGGGGTCATCCTCTGGAATCTGTTGCCCGCTGGCTGGACCTGGTTGTCTTCAGTCGCCGCCAGAGGCCCTCTACCCGCGCCGGCCGACCCGCCCGCGGTAGGCGGATGGGGTCAACCCGGTCTCCCGCTTGAAGACCCTGGCGAAATAGTTCCCGTCCGCGAAGCCGACCCGGTCAGCTATCTCGTGGACGGCCAGATCCGTTGACGTCAGGAGTTCAGAAGCTCGGTTCATCCTCAACTCAGTGAGATGCTCGCTGAACCCCTTTCCGCTCTCGCGCTTCAGAAGGTGACTCAGGTAGTAATGGCTGACGTGGACCTCGCGGGCGACTTCCTCCAGGGTGAGAGGCCTTGCGAAATTCGCCCTGATGTAGGCGAGGGCTCGCCTCACCACACCCCCTTGGCGGTTCTCCTGGGCGGCGCGGGTGAGCGATCCCAGTTCCCTGGCGAACGCCTCCAGAACTCGGCCGGCTTGCGTGGTGGCCATACTCCCCGCCGGTCCGGCCCGGACTGCCTTGGCTTCCTCTCCCACGCCGCCCGCGAGCCAACGCAGGGAGCGCGCCTGCAGGGGTCTCACGAGCGAAGGCTCGGCTCCTCCGTCGAGCGCGGCCCGCCCCGCGAGGACGAGCACTTCCGAGGCGAGCACTTGGGTGAAACTGCGGGTGTCGCCCATGCGGGAGGCTTGCAGGATGATGTCCCGGGACAGCTTGGCGGCGAGCCCGGCCGCCTCATTCGGGTTTCCCAGCCGGATGGCGTCAAGAAGGGATGCGCTTAGCGCGAGGTCGCCGACATGTGGCCCGGGCCCGCCGAGGCCCCGGACGTCGGTGATGTGCACCAGGCAACCGGGCCCAAGTCGCGTTCTATGGGCCAGGGCAGTCGTTGCCTCCTGAGCGGAGGTCGTGAGGCCCCCTTCCTCCGGGTGGTGCTCCCCTACCCCCGCGGACACGGATCGCCCGAACAGGCGACGCCCCTCGGCTTGCAGGTCCGCCGCGAGTTCCAAGGCCCAGTCGCGCACCGCCGTCTTGTTGGACGCGGCCGGCGGCCTCACGAAAAGGCCGTGGCGGTCCGGTCCGGCGGGACCGGCGAGCCAGGCGGAGCCCAGCCGGCGCCGGAGGAGGCGGGAAACCGCGGCGGCCATGTCCTGTGCGGCCACAGCCGCTTCGGCCGCGGGGCTGATACGTCCCGGGGCAGTACCAGGCCCGGCCGGGCTGCCTTCCACCCCGGGACTATCCCCAAGGACGGACGCTTCAATCTCGAAGAACATTGCCAGAGAGGGCTGCCCGTCCACCCCGGCCAGGCTAAGCCGGTCGGCCAGCACGGGGTCTCCGCCGGGGCAGACCAGAGCTCCGTCAAGGAGATCCCGGAAGGCCTCGACCCGCAGGAGAGGCATGGCGGCCCGTAGCCTGCGGGCAGTCCGCTCCGCGCGGGCCGCGGTCCGGGCGGCTTCGGCCGCTCTTTCGACCGCCGCTCCGAGCACCTTCCGGAGTTCCTCGGGGTCCACCGGTTTGAGCAGGTAGTCACTGGCCCCGATGCTCAGAGCCTGGCGCGCGTAGGTGAAGTCATCGTAGGCCGTGATGAAGACGATGCTGGGACCTCCCTCGCCGAGGGCGACGATCCGGGACGCGCTCTCCATCCCGTCAAGCCGGGGCATGCGGATATCCATCAGGACCAGGTCCGGGGCGAGCGCGCGGGCGGACTTGACGGCCTCCAGCCCGTCTCCGGCCTCGATGACCTCCACTTGGGCCGGCTCAAGGGCCGCCCGGCACATGGCGGCCAGGGCCTCGCGCTGGATGGCCTCGTCCTCTACCACGAGGACACGCAGGGGTCGATTGGGTCTAGCCCCGGACGACGGGCCTGCTCTTCTTCCCCGGGAGTGTGGGGTCAACTCTCCTCACCTGCCTTGATCCCCGGAGCGTCACGGGACGGTCCGTCAGCGGCAGGCTCCGGGCGACTGAAGGGGAGGTGGACTGTGACTTTGGTCCCCCGACCCAACCGGCTCTCGACCGAGAGCCCGCTGCCCTCTCCGAAAGCGTGCTCGAGCCGGCGGTGGACGTTGGCCAGGCCGAGCCCGGTGACGCGGGTGATGCCTGCCCCCTCCCTCGGCCTGAGCGTGACCGCTCTGGCCGTTTCCTGGTCCATCCCGGCTCCGTCGTCGGCGATCTCCACCCTGACCCACTCTCCCTCACGGCGGGCCGACACTCGCACCGTTCCCCGGTCCTGGCCCTCGAGTCCGTGGATGATGGCGTTCTCGACCAGGGGCTGGAGAGTCAAGAGGGGGAGCCTGGCGGGGAGGGCCGCGGGGTCCACGTCGTAGAGGACGTTGACGCGACTCCCGAACCGGGCCTTCTCGATGAGGAGATAGTCCCGGACGTGGCGGAGTTCCTCTTCGAGGTCGACCATCTGACCTATCTGGCGGAGCGTGTAACGGAGCAGGCGGGCCAGGGCCTGAACCAGGTCATTGGTCCTCGGGGCCTCCTCCATGAAGGAGCAGGCGGCGATGGAACTCAGGGTGTTGAAGAGGAAGTGCGGGTTGACCTGGGCCTGCAGAGCCCGGAGTTCCATGGCCCGCAAGGCCTCGGCCAGTTCCGCGTTGACCCGGGTCTGCTCGGCGAGCCTACGTTCCAGGTCCCTGACAAGCCGCGCCTGGGCCTCGGCTTCGCCGCCCTTCCGCCTGCGGTCAGACACCGTTCCGCCGCCTCCGTCTCTCAGGCTGCCCGTGCTCCGGGGAGTCCCTGGATTGGCCGAGCTCGAGGATTTCCAGGTTACACCGGGGGGCGGTTACGACCCGGCCGTCGTCGAGGCGGACCTCGGCAACGGGAAGCACCGACCCGGTGACTATCTTCCGTGGCCGGGGCGGGAGAGACACGACCTCCCCCTCGAGACCCTGGTTGGGTCGTCGCGTGAACCGTACGCGGACTCCCGGTTCGAGCCTCGGCGCGCTGTACCTGCGGTGGAGGTAGGCCCGCGTCCGGCGACCCAGGCTCATCGGTGTCAGGCCTTCGGGCCTGCCGTCCGGTACCGGGCCGTGCCGCACAATGACCTCGGGGCGCTCGACGCCGGCACGCAACTGCGTCGCGGCGCTCACGGAGGCCTCACATCCCGCCAGAGAGGCGAGGACCTCGAACACCCAAGGGGTCATGCGTCGCAGACCGAACCCCTCGGTCAGGACGATGGGCATGGCCGGATCCGCCGGCAAGTCCTTGAGATGGGCGCTGGGGACGACCAGAGCCGACGCCTCGGCCTCGAGGCAAGCCTCGTAGAGACCGGGCCCCAGCGCCTCCGCGGTGACGACCACCGCTCCTCGGGGTGCGCCGCGCGGGAGCCCGGTGCTCGCCGGGCCGAGCGCGACCAGAGGACCGTGCCCCTCGCCGCCCACCCCGTACAATCCCTGAACGAGCGTTCCCCGCGTGATGATGACGACCCTGTCTGCCGGCGACGTCTCGGCCACCCGGCCGCTCACGAAAGCGTCCACCGGAATCGGATAGGCCCTGATGGTCAAGTGGCCGCTCGGGTAGATCTTCTCAATCACACCGTCAGCCGGTGAGCGGCATTCGGCCACGAGCAGGCCGAGGGCCGCCGGCCGCGCGGCGATGACTTCGCCTCGTGAGACCGCGTCGCCTTCGGCCTTGAAGATGCAGCTCCCGACTATGTTGTAGGACACGTCCAGCTCCCTGGCGACATTGACGAAGTGGAGGTACCCCTGGGGGTTGAGGTGGGCCACCACGGCGCCGGCGTCCACCTCCTCGCCGGCGGCCGCGAGGACCTCGCCCCCGAGAGGCAGGGACCGCACCTTCTCGAGGATGACGTCGCGGATGACGTGGGGGCCTGCTAGGTAGGGCCGGCTATCCACCGGTCCCATCCCCTTCCGGGCCCGGCGCGGCCTCGGGTCGGCAGGCCGCCAGCCCCGCGGCCTGAGACGCCCGTTCCCACTGCCCGGGGTCGAACCTGGTCCGGGTCCCGCGCGCCCGAGCGTGAGGCGGATGAAGGGGCCGGCCACGAGCGTCCAGGATAAGCCCCACCGCGCCGCCCTCCGCCATCCCGGACCAGAGCTCTCCGGGGCCGCCCCCCACGTCGACCTCCGGCGAGGCCGGTTCGAGATCGAGCCTGGCCCTGCAGGATGACGGGAGGGGCAAGATCCGGAGTTCGCCCCATGCGACCTCCACCCGGCGCGGCGACTCGCCCGGGGGGGCGAACACGGCCTCGAAGACCGGACGACCCGGAGCGGCCCGGCGCCGCTCGGAGCGGCTTCGAGCGGAGACGACCGTGCCCAGGGGCACGAGGGCGTCGCCGAAGAGGATTTCCCGGGCATCCTTCGCGCTCAGCGAGGCGAGGGCTCCCGCGTACGGGAACAGGAACCCGCGGTCATAGAAGAGCAGGGTCACGCCGGCGGGCTCCAGGCCGTCGATGAGCATGGCCGCGGCCTGCCATGGCTCGGGGGCGTGGGACAGGACCCCGCCGCTGCCGACAATGGCCTTGAGCCGGTCCATCTCGACAAGGGTGCGGCCGGTCGGTGTTTGCTCGAAGATGTCGCCTATTTCCCGCTGCTGGTGGATTCCTTTCAGCCCGACCACGATGCCCCGGTGACGCTCCAGCGAGAGGCGCAGTGCCTCCCGGGCCAGGGCTTGCTCGAGTTGGAGGTCCTCGATGGTCTCCGGCAGGGTCGTAGGGCGGAGGCTCTTATCGGCGATGGCGTCGCCGAAGTCGGCCTCCGGCCAGGGGTGCGGCAACCAGCGTTGGATGGCCGCCGCCCCTGCCGCCTGGAGGAGGTTCAGGGCGCTGTAGCTCAGCCCAAGGTTGGCGCTCACGCTCCTGTAGAGACGGCCGTCGTGCACTGAGAACATGTCCGTGGTCGCCCCTCCCACGTCGACGGCGAGGACCGGGTCGCCCAGGCTCGCCGCGACCATCTCGACAGCCTGCCCGACAGCGGCGGGAGTCGGGACCACCGACTCCACCCAGGAGGCCAGGCCCCTGTAGTTCGGGGCATGGGCCATGACGTGGGTCATGAAGAGCTCTTGCATCTCCAACTTGGCCGGGAACACGTTCTCCTGTTCAAGGCGGGGTCTCAGGTTGGCGACCGGCGAGAACACGGTGTGTGAGCCGAGGATCTGGCGAACCTCGTCGGCCGCTTCCCGGTTCCCGGCGAAGACGACCGGAAGCCGGTCCAGGCCGTCAAGAGCGAACCGCGGGCGAGCCCCGGCGGTGAATACAAGTTCGGCCAGGCCGGCGACGTGGGAGACGTTGCCGCCGTCCACCCCGCCGGCCAGGAGGATCATATCCGGTTCGAGCTGGCGGATGCGCTCCAGTTTCTCGTGGGGGCGCCGCCCGTCGTCCACGGCGATGACCTCACTGACGATGGCCCCGGCCCCCAGGGCCGCGCGCTCGGCGGATTCGGCCGTCATGGCCCGCATGACCCCGGCCACCAGGACCCTGAGGCCGCCTCCCGCGCTCGACGTCGCCACGACGACATCCACCCCCCGCCTCGGTCCGGCCTGCGGCTTCACGAGCCCGCCTCCGGGGGAGGGGTCGAGAAGCTCCCAGCCCGTGGCTTCCTCGAGAGCGGATAGGGCCTGCCTGACTCCGATGGTGACGTCTTCGAGAGGAGCTTCCACCGTGGTCGGAGCGTCGCGGCGCGCCACGAGACTGAGGCGGCCCTGCTCGTTCAGGGAGAAGAGAGCGGCCTTGGTCGTCGTGCTACCGCAGTCCAGCCCGAGGACGGACCTCGGCCTACAGGCCGGAGGCAGCCGCGAGAAGCCGGATGTGGGACCAGTCGGGGGACGAGACATGGGAAGGCCGTGTCCTCCCTCGCTTCCAGACTTAGGGCTCAGCTCCGGGTCGGCCTCTAGGTGATATTGCGCCTCACCAGCACATCCTTGTTCGCATTCGAGCCCGACGGCCGGGAATCCCGCCCCGCCTCCCTTGCCCCAAAGGTGATTCGGTCCAGGCCTGTCGAATTGGTCAGGGCGACCCCGGGGCCCCACTAATTGGGAAACTCACGACCCTTCGTGGCGTATTAGACAGCATAGCCGGCTGCACAGCCTAGCGGTAGGCCGGCGCCCGGGAGTGGGGCGGGACCGGGAGTCAGGGGGGATGGGCCTTGTACCTGGTTGCCATTGCCGTGGCCCTTGTCCTTTTCTCGGTCTTCAGGCTTACGACCCGCTACGAGTACGGCCCGGCGTCGCGGCGCCTGCTCCTGGTGGGTCTGGGCGGCAGCATCGCGCTGGGATTGGTTCTGGCCCCGCGCTTATTCACGCTCTCCGGGGGCTACTACTACCTCGCCGCCCTGGCTGTGGCCCTGCTCGTCTATGTCTTCGTGGCTCTGGCCACCGCTGAGGCCATGCGAAAGGCCAAGCAGCGGGTCTACGACGAACGCCTGGCGGCCCTTCGCGAGCGGGAGCAGGCGCTCCTCAGGGAACTCGAGTCCGTCAACCGACAGGTTCGCGCCGAACTCAGGCAGCGGCAGGAGGCCGAGCGGTCGGGCCGCGAGACCGAGGACCGTCTCGAAGGCCACCGGAGGACGGTTGAGGCCTGGAAACGCGCCGGCGGAGCCGCCCGGGTGCGGACTATCAAGATAGAGGAATGGGACGCTGAGTTCCGGTCCCTACCCCCTAGCGAGCTGCAGGACCGGCGCGCATCCCTCGTGAAGGAGCTGGAGACCGTCTCCGACCCGGAACGGCGGTCTCAGGTGGAGGCGATGCTCTCCGTTCTCGCGCTGGCCGCGGAGTCGTCGCGAAATGAGGCGGTGGCCGGCGAAGTCAGGACAGTCGACGAGAACCTGAGCGGCTGTATCCGTCGCCGGAGAGAGATAGAGGAAGAACTGGGCCGGGTCAGGTCCGAGATTGACGAATGGCAAAGACGCCTCACCGACTTCCTGTCCAAGGAGATACGTCTCGACTGAGCCGACCCGGTCTTGAGCGCCACCTTCAGATGGACGACTGACCGGACCGGAGGTACCGGCCTATGAGCGTCATCACAAGTTACCGGACCAGGATCAAGCTGTCCCCGCAGAAGAACGTGGAGGGACGGGTGGACCCGACGTGGCTTCTCATGGAGGAGGCCGTCGAGGTCACGGCCCAGGAGCTCGGGGGGCGGGTGACGGGCCACATAGTGGACGCCTTCGGGAGACAGGTCCGGTGCCCGTTCGCGCTCGTGACCCCGGACTTCCCCCGAGGGGTCGGCGTGAAGGTGGGACCCGACGGGGACGTGACCTTCATCTACGACCACTACGACCAGGAGGGTCGCGGATACCGCCGGATAGCGGCCGAGACGGCGGAGCGCATCGTTCAGAACTACACGGCCCTGGCCGTGGCTAAGGCCCTCGCCGACATGGACTACTCGGTCGAGGTCGAGGAGACCCGCCAGGAGGACACCCGGACCCGGGCGGTAGTGGTGAGGGGGACTCTCTGACGTGGCGCGTAAAGTCAAGATCACCATCCTCAAGGACGGCTCGGTGAAGGCCGATTTCATCGGGTTTGGGGGGACCGACTGCCTCGACGAGGCGGACCGCCTCGCCTCCAGCCTTGCCCGTTTCGGTTTGAGGGCTGTTGCGACCTCCGTCGAGCGGAAGACGCTGGCCCAGATAGAGGCCGAGACCGGGCCGGAGGACACCGGTCGGGAGCCCGTACCGGCCCGCAGGGAGTGAGGGAGCGGGTGCGCGTGGACCTGACCCGCGGCCGAAGACTCCCCGCGCCGGTAGCCCCGGCCCCTTCCGCCACTCCAGAGCCCGGCCGGCGGAACCCCTCCCTCCCGGAAAGCCTGCTGGAGGTCCGGGTCACTGCCGGGCGGGTCGATGTCGTCGAGTTCTACAGCCACGGCCGGGCCGCGGGCCTCCGTCTGGCCTTGCGGCGGTTGGGTCTGGTCACCCGGCAGGATTTCGAGTCCCCTTGCGGGTAGCCTTGGACAAGGAGGGGAAAACCCACGCCGCTCACCGACTACGACGCCCGGTGGATAGAGGACGGCCTTCTCAAGAGGAAGAGCAACTACTCTCCCATCGTCTTCTTCGAGACGACCGACCCGAAGCGCCTCTTGCAGATCAAGTCCTACCTACTGGATAGCCCGGACTACGGTCGGGCGGCCCGGATCTGGGTCTACGACCAGTGGGAGGGTCTCGGCCATCTCGAGCGCCGGGGGGACGAGGTGGTCATCGAGCCGTTCCGCAAGGAGGCCGGTTCCTCGGCCCTGGCCAAGAAGGTAAGCGAAGAGGGCGTGCGCGTCGCCGACTTCAAGGCCGCCCTCAGGCATGTGGACCACCATCTTAAGGCCTCGAGGTGCGTGTTCCTCATCCAGAACATCTCGGAGAACCGGGAGCACGACACCGGTCTTCTGAGCGCGCTCAAGGCCTGGGCCATCGACCCCCAGGTCATCGCCACGGGCTCGGTCGTCTTCGTCGTCACTTCGGCCGTGGAGCGGGTCCTCGATGACTTCACCCGGGAGCTCGTGGTCATCATCACGGTCGACCCTTCCTCCCGCGAGGAGCGCGGGCGGCTCATCCTCAGTACCGCTCGCGAACTCGAGGTCACCGTGCCCGACGAGCAACTCACCGAGCTGGTCATCGCCACCGCCGGGTTGAACCTCCACCAGCTCGAGAGCATCCTCCTGGAAACTTACTTCACGGAGAAGCGTTTCAGCGTCGGCCGGATCAAGGTCCTCAAGTCCGAACTGGTCAAGAAATCGGGAGTCCTCGAGGTCACCGACCCGCGGGCGACCTTCGAGGACATCGGCGGCTACCAGGTCATTAAAGACTTCATCATCCGCTACATCATCAACGTCCTCTCCCGCCCCGATCGCGCACGGAAGCTTGGGGTGCCGTTGCCTCGAGGCCTTCTCCTCTTCGGGCCGCCGGGGACGGGGAAGAGCCTGTTCGCCAACGCCCTGGCCAGCGAAATCAACCTGCCCTTCATCAACTTCGTCACCGAGAACATCTACTCGAAATGGCTCGGCGAGTCCGGGCAGAACATGAAGAACGCCATCCGCTTGGCGGAGAAGATGTCGCCGGCCGTGGTCTTCGTTGACGAGATCGACAGGTTCGGGAAGCGGTCACAGGCGGGGGACTCGGCCAGCGAGGAGACGAGGCGCGTCTTCTCCCAGTTCCTCGAGTGGCTTGGCCGCCCGGACCGGGAGGCCATCATCGTGGGAACCACCAACGTGCCCGAGCACCTTGACGAGGCGTTCACCCGGACGGGGCGTTTCGACTACAAGATCCCCTTCCTCTATCCCGGCCAGGCCGCCCGCCTCGACATTATGCGCGTCCACCTCGGGATCGTAGGAGGCAGTCGTCCTCGCGTGCCCCTTGCCCAGGACGAGGAGACGCTCATGAACTATCTCAAGGAACGCGTGGTACCCAAGACGGTCAACTTCTCGTGCGCCGAGCTCGAGGAGGTGGTCACCCGGGCAAAGCGCAGCGCGTTCGACCGGGCGGCCGAGGCCGTGGGCCCCGAGGACTTCGACGGGGCCGTGCGCAGCTTCCGCATCGACGTCCGCCAGAGGGAGCGGGCGATACGCGAGTGTCTCGACCAGGCCCGCCGCCTGACCGACGACCAGGCCTTCCTCGACGATATCCAGGCCGAAATGGAAGTGGGGGACAGGGGAGACCGGTGATCCACCTCGGCCGGGCGGATAGGGCGCGTGTCCACGTGTAACTCTAACCCAGCGTTCCATCCCATCGTGGCCGGGCCGGCGTCCGCCCCGAGCGGAACGGACCCCGGCCGCGGTCGCTCCAAGGACGTGACCCCGTGCGTCGTCTGCTTCTCATCGCGCCTTCCCAGAAGACAGGCTCCCGGGCGCTCTTCCCCCCGCTCAGCCTGGCCGTCGTGGCCGGGCTGACACCCGACGAGTGGGAGGTCGAGATCGTCGACGAGGCCGTAGAGCAGGTCGACCTCGAGAGCGAGGCCACTCTCGTCGGCCTGACGGTCATGACTCCCCTGGCCCCACGCGCCTACGAACTGGCCGATCACTTCCGGGGGCGCGGCGTCCAGGTGGTTCTCGGCGGCATCCATCCGACTGCCCTGCCCCATGAGGCGGCGCGGCACGCCGACGCCGTTGTCATCGGGGAGGCCGAAGGCGTGTGGCACCATGTCTTGAAGGACGCCTCCCGCAGGCGGTTGCGCCGGTTCTACGAGTCCGTCGAGCGCCCCGACCTCCGCGCGTTGCCGGCGCCCAGGCGCGACCTGTTCCGTCCCGACGCCTACCTGACCACGGCGACCGTCCAGACCTCGCGCGGCTGCCCGCATAGCTGCAGTTTCTGCTCTGTCACGAGGTTCTTCGGCCGCACCTACCGCTCGCGGCCCGTGGCCGATATCGTGGCCGAACTGGCCGCACTCGGGCAAAAGGTGGTCTTCTTCGTGGACGACAACATCTTCGGGGCGCCGTCGAGGGCGAGGGAGCTCTTCCGCCGGCTCACCCCCCTGGGGCTCACGTGGGTCGGCCAGAGTTCCATCAACATCGCGCGGAATACGGAGCTTCTCGTCCTGGCCGCCAAGAGCGGCTGCCGCGGGCTGTTCGTCGGGCTCGAGTCCCTGCTCCCGGCGAATCTTCGCGAGGCTGGGAAGGCCGTTCTGAACCGGGCGGCCGACTACCGCGAGGCCGTCTCCCGCATCCAGTCGCAGGGAATCGGAGTGGAGGGGGCGTTCATCTTCGGGTTCGACCAGGACGATCCGGGGGTCTTCGGCCGGACCGTGGAGTTCGCGCGGAAGGTCCGCCTGGCGGCAGCCCAGTTCGGCATCCTGACGCCGTTCCCGGGCACCCCTCTCTGGTCGCGGCTGAGGAACGAAGGCCGCATCACCGAACCGGACTGGAGCCGGTACACGATATCAAACGTGGTCTACAGGCCCCTCAAGATGTCGGCCGAGGCCCTACAGGACGGGTTCGAGTGGGCCTACAGGTCATTCTACTCCTATCCGTCCATAGTCGGCCGGCTGCTCCCCCAGGCGGTTAAGTTCCGCGCCACTTTGCCGTTCTTCCTCAAGCTCAACCTTCACTTCAGGGAGATAGCGGTCAGCGGCCGCCGTGATACCGGCCGTGCGGTTCGGTCGGGCGGCATGGGCTATAGCCCGACATAGACCGGCTATTTTGCCACTTCCCCGAAGCATTGACCGCCCGCCGGGAGGCATTTAGACTAGGTCAGAAGGTTGGTACCTATCCGGGGGGATTCGCCGCGCCAACCCAGAGGCGAGCCGTCATCCTGCTTTCGAACCCCGCCGCCGGCGGCGGCGCGGGGGCGCAAGTCGCGAGACAGGCGGTCCACACCTTCGCGGGCCTCGGGCACAAGGCCGTGCTGGTGTCGCCCCCGGGACCGGACGCGATCAAGCCCGCCGTCGTCGAAGCTCTCCGGAGTCTGGGCGTGACCGGGCCCTCTCAAGCGATCCTCACCGCAGTCGGGGGCGACGGTACGGTCCGCCTGGCGGCGGAGGTGGCGGCCGACCTCGGTGTCCCGCTGGGCATAATCCCGGCCGGGACGGGAAACGGCGTAGCCTACTCGCTCGGCCTGCCTCTCGACCCCTGGGAAGCCTGCCGCGTGATCGCCACCGGCCCGGTAGTCGCGTGCGACCTCGGCCGGATCGAATTCGCTCCGGAGACGGGGGACCGGCCGACCGGCTTCCTCAATGTGGCCGGGGCCGGTCTGGACGCGGCTATCACTGAGACCTACGAGCGGACCGGTCTCGGCCTTCGAGGAGTACCGGGGTACGCCGTGGCCGCGCTGAGGTCGCTTGCGTCCCACGCGCCGGCTCTCCTCGACCTCACTCTGGACGGCCGGCCCCTTACCCTCAGCGCCCTGCTGGTCGCCGTGGGCAACGGCCCGTTCTACGGCAAGGGTATCCGCATCGTACCGTCGGCCATGCCGGCCGATGGTTTTCTCGACGTGTGCGTCGTGTTGGAGGTCGGGTTGGCCGACCTCAGCACCCTGGTACCCCTGGTTCTCCTTGGCCGGCACACGGGGCATCCCAAGGTGCGGACCTTCCGGGTGCGCGAGGCCTTCATCAGCCCCAGGCCGGGGGCCACGAAGCCACCGCTCGTTCAGGCCGACGGGGACCTGGTCGGCCGGCTTCCCGCGAGGTTCTCAGTGATTCCGGGCGGCGTCCGCCTCGTCTCACAGGCCGGAGCGGATTCGGGCGCGTGATGCCGGGACAACTTAACCACAGGCTGGCGTGAGGTGAGGGCGAACAGTGCAGGACACAAGAGTGCGCGGAACCCCGGCGCGGGGTGGCATCGACGAGCCCGGAAGTTCCCCTCTTGATCCTCTCTTCCACCCCCGTTCGGTGGCTGTCATCGGCGCCTCGAAGACCGAGGGCAAGATAGGGCACTCCATCCTGAAGAACCTGGCCGCTTCCGGCTACAAGGGGCCCATCCACCCGGTCAACCCGAAGGAGTCCGAGATACTCGGCCTGGAGTGCTATCCGTCCGTCTCGGCCATCCCGGGCGAGGTCGGCCTGGCCGTGGTCGCCGTTCCGGCGAAGCTCGTCCTTGACGTGGTGAAGGAATGCGGGGAGAAGAAAGTACCTTCCCTGGTGGTCGTGACCGCCGGGTTCAAGGAAGTCGGCAGGGAAGGACTCGAACTGGAGAAGCGGCTCACCGCCCTCTGCGAGGACTTCGGAATCAGAATGGTCGGCCCGAACTGCCTCGGTATCATGGACACCCACACGCCCATGAACGCGTCTTTTTCGCAGGGGTTCCCGCACCGGGGGGACATCGCTTTCCTGTCGCAAAGCGGCGCGCTGTGCGCGGCCATCCTCGACTGGAGCCTGGAGCGGGGGATAGGGTTCTCCAAGTTCGTCAGCGTCGGTAACAAGGCCGTCCTGAGTGAACTCGACTTCATCCAGGACGCGGCCCTCGACGGCTATTCCAAGGTCATCCTGGGCTACATCGAGGACGTCAAGAACGGTGAGGACTTCGTGGAGGCCGTCTCCCGGGCCAGCCGGAAGAAGCCGGTGGTCATCATCAAGTCCGGAACGAGCCAGGCCGGGGCCCAGGCTGCTTCATCGCACACGGGAGCGCTGGCCGGCTCCAACCTGGCCTACGACACGGCCTTCCGGCAGGCCGGTGTCATCCGAGCCGAGACCATGGAGGAGCTTTTCGATTACGCCATCGCGTTCGCGACCCAGCCTATCCCGCCCGGCCCCCGGGTAGGCATCGTCACCAACTCGGGCGGCCCGGGCATAATCGCCACCGACCGGGTGGAGGCCTTGGGGCTCAGCATGGCCCGGTTCCAGAAGGAGACCCTGGAAGTCCTCCGCCGGACCCTCCCGCCGGCGGCCAACATCTACAACCCCGTCGACGTCCTCGGAGACGCCACACCCGAGCTCTACCGCGAAGCGTTCCGGCACGTCCTGGGCGACCCGGGGGTCGACGCCGTCGCCTGCCTCTTGGCCCGTCCGGCCGGCATCGACCCGGCCGAGGTCGCCCGGGGTGTGGTTGAAGAGAGAGAGCGCTTCCCGGCCAAGCCCGTGGTCGCCGCCTTCCTCGGCGGCGAGACGATGGCCGGGGCGAACGACGTCTTCCGGGGGAACCGGATTCCCACCTACGAGTTTCCGGAACGAGCCATCGTGGCCCTGGCCGGGCTTCACCGTTACTCCGAACTGCTGAAGGAGCCCCCGCCGGGCGAAGGCGTGAGGTTCCCCGACGTCAACCCGGACGAGGTCAAGAGGGTGTTCGCCGCGGTCCGCGCCGAGCGCCGGCTCGTCTTGCTCGGGAGCGAGGCTCACCGCGTCGCCGCGGCCTACGGCATCAACGCCGCCCCGATAGACCTGGCCACCCGGGTCTCGGAAGCCGTGGGCGCGGCCGAGGAGCTGGGCTACCCCGTCGTCCTGAAGGTTGCCTCCCCGAAGATCATCCATAAGAGTGACGTCGGCGGGGTGAAGATAGGGCTTGAGACGCCGGCGGCCGTGCGAGAGGGCTTCCTGGAAATCCTGGAGAACGTTCACAGGGCCTTGCCGCGTGTCCCGGTGAACGGCGTCGAGGTCCAGAAGATGATGCCGGGGGGCACGGAGTTCATCGTCGGCGTCAGCCGCGACCTCCAGTTCGGGCCCCTGGTGATGTTCGGGTTGGGCGGCATCTGGGTCAACCTTCTCAAAGACGTGTCGTTCAGGCTCGCGAAGGGCCTCAGTCTCCGGGAGACGGAGAGGATGCTCATGGAGACCAAGGGCTACACGCTCCTCAGGGGCTTCAGGGGCCGCCCGCCGCTTGACGTCGAGGCCGTCAAGGAGACCATCGCCCGCGTGGCCCAGTTGGTGTCCGACTTCCCGGAGATCGCGGAGATGGATATAAACCCTCTCGTGGCCTATGAGAGCGGTGTGGCCGCTCTGGACGTGAAAATGACGATCTCATGAGGAGGTCGAGGCTAGTGAAGAGCCTTTTCGTCATGGGCCAGTACGGCAGCGGCAAGACGGCCATCTGCCTCGCCGTGGCCCTGAAGATGAAAGAGCGCGGGCTCAAAGTCTCCTACTACAAGCCGGTTTGGACCCCTGCCGGCATCACCGACACGACGGACGAGGACGCGTCCCTCATGAAGGAGATACTGGGGCTCGACGCCGACCCGGAGAGCATCTCGCCGTTCACGGCGAGCCCGCACTACCTGGCCCGCTACGAAGACCCCGCCCACTACCGCGACGCCATCCGCGAGGGATTCAAGAAAGCTTGCCGCGGCGCGGACACGGTCATCGTCGAGGGCACGAACTGGCCCTACGTGATGATGAGCCTGGGCCTGGACGCCGCGACCCTGGCCAGGGAGTTCGGTTCCACGGCCCTCCTCGTGTCGAAGGTCATTAACGACTACTCCCTCGACGCGGCCCTGGTTGTCTGCCGGCTCGTGGCCATGGAGAAGGTCCCGATGGCCGGGGTCATCTTCAACAACGTTCCGAGGACTCTCCTCGATAAGACCAGGGGCGTCTACGGCCCGGCCCTGGAGAAGGCGGGGTTCAGGGTGCTCGGTTCGGTGCCGCGCTCGGTCGAGCTCTCGGCTCCGACCGTGGCCGAGTTCGAGGAAGCCCTGGCGGGAGAAGTGCTGGTGGGGGAGGAGCACCTCGACCGCGTCGTCGAGGACATCCTCATCGGCGCCATGACGCTTGAGAGCGCCCACGCCTACCTGAGACGGGCGACCAACAAGGCCGTCATCACGGGGGGCGACCGGGCCGACCTCGCCCTGGCCGCTCTCGAAACGAGCACGTCGGTCCTCGTCCTCACCGGCGGCCTCTACCCGGACGTCAAGGTCCTGGCGAGGGCGGCCGAGAAGTCCGTTCCGGTCATCCTGGTCCACTACGATACGTACACCGCCGCCGAGAAACTCCACGACGTCTCCCGGAAGATCCGGCCCCGCGACACCGAGGCCATCGCCGTGGCTCGCCGCAACCTCGACCAGTACTGCGACTGGGGGGCGATTCTGCGGTCGGTGGGAGTGGAGTAGAGGAAGGCCCCCCAAGCCTTCGCCTGTCAACCTGCCGGTTCCCAGGGCATAGAATCCGGTGCGGAGCGCGCGGCCGGCCGCCGGCCTCCGACGCAAGGGCCGCCCACAGAGGATATGCCTATGGTGCGCTCGAAGTCTCCGGGTGCCACGAGAACCTCCTTCTGGTTACAAACACAGAAGGCACAACTCCGAGGGGAGAGGGTCGGGTTGAGCAAGGTGACGTTGTCCGTCATCAAGGCCGATGTCGGTGGATGGGTCGGTCATTCGGGGGTGCACCCCGCGCTCATGGAGCGGGCCAAGGACTGCCTCGAGGCCGCCAAGGGCCTACTGACCGACTACTACGTCGCCTCATGCGGAGATGACCTTAACCTGGTCATGACCCACGCGCTAGGTGTGGACAGCGAAGCCGTACACCGGCTCGCCTGGGACACGTTCGTCGCCTGCACGGGCGTGGCCAAGAAGCTGAAGCTCTACGGGGCCGGGCAAGACCTTCTCAGCGACGCGTTCTCGGGGAACGTGAAGGGGATGGGGCCCGGCGTCGCCGAGATGGAGTTCGAGGAGCGCCCGTCCGAGCCGGTCATCATCTTCATGGCCGACAAGACCGAGCCGGGGGCATGGAACTTCCCGGTCTTCAAGATCTTCGCCGACCCCTTCAACACCTCCGGCCTGGTCATCGACCCCAAGATGCACGCGGGGTTCAGGTTCGAGGTGCACGACCTCTACGAGAACAAGAAGGTTCTCTTCTCACTGCCCGAGGAGTATTACGACATCCTTGTCCTCATCGGGGCCGCCGGCCACTACACCATCAAGTCGGTCTACTCCAAGTCGGGGGACATCGCCTCCGTCTCCACCACCCAGCGGCTGAACCTCATGGCCGGCCGCTACGTGGGGAAGGACGACCCGGTCCTCATCGTCAGGGCCCAGAGCGGCCTGCCGGCGGTGGGCGAGGTCCTGGAGCCGTTCGCCCACCCGCACATAGTGTCGGGTTGGATGCGCGGCTCCCACAACGGCCCGCTCATGCCCGTGAGCGTCGCTGACGCTCACCCGACCCGCTTCGACGGGCCTCCTCGCGTCATCGCCCTCGGTTTCCAGCTCTGCGAGGGACGCCTGCTCGGGCCCCAGGACTTCTTCGCCGACCCGGCGTTCGACCGGGCAAGGTCCGAGGCCCTGGAGCTCGCCGACTTCTTCCGTCGCCTGGGTCCGTTCGAGCCGCACCGGCTGCCGCTCGACGAGATGGAGTACACGACGATGCCCGAGGTTATGAAGCGCCTCAAGGACCGCTTCGAGGACATCACCGATTAGGGTCGCCCCAGCAGGGTAGGACTAAAGAGCCTGGATGCCGACCGGCCCTCGAGAGGCCGGTCGCCGTTTTGGGCGAGGGGGCCGGGTGGGGAATTGTCCGAGTCTCTAGCGAGGTTTTCGGCCGGCGGGCCCGCCGCCGGGTCCGAACGCCTGCTCGTCGGCAGTATCCACTGCCATTCGACCCTCTCGGACGGAAGCGCGACCCCCCGGCAGATTCTCTCAATCGCGGCCGACGCCGGGCTCGACTTCGTGGCCATCACCGACCACGTCCCGCCCGCCGCGTCGGACGTTCCCGGGAAGGAGCGGAAATCCGGCCCCTCCTCCCTCGAGGGCGGGGCACTCCCCTTGATTGAGGGCGGGGTCCTGCGGATTCCGGGCCTCGAGTTCTCGCCGCCGAGGAACCACTACCTCGTCCTGGGCCTTGACCCCTGGGAGGTTCCGGATCCGACCGGTCTGCCCGGATGGCCGGACCGAGCCTCCTCCTGCGTCGAGGCCGTCTCCGGCCGGCCCGGCGTCCTCGGCTTCATGGCCCACCCCGACGACGAGGGGAACCCGCTTCTCAAGGTCGACAGCTACCGCTGGGACGACTGGACAGTGCAAGGCAGTACAGGCATGGAGATATGGAACCTATCGACGGACTGGTCCCGGGTCCTTCGATCCTATCGCGACGTGCTCCGGGCGCTCGCGGTCGGGCTCTACCGCGCCGTTCCGCCGCCCCACCCGGCCACGTTGGCCCGGTGGGACAGGCTGGCCCAGGAGCGGGCGGTCGTCGGCATAGCCGGGACCGACGCCCACGCCTATCCCGTGAAATGGCACGGCTTGAGTGTCACGGTGCTGCCGTACGGGCCGGCACTTCAGACCCTGCAGACGGCCGTTTGGGTCGGAAAGGACGCTCTCGAGGCGTCCCCGGAGGAGCGGGTCCGGCTCGTGCTGGACGCCGTAGGTCGGGGCCGGACGTTCATGGTCAACCGGGCCTGGGGCTACCCCACCGGCTTCAGCTTCAGGGCCCGGCTGCCCGCGGACGGGGATACCGTCTTCCAGTCCGGGGACACCGTCCCGGCGGGCGTCGTGGTGAGATTCGAGGCGACCGTCCCGTGGCCGGCCTGGCTCCGGCTCGTACGCAACGGCCGGGTCGTCGCCAACACCTACGGTCGCGAACTGACCTTCGAGCCGTACGAGGGCGAGGGCTCCCCCGGTGCTCCGACGGCCCGCGGCGCCGCCCGCCAGGAAGCCTGGCGGGCGGAGGTCTGGGTTCATTCCGGGCACTGGACCCGCTCAGGCTCAGGTTTCTTCCTGTGGATTCTGTCGAACTTCATCTACCGGTCTCTCAGGTAGGGGCTTTGGGCGGTCGATGGTAGCGGGCGGCGGGCGTCATTCGCCCGTCCGGATTGGCCGTGGGTGGAGGTATCGGGACGCCGCGCGGCGTAGCTTAGGCAAGACGCGGTTCCGACTGGGCAAAGCTAAGGCCGGGCCGGGGTCATGTCGTGGGGAGTCGAACGAGTCAGGATGCGGGGGTGTTGATTTGGACGACAAGAAGATCAAGGAAGCTCTGGACCTGATCCGACCCCGCCTTCAGGCCGACGGGGGCGACGTCGAGTTCGTGAGCGCCGAGGAAGGCGTGGTCAAGGTACGGCTCACCGGAGCCTGCGGGGGTTGCCCGATGGCAACGATGACGCTGAAGAGCGGGATTGAGAGGTTCCTCCGCGACCGAGTGCCGGAGGTCAAGGCCGTGGAGTCTGTCTGACGGGTCTACGGCGATGAAGACGGCGATACGGACAGGAGCGAGCGGCAGGGTCGGCCTCTCGGCCGGCCCTGCCGTATCTGGAAGGAACGGATGCCGGCGGACAGAACAACAGTAGCCATGAGCGAGCCGGTCGGCGACAGCGCGAGAGTCGTCATCGTCTTTGAGGACGGCCTCCGGGGACCGCCGGAGCTGTCATCCGCGGTCGAGGCCACCCTCCGGCACGCGGCCGAGGCGGAGCGGGTCACGGTCGCCGTCACCGAGGGCGAGGTCGCCGACGCGCTCGTCTCCTCGAACACCGTCCTCGTCGTCGTGGATGCCGACCGGACCGACGCCCTGTCGTTCGACCGTTTCGTCGCCTCCCTCAGGGCGTCTAGTCCGTCCCGGTGGTTACCCGTCCTGGCCATGGCCAGCTCGAGGCACCTGCCGGTTCTGCACGAGGCCTTCAGATTGCCGCTCGTGGATTTCATCTTGAAGCCGTTCGACCCGGACGAACTCTGGAGCAGAATCAGGGTGTGCCTGATGAGAGCTTCGCTCGTCCGGGAGCTCGAGCAACGAAACGAAGACCTCGCCAGGAGGTCCATGACCGACAGCTTGACCGGGCTTCTGAACACGGCCTGCGTGGTCGAACGGTGCGACGACGAGATCGGCCGGGCCAAGCGTTACGGGCACCAGGTTTCTTGCCTTCTGGTCGATGTGGATTGCTTCAAACGGGTGAACGACGACTATGGGCACCCGGCGGGCAACGAAGTCCTGGTCGCCCTGGCCCGGCTTCTCCGGACCAGCGTACGCGGTTCTGACGCCGTGGGCCGGTACGGGGGCGAGGAGTTCCTTCTCGTGCTCCCGGAGACCGACCGGCACGGGGGCGCCATCCTGGCGGAAAGACTCCGACGGGCTATCGGCGAGAGCGTTTTCCGCATCGGCCCCCACGAAGTGAGGGTGACCGTGAGCATAGGCGGAGCGACCTTCCCCGGCGACGGGATCATCGGTCGCGAGACCTTGCTCAGGGCTGTCGATCAAGCCGTGTACCAGGCGAAAGCGGAGGGCAGGAACCGCGTGGCGTGGCTCGTGCCCACCGGAAGTGCCGAAGAGGGGGAGAGCGAGGTTGGGTGGAGATAGATCCGCCGGGGCCGGGCCTCCGCCCCGCGAGTTCGCGCCGGGGCCCTGCTATATGGGTAGAATCCCGAAAGGGGCCGACCTGGTCACCTACCTCGACCGGTTGGTCCGGGAGCACGCCATCGGCTCGGGGTTTCTCGGCCTCATCGGAGTCGTCCAGAGGGCCAGGCTGGGGTTTCTCGACACCGAGACGGGGCGCTACGTGATAACTGAGATAGACGGGCATCGGGAGGTCGCGTCCTGCGTCGGTGACGTGTCCCTCCGGGACGGCAGCCCGGCCATCCACGCCCACGCGGTCCTCTCCGACCAGGAAGGCCGCGCCACCGGGGGGCACCTCCTGGAAGGGACCGTGGCGCACTATGTCGAGTTCTGGATATCCTCTCTCGTGGGTACGCCCTTCGAACGGGGCCTGGACCCGGAGACCAACGTCACAGGTTGGGTGCGATAGGCGGGCGGTAGCGGGCGACAGGGGTGCGCCGGGCGTGGGCCGAGGCCGGAGAGGTGAGGCGGGTATTGGGCGTTCAGAGGTCGAAATCAGGCTCTACCGGCCCGGGGATGAGCCAGCCTGGCTCAGGTGCTGGGGCCAGGTGGCCGTGACCTCACACGCGTGGGGCCTGCCCCCGTACCAGTCGAAGCCCCGCTACACGACTGAGGCCGTCGAACTCGTGGCTGTCGACTTTGAGAATGATGTTATCGTCGGCTTTCTTGATGTCGAAATTGAAACCGAGCCCGGCCGGCTGGGCCTCTTGACCCATGAGCCGTGCGGCTTCGTCTGGGAGTTCGGGCTTCTTCAGCCGTATCGAGGGCGGGGCCACGGGCGAGGTCTCGTGAGGGCCGCGGAGACTCGTCTCCGTGAGGCCGGCATCCGGCGCATGGAGTTCTGGAGCATGGACCCGGACGCACAGAAGTTCTACTCGCGGATGGGTATGCGCGAAATCAACCGGCACTGGCGGTTCTGGGCTCGCCTCGGGTCCCGTGTGGAGATTCCAGGCCTTCCACCGACGGTGCGGCTGGAAATCGCCCAATGGACGGCGTCAGAGGAAGACTGGCCGGCGGCGCGCGCCGCCCTGGACGTGGTAGACGATCCGCCGCTCGAACCGCACATTTGCCTCGGTTTTGAACATCGCTTTTAACCGTGGTATTATACGTTTGCGTGCGCCTATAGCTCAGCGGATTAGAGCGCCGGCCTCCGGAGCCGGGTGCGCAGGTTCGAGTCCTGCTAGGCGCACCATTTCTTTTGGCTGAGCTATGTATTTGGTCAATTTGAAGGTAGATTCCAGCTTTCGCCGTATTTGAACGTTCGCGCTATACTTGAAGCCGCGAAAGGGCCGTCACAGCCCGGGTCTGGGACGCTGGGGGAACGAGAATGCCGCGTCGACTTCTCTGGAAACAGGTCGATGTCTTCGCCGACCGGCCTCTTTGTGGCAGTTCCGTTGCCGTCTTCCTGGACGGCAGGTCCCTCGATCCGGCCGACATGCAGGCCGTAGCCCGGGAGATGAACCTCCCCGAAACCGCGTTCGTCCTTCCGCCGACCTCGCCTGACGCGTCCTACAGGGTCCGTGTCTTCGTCCCCGGCCGCGAGAAGACTCACGCCACCAACGCGTTTCTCGGGGCGGCGTTCGCCCTGGCGGAGGAGGGCGTGTTCGACTTATATGAACCATTGACGACGGTCTTCGCGGAAACCCCGGCCGGGGTCATCCCGGTTGAGCTTGAGATAAGCCAGGGCCATCCTCTGAGAGTGGCCTCGGACCAGACGCCGCCGCCGGTCCTTGGCCGGGTCTTCGGAAGGCCCGGTTCACCCGTGGTCTCGGCGCTCGCCGCCGCCCTAGGCGTCCAGCCCGATGACATCGTCGGCCGGGGCCTCTACCCGCAGATAGTCGACACCGGGACGCTCAATCTCATGGTGTGCGTGGACGATCTCATGCTGCTCCCCGTGCTCAAGCCGGATTTCGCGGCGCTGGCTCGAATCCGCCAGCAACTCGCCTTTGAGGGTTTCGCCGTCTTCGCTCCCCAGCCACTAGACCCCAAGGCCCAGGTACGCATGCGCTACTTCGTCCCCGGGGCCAATCTCGTTGAGGAACCCGCCACTGCCGGCGCGGCCGCGGGCCTCGGGGCCTATCTCGCCAAGTGGCAGGTCATCCACCCGGAGAAGACCGGTCTGGCCCGCTTCATCTTGGAGCAGGGCACCGAAATCGAGCGGCCGAGCCTCATCGAGGTCTTGGTGGGAGTGGACCCGCTCGACCGCGAGGTCTTCACGGTCCGCGTCTCCGGGAGTTGCTTCACGTCGGCCGCGGGCGAGATGGTCTTGCTCTAAACCGCCCCTGCCTACCTCTACCCACCCCAGGGAAGACTACTTCTCCGGGGGAATGGCGATGCCCGACCGAAGTTCAAGGCCCGACCGTCACGTAGCGCGAGCGGACCGCGAAGACGACCGCCCGCTCGCCCTGAGCGTCCCCGCCGAGGTGGAGGAGGAGCCTCTGGAGGTCCTCCACCAGAACCAGCTTTCGAGTGACCAGGCCCACATCATGCCTCAGCTCTTCGGCTGGCTCGCACCGGACGACCAGAGAGAGCGGGCCCGTTACCTGACCGACGTGACCAGGCCGCGCCGGTCCCGCCCCGCGACCTATCCCGGGGCCTTGGCGGGCCAGGCGGAAGGCGTTATCGCGGGGGAGCGGGCTGAAGAGCAAGAAAACCATACCACCACCACCTGAGACGGCCTCTCCTTGCCAAAAATGGGCCGGGAGGACGGTCGTTAACATAAGCCCCACCAGCAGCCGCCACTGGCACCGAAGCGCAGCCATGGCGTCTTTGTCTAGTTGACGATAAGCCTGCTAACATGGTAGTTGCCAGTCCTGCCTGTTCTCGCGCGCCACGAGGTGCGTTCACCCCGAGTACTCAAGGAGGGCCCGCCTTGTCCCCCAGCCGCCGGAGCCGAGTCCAGGCCGCCATCCTGGCCGTCCTCATCGTCACCGGATTGGGCCTGACCGCGCATCCCGCTCGGGCCGAGGCGTTCGCCGACGTCCCCGGCAGCCACTGGGCCGCGGGCTCAATAGAGGCCCTTCAACTCTCCGGCGTCCTCGTGGGCACGGGTGGCGGGCTGTTCGAGCCGGACAGGCCGATCACGCGGGCGGAGCTGGTCACTCTCCTCCTGCGCGGGCGTGGCCTGGAATCACAGGCCCAGGCTCTGGTCTACGCGGCTGACCTCCAGAGCGACGGCACGGGCCACGAGGCCGGGTCCGCGTTCACCGACGTGCCTCGGGAGGCGTGGTTCTGGCCATACGTGACGCTCGCCTACCGTCTCGGAATCACCAACGGCCGAGAGGACGGGCGCTTCGACCCCGACGGGCAGGCGACCCGCGAGGAACTGGCCCTTTTCAGTGTGAGGGCCGCCGGGTGGGCCGGTGAGGCCGACCGCATCACGTCTTCTGAAGCGGCCGCGGGCCTAGAGGCCATGTACTCGGACTGGTCAGGGATATCCGGGGTCGGGCGGGGGTCTGTTCTTCTCGCCACCCAGAGGGGCCTGGTGGACGGCTTCCCGGACGGGACCTACGGTCCCCGCCGGGTCTCGACGCGGGCCGAGGCGGCCGCGGTCATCGAGCGGCTGCGCCGTATTGTTCCCGTGGCGAACCCCCCATCGGGGAGCGTTCCCGGCCCGTCCCCCGCGACGCCGACCCCGCCGTCGCCGGTCACGCCTCCCTCAGATCCGGACCCGGCTTCGGGCCCGGCTTCCGACCCGGCCCGAGACCCGACCCCACCGCCGCCTTCCACACCGGCTCCGGACCCGGTTCCCGAACCGCCGCCCCCTCCGGCTCCCGACCCCGAGCCGAGCGGAGGTGTCGTGTACCGCCCGGACCTCGAGAGCCAGATGCTGGCCCTGGTCAACGCCGAGAGGGCCAAGGCCGGGCTGCACCCGCTGGCGCTGGACCCCGACCTCGCGAAGTTGGCCAGGCTCAAGAGCGCGGACATGGTGACCCTCGACTACTTCAGCCACACGTCGCCAACCTACGGGTCCCCGTTCGAAATGATGAGGGCTGCCGGCGTCTCCTATACCTACGCGGGTGAGAACCTCGCCTCCGCGTCGAGCCTGGCCCTCGCGCACGAAGGGCTGATGCAGAGCCCCGGGCACCGGGCCAACATCCTTCGTGCGGAGTTCACCCACATCGGCATCGGCGTGGCCGAGGGCGGCGGCTTCGCCTACGTGTTCACCCAGATGTTCGTCGGGAGGTGACTTCCCAAGTCCAAGCGCCAGTCCGTTCTCTAACCTTCCGGACGGTGCGTGCGGAGGCCTTCCGGCGACCTTCGCGGGAGACTCCGCAACTGACCCCCCGGGCAAGTTCCTGACTCCCTCCGTTCACCCCCGTACTCTAGCTGGAATAGGATGCAACGGCCCTGCTAGATAGGCAGAGCCGCATCATGGTCCACGATCCCCCCGGCGCAGCCCCCCGGACGAACCGGGAGAAGCCCCGGACACAACGAGAAGGGATCGGGCCTCTCCAGGGAGGGGGGGAATACGTAGTGGCCAAAATGCTTATCAAGGCTCAGCGCGTCGTCGGCGAAGACGTGGCTGAGGCGACCGTCGACCGGACTATCTGGCTGGAGCAGCCGTCCGTCAAGGTTGCCGACGTCCAGGCGAAGATCACCGAGATCGAGTGCGAGGTGGTCACGGACGGCGCCGTCATCCGCGGGACGATCCACAAGCAGATCTTCTATGTGGGACCAGGGAGCAAGGTCTTCCACCAGTCCGTAGACGAGCTCTTCACGGCCGTGGCCAGCATACCGGGGGCCGAACCCGGGATGAACTGCCAGGTGCACCCCACGGTCCAGGACGTCGAGTTCCGCCTTGTCGGCCCACTGCCGACGACGGAACTCCGCCAGCGGGTCATGCTGGTCTTCTTCGTCAAGGTGACCCGGTCCGAGCAGCTCGAAGTCGTACTGGGCACCACCGGTCCGCTCTTCAAGTTGCAGCGTGTCGTGGCCGAAGAGACCACCGGCTCAGTCGTGGAGTCGACAGTCGAACTGCCCTGTCCACCTGAGAAAATCAGGGCGATTCGCGCGGTGGTGAGCGAGTTCACCGCCACGACCGCGGAGGATCAGGTCATCATCGACGGCATGCTCCACAAGCAGATCTTCTTCATCTGCGCCTTCGACCACCAGGAGTACCACGAGACCGAGGACGTGCCGTTCACCGTGACGGTCCCGATAGAAGGGGTTCAGCCGGGCGAGGACGTCGACGTCGACATCAACGTCGCGACAGTCAACTTCAGGATTGACGGCAACGAAGTCAACCAGAGGGTTGTGCTGTCCATCTTCGTCAAGGTGACGGAGACCGCCCAGACCATGCTTCAGACCGACCCGCATGGTCCGCTCATCAAGGTGGGGCGCGTCGCCGGCGAGAACACCAAGCAGGTGCTCGTCGAAGACGAGGTCTGCCTCGATGTGCCCGCGAAGAAGATCCAGGACATCCTGGCGTTCATCGCGGACTTCGAGACAGAGATCATCAACGGCAAGGTGCTGATCGACGGTACTGTCCACAAGCAGATATTCTTCGTCGGACCGAACGACGTCGTGCACCATCAGGCCGTCGATATCCCGTTCACGGCCGTCGTCGAGGTTCCGAACGCCGTGCCGGGGATGACCGCACAAGTCCACGCCAACATCGAACACGTGAGCTGGACCCTCGTTCACGAGACGCCGGATTGCCCGCTGCCTGACTACGACAACTGCCACGACCTCTTCAGGGTCGTCAAGCAGCGCATAGTCCTCAGCATCTTCGTGAAGGTCACGGAATTCGTCCAGATCAACGTCCGCGTAGTGGAAGGGCCGCCTCAAGGCTGAAAAGGAGCGGCCGAAGAACGGCGTCGCCCACGGCCCAGGCGGCCGGTGGAGCGGCGGCCTGGCCCCGGCTTCCGGACCGGATGTCAGAGTCCGGGAGCCGGGGCTCTTCTAGGTGTTCCCGGGCACAGGCGCTCCGGCGCGCGAGGACCGGTCGCCGACCTCCACGTCCCTGGCTTGGGCGAGCTCGGCTCCGAGTGGGGTGTAAGCCACGAAAGTCACTCTCGGCTTGTAGAAGTACTTCGAGGGCAGGGTGAAGATCTGGTAGACTTGGGCGGCGCCTGACGTCGCCAGGCTCGCCTTACTGCCCCGGTAGATGCCGGCCTCGACCCTGAAGCCGACGGCAAGGAACGCCAAGCGGTTGGGGGCCTGCGTCGATTCCGCCCCTCTCAGACGGCTATAGACGACGTCGCGGGCGAACGGGTAGGCCTGGGTGGCGGCTTGCCAGTCCGCGGCGGTCCGGAGCGCGACCAGGGCCGGCGGAAAGCCGTCCCAAGGGCCGCGGCCCGATGGCGGCATAGCACCCGAAGCCAGCGTGACCACCTCGAGGGGGATATACTCCACGACGGGGTGTTCGTAGAGCGCTCTTGGGACCAGGTGGTGGACCATCGCCGACCTCCGGTTCGGTTCCGCGGTAGGCCTGGTGGCCGGGCCCGGCCTGGCGAATCCCGGCTCTCGATGCCGGCCCCGCGGGCCGCCGTTCCTTATCGTATGGGCCTCCACAGGGCCGCATTACCTGGTCGAAAGTGCGTCTTGCGGGTTGTTCGCGTTGTTTGACAGTCTCGCTGGGCCGCGGTTATACTTGAAATGCATTTCGGCCTGGTTCTCTCGGCCAGGCCGTTGAACCTTGAAACGAGCCGAGCATAGTCGACAAGAACTGCGTTGCTGTGCGTGGACGTGGCGGGCGCATAGCTCAGCTGGGAGAGCGCCTCGCTTACACCGAGGAGGTTCGCAGGTTCGAGCCCTGCTGCGCCCACCAGCTTTGAGGCCGCGGAGGCG
>QZJP01000008.1 GCA_003599345.1 Bacillota bacterium | reverse complement strand
CGGGTTCGGGCCGCCGTCACTCACGACGTAGCAGCCCACCTCGCCCCGCGGCGATTCGACACGGAAGTAGACGTCGCCCGCGGGCGGCTTGAGAACCCGGGGCACCTTGGCCATGACCTCTCCGTCCGGGAGAGCGCCCAGGGCTTGCTCGATGATATCGAGGCTGGCCCGCATCTCGCCGAACCGGCAGACGGCGCGGTCATAGACGTCACCGTTGATGCCGACGGGCACGGTCACGTTGAACTTACCGTAGGCGGCGTATGGCTCGTCCCGGCGGATGTCGAAATCGACACCCGACGCCCGCAGCACGGGACCGCTGGTGCCGTAGGCGATGGCCTGGTCGGCGGTGAGCTTGCCGACACCTTTCGACCTCGCCATGAAAATGGCGTTCTTCATGAACAGGTTCTCGTACTCCCGGAGCCTGCCGGGCATGAGCTTCAAGAACTCGCTGGTCTTCTCGATGAACCCGAGCGGCAGGTCGTTCCTCACTCCACCGATCCGCATGTAGCTGTAAGTCAGCCTGGCGCCTGACACGGCCTCGAAGAGGTCCAGAATGCGCTCCCTCTCCCGGATCGCGTAGAGGAAGGGGGTTGTCGCCCCGAGGTCGTTGGCGAACGAACCGAACCACACCAGGTGGCTGGCTATCCTCTGCAACTCGGCGATGATGACCCTAATGACCTGAGCGCGCTCCGGAGCCTCGATACCCGCCAGTTTCTCGACGGCCAGCACGTAGGCGAGTTCGTTGGTCATCGCGGACACGTAATCAGTCCGGTCGGTGAACGGCACGACCTGCTGCCAGGTCCATCCTTCGGCCACCTTCTCGAAGCACCGGTGAAGGAAGCCGATGTCCGGTTTCGCGTCGACAATGGTCTCCCCGTCAACCCTGAGAATGACCCGGAGGACGCCGTGCGTCGACGGGTGGCTGGGACCCATGTTCACGATAAGCTCGTGCTCGCCTAGGTCCTCGGGAAGAGGGCGGAACTCGGAGATGTCGGTCATGCCTGGTAGTCCCCCCTCGTAACGCGCCGCGCGGCGGGCCGTTGGTCGACGAAGTCTTTGCGCAGCGGGTGCCCGACGAACGACTCGTCGAGCAGGATGCGGCGCAGGTCCGGGTGACCTTCGAAAGTGACGCCCAGGAGGTCGTAGATCTCCCTCTCGTGGAAGTCCGCGGTCGGCCAGATACCGGCGAGGCTGGGAATGGAAGCCCGCGCCACGTCACGGTCGGTCTCGACGCGAAGCGAGACCTTCGCCTCGGGGCCCGGCATCGAGTAGAGGCTGTAGACGACCTCTATACGCCCGCGCTCGACCCAATCCACCCCGGAGACGCAAGACAGGTACCTCAGAGGGTAAGGCTCGGCCTCGGCCAAGGCCTGAGCCGCCCGGAGGAGGTCTCGAGGAGCCACGCGCACCTCGAGTTCCCCGTCGGGACGAACAGCCGTATCGGCCGACGGCACGCTCGAGGCAAGGTAGGACCTGATCGCCTCGGCCGCGGCTGTTCTCTTTTCGGTCAGGTCGCCACCCGTCACGTCGACACCCCCTCCTCCCCGGTTCCCGGTTGTTCGTTGTTGGGCCGGACAGCGGCGTCATTCTCCATCCGTCCGACACCCTGACCCGCGGTTTCGACATCCGCCCGCTCGGCCTCACGCCGCGAGGCGTTGTCCTTGGCTCTCTGAGCCGCCGTTCGCGGCACCGGACGGAGCCCTTCCTGCTTGACGAGCTCCTGCATGCGGAGAAGGCCGTCAAGTAAGGCCTCCGGCCGTGGAGGGCAGCCTGGAACATAGACGTCGACCGGGATGACCTTGTCGATTCCAGGCACGACGTTGTAGGCGCCGGCGTACGGCCCTCCGGTGCAGGCGCACGCACCCATGGCCAGTATCCACTTGGGCTCGGCCATCTGGTCGTAGAGGAGCTTGATCCTCGGGGCCATCTTCTCGGTGACCGTGCCGCTGATGAACATGAAGTCGGACTGCCTCGGAGAGGCTCGGAAGAAAGAACCGAACCGGTCGAGGTCCCAACGCGCGGCGCCGGTCGCCATCATCTCGATGGCGCAGCAAGCCAACCCGAACGTCATGTACCACAAGGAATTGCTCCGGCCCCAGTTCATGAGCTTCTGGAACTCAGCCACGAACACGCCCGGCAGTACCTTCCTTAGAGGGGACCTCCGAGGGACGGAATGGTCCGCGGGTTCCTCAACCATGTGGATTCCGGCGAGGCGAATCTTCGACTCGGGCCGGTCCGCCCGCCCGCGCCGACGAGTCACACCCATTGCAGCACCTTCTTCTTCCACGCGTAGATCAGACCGACGACCAGAATGCCGATGAAGACGAGCATCTCGATGAGGCCCGCCAGCCCGATGTCCCGAAAGACCACGGCCCAGGGGTAGAGGAAAATCGCCTCAACATCGAAGATCACGAAAACCAGCGCGAAGATGTAGTACCGGATACGGAATTTCAGCCGCGAGTCACCGAACGGCCGTTCCCCGCACTCGAATATCGACTGCTTCCCCGTGTTCGGCAGTGCGGGCCGCACAAGTTTGGCGGCCCACAACCCGAGGAACACGAAGATGACCGCAGTCGCAAGAAAAAGGAACACGTCGAAGTAGTTACCCAAGTCCGGCGCCTCCCCGTGAATAGCACCACAAGACGCGAACGAAACTAGTAGTTCACCCAGGCGGGTAGTCAGCGCACGAGTGAATTATAGTCTCGGGCGAAAAACAGTGTCAACCAAGGACAGTGTCGCTCTATCTCGCTATGTGTAAGTTGTGTCAAGCTATCGAGGTCCCCGTTGGTGGCTCAAGGCCAAGCAAGAGCGCTCATCAGTGCTCCTCAGCAGACTAGAGACTCGTCAACAGACGAGCACCGAGCAAGCCACGAAGGTATGCCCTTAGAAACGCGAGAGAGCCGGGAGCGGGTCGATCGCTCACGGCTCTCCGTCTTTTCTTGTGTATCGAGCGGTTCGGTATTAGGCCGAGTCTCCGGCCCGGCGGTGCCGGTGATCCGCGTCGAGTTCTTGCGCTTCGGACTTCATGTAGGCGTTCAGAAACCGGTCAAGCTTTCTGGAAAGACGCAGGATCACTTCACCCGTTAGAGGCGCCGCCCGCCGCTCGTGTGCGTCCCTGATCTGCTCCCGCAAGGCCTCGATCTTGTTTAGTAGCTTGACTTTGTCGGTCGAGTGTCTTTGCGGATGGCTCACCGTGGTCCTGTTGTCGACCCTCCTTTCGACGAAAACATACTGGGATTATAAGGCAAGCGGGGGGTTCGTGTCTATGTTGGGGGATAAATGGCGAAGCCAATCGGTTCAGAGCGACTCCTGGCGACGGGCGCCCGGCTCCACGCGCAACGCCGATGCGGCCTCAGGCTCCGGGCCCTCGCCGACCACCCGGATCTCCGTCTCGAGCCACATCCCGCATCGGTCGCGCACCCGCCTGCGGACTTCTTCGATGAGAGCGAGGACGTCGGCCGCGGTAGCGCCTCCGCGGTTCACGATGAAGTTCGCGTGAAGGGTCGATACCTCCGCGCCGCCGACCCGCAGGCCCTTGCAGCCCGCATCCTGTATCAGTGGGCCCGCGTAGTGACCTTCGGGACGCTTGAACACGCTGCCGGCGCTGGGAAAGTCGAGCGGCTGCCTCGCCCGCCGCCGCGCCGTGTAGTCCTTTTCCAGGGCCGCTATCCGGGCCGGGTCACCCGTGGCGAGCCTGAGCCCGGCCGCGGTGACTATCCAGCCTTCCCGGCCGGGGCGGCTGGTCCTGTACCCGAAGTCCAATCGGTCTGACGGCGCTCGGATCACTCTGTCCTGCCCACCCCCGTCGCGGGCGGCGCAATCAGGTGGATGGTCGCGTGCCGGCCGGTCGCCGGTAGGCATGGCGTCGAGCGGCGTGCCCGGCACGACGGCCTCGACCCACTCCACGACGTTTCTCATTTCGCTCCCGTAGGCGCCGGCATTCATCACGATTGCCCCTCCGACAGTCCCGGGTATGCCGATGGCGAACTCGAGACCCGTGAGACCGCGACGTCCGGCTTCCCGCGCCAGTGACGACACGCTGACCGCGGCTCCCGCCCGGACCGTCTCCCCGTCAAACGACAACTCCGTGAAACCACCCGCCAGCCGGAGGACCGCCCCACGGATCCCGCCGTCGCGGACCAGAAGGTTGGTTCCCCGGCCCAGGACCAGGAGGGGGACGTTCTCTCGCCGGCAACACCCCAGGACCGCCAGAAGCTCGTCGACGTCGTGGGCCGTGACGAGAAGGTCCGCCGGGCCCCCGATTCTGAAGGAAGTGTGCGAAGACATCGGGACGTGCTGTTCCACCCGCTCGGGCGGAACGGCTCCAGCCAGGCAGAGGATCAGCTCCCGTAAGCTGTCACGCGGCGCTTCCACGGGCCTCACCCCCCGTCCGCCCACCATCGCGTCAGGATCAGACCGCCGGGGCGGGATACCGACCGTATACTACTTGACCTGAGCGAGCCGTCATGCGTGCCGCCAGGTGGGATTCCCGCGCCCCACTCCCGCCTACGCCCGTTCGACCATCGCCACGGCCTCGACATGCGTGGTCTCGGGGAACATGTCCACCGGCCGCACTTCTCCGACGCGGAATCCCGCCCCCGCGAGCCAAGCGAGGTCACGAGCCAGGGTGGCCGGATTACATGAAACGTAGATGACCCGCGCCGGTCTGAGCTTGGCCAAGGCCCGGAGGACTTCCTCCTCGCAGCCCTTGCGTGGCGGGTCAAGCACCACGGCGTCGAAACCCGCTCCGGCGGTCGCGAGGTCGCGGAGGACCCGAGCCGCATCGCCGTGGATGAACGACACGTTGTCGACGTGGTTGTCACGCGCGTTCGCCACCGCATCGTGGACGGCGTCCGGGTTCGACTCGATTCCCACGACCTCGTCGATTCCGCTCACCCGGGTTGCCAGGTAGAGAGTGATGGTACCCACACCCGAGTACACGTCAGCGACCCGGCGGGCCCCGCCCACCATCTCGGCCACCACCGCGTAAAGGGCTTCGGCCTGCTCGGGATTCACCTGGAAGAAGGATGACACCGACACCCGGAACCTAAGCCCGCCCACGTGGTCCGTTATGTGGCCGGGCCCGGCCAGGACGATGTTCCTGGACCCCAGGATGACGTTCGTCCGTCTGGTGTTGACGTTCTGCACCACCGTCTTGACGGCGGGGACTGCTTCCATAAGCCGTGCCGCCAGGCGCCGCCCCGCGGGGAAGGCCGCCTGGGCCGTCACGAACACGGCCATGGCCTCCCGGCCATCGCTTGAGACTCGGGCGAGGATGTGCCGAAGCAGGCCCTCGCGGGTGTCCTCGTCGTAGGGCCTGACCCCGAGATTGGAAGCCAGGCGGACGGCGGCTTCGAGCACGGCGTTGTTCACGGGTCGCTGGAGGGCGCAGCTTTCGACGGGCACCACGTCGTGAGTGCCCCGCCGGAAGAGACCCGCCCGGAGGTGGGCCGGGCCGTAGCCGGCGATCACGGGGAACTGAGCCTTGTTCCTGTAGCCCAACGGGTTGCGAGCACCGAGGCACGGTCTGACCGGAACGCCCCCGAGGTGCCCGACGCGCCGCAAGGCCTCCGAGACGACCCGGGTCTTCCACCGGAGCTGCGCCCGGTAGTCGAGGGCCAGAAGCTGGCATCCGCCGCAGTCCTCCGCGACGGCGCACGGCGCCTTGACCCGGTCGCGGCTCGGCCTCTCCACCGAGAGAAGCTCCGCGACCGCGTGGCTTCGGGGATGCGTTCCCGCTGGGCCGCGCCCGCCCGCGCGGGGCGCTCTCCGGCTCCCCAGGCGGACCCTCACCACATCGCCGGGAAGGGCTCCGGGCACGAACACCACGAGCCCGTTAACGCGACCGACTCCTTCCCCCTGGGCGTTGAGGTCGTCGACCTCCAACGTCAGGGGTTCTCCCTTTCCGGGCGCGGGGCGTTCGCGTGTGCCGTCGGTCATAGTCGATACCATTCTCTCCCCCGCGAACGTGAACCTTTCCGGGTACAGCCGGAGCCCGGGCACCCCTGGGCTCGAGGGCGGTGCGGGCCGGAACGCCGGTGCGGCGACTGCGGAGGCCGGGCGCAGGGCCGCACGGGGAATCCAGGAGTGGCGAGATCTGGCTTGACAGGTGCCATCTGGATAGGTACTATACTTCGGATAGCCTGGGACAGGGTTCCACACAATTCGACGAATGCGGACACCATGCTGAGAAAGGAGGGAACTCTAGTGCGCAAGGGACTAGGATTTCTCCTTGTCGCCTGGGGCCTCGGCATGGTGGCCTATGGCCTTTCCGGCATGGCCTCCGCCGCCGTGGGCACCCTCGGGGTCAGCTTCACTAACCCCGACATCGAGGAACTGACGGTGGCGCCCGCATCCATCGACTTCGGGGCCATCACGCCCGGCACTCCGACAGCCTCGGGGGCCAATGAGGTCGACGTCACGGTCAGGGTCAACGGTCGCACGTGGGATCTTGACTGTAGCGCGGCGGACTTCTCCGACGGCGCGGGTAAGACCATCCCTATCGGTCGTCTGAGCGACGACGGCGGCACGACCCCCTTCGCCGGCAAGAAGATCGAGGACAATCACGCGGCAGGCAGCGTGACCGTAACCTATGATTTCGTCCTCGGAGTTCTCTGGACCGACCCGTCCAGCGCCGACCCGTTCACCACGACCATCACCTACACGCTCACACCGAACCCCTAGGGAGTCGGATGTCAGGTCGGTGCGGTGGACCAGCGTGAGAGAGCGGCCAGGAGTCAGTAGTAGTCAGTAGTTAGTAGTTGCGAGTCGGGACACCCGGTTCGGGGACCGGACGAGGCGCGTGACCAGTCGCCCGGGCCCCACCGGGTGTCAGTCGTAAAGGGGACGATGCGGTTGGGGCCTAATCCGGAGTGCCGGAAGCGCCGCCATACACGGCCTATCGCGGCCGCTCTCGCGGTCTTGTGCCTTCTCGCCCTCAGCCCCCCGGTCGCCGGGGCGGCCGACTCGACGCAGGCCCCGGCTAGGGGCGAGGTCCTGAGCATCAGCCTGTCGCCGGTCAAGACGGCGTGCGACCTGGCTCCCGGTGAAACCTTCACGTTCACGGCAACCTTCAGGAACGGCGGTAACATCACCCTTCAGGCCAGCCTCAGATTCATGGACGTCATCTGCAACCACAACGACTTCGAATTCACCGAGCCCGGCGACGCCTTCTGGTCGGCGGGGAACTGGCTCGAGGCCGACCCGAGGGAGTTCACCATCCAGCCCGGTGAGCGCCGGGCGGTGACTATCTCGCTCAAGGTGCCCGAGGGCACGCCCGACGGGCAGTACTATGCCGGCTACTTCGTCGAGGCCGCCCGAGCCACGCCCGCGCCGGGGGAAACGGTGGTCACGCTGGGTGGAAGCCTGGGGGCTATCGTCTACGTGGCCATCGGCGATGGCCTGGAGAGATCGGCAAGACTCGTACCCTACGGGTACGTCCCCAAGCCGGCCCGCCCGGCCGAAGGAGGGACCGGCTTCTCCGAGACGCTCCGGCACTACTGGCGATGTCTCGTCATCCGGACTCGCAACGTGTCGTGGTTCAACGAGTCTCGTCCTCTCAAGGTCTTCCTCCCTCTGGAGAACACCGGGCAAGCCTACATCCAGCCCCGGTTCACCGTCGAGTTCTGGGAAGGCGGGAGTCTCAGGCGGACGGTGACCTGCGAGGGCGACATGATCGTGCCCGGGCAGTCGAAGATCACCGAAGTGGCATGGCCGGACGCTCCGGCCTACGGTTCCTTCGGACTTCGAATCAAAGTAGCCTACGGTGGTTCCGAGCCCATCGAGGTCGAGCGCACGTTCCGGAGACTTCCGGTGAGAGCCACCCTCGGCCTGGTCGCCATGGCCTTCGGACTCGGGTATCTCATGGCGCGGCGAGGTCGTCGGAGTGGTCGCGAGAGCCCGGCGGCGGCGAAAGGCTAGGACGTTCGAGATGCCTCGATTGGGCGGCTTGGCGCGAATGAGGAGACGGCGGGGCGATCGTGACCGGTTCCTCGGGTTCGGCCTGATAACCCTCGGCTTGGTCCTGATCTCGTCATCGTCGCCCGGTGGGGTTGCCAGGGCCGCCCTCGGCGCCGTCAGTCTCTCCGTGCTCGAGACCTACAACTGGGATGGAACCCCGGGCGAGGGGACCATCGACTTCGGCGTCGTGAGCCCGGACGCCCCGGTGACCGTAGCCTCCGCTCTCGTCCTCGGGGTGTCGAGCGATCTGGAGTGGAGGCTCTCCGCGTGGGCCGGCGCCGCGCCCAGCGGGTGTCTGCTCGAGGAGAGCCCGGCGGGAAGCGGCCTGTGGACGGCTTTGCTGCCGGCGGCCACTGTCCTCTCGTCTTCCGAGGCTCCGTGCGTCGACCGCCACGTGACCCGAGACATGCGGATGAGCGTGGAGTGGACCCTGATGCCGGGTGTCTACACGATTCAGGTCTTCTACGAGGCGGCCTTCACCGACGATACCGCGCCGTCGGGCACGGTGTCGGTAAACGGCGGGTCCGTCTACGCGAACAGCACCCTCGTGAGCCTGGACCTCTCGGCTGCGGACGATTCGGGAATCGTCGACGCGGTCTCGCTGTCCGACGACGGCGCGACGTGGTCGGAGTGGCAGGACTACGGCCCCTCGGTTTCTTGGACCCTTCCCGAGGGCGACGGCGAGAAGACCGTGTGGGTCAGGTTCCGGGACCGCGCCGGCAACGTGTCCGAGGCGGTGTGGGACACCATCATCCTGGACACCGTGCCACCCTCGGTCTCGGAGGTGGCGGCCGGCAGCCTTACACCGACCACCGCCGATGTGACCTGGACGACGGACGAGCCCGCGACGAGCCAGGTTGAGTACGGGCTCGACTCGAGCTACGGGTCGTCGTCGGGGCTCGACCCGAGCCTCGTCACCGGTCACACTGTCGTCCTGTCCGGGCTGGGTTCAGGCACGACCTATCACTACCGGGTGGTCTCCGCCGACCCCGCGGGCAACGTGACCTACTCCGAGGACCACACTTTCACCACCAGGCTGGCGGCACCGTCCCTGTCGGCCACGAGCCGCCGGCACGCCGGAACGTACTACTTCGACCTTTCGTGGACGAGTTCGACCGGGGCCACGGGCTACAATGTCTACGAGCGTGACGCGTCCGTCCCGGGCTCCACGTTCACGTGCGTCACGGTGCCTCCCCTGACGGGGACCACCTACTCGGTGCGGCTGCCGGACCCGCCTTACGAGTTCGAGTACTACGTGACCGCGGTCAACCCGGCTACGCCCGACGAGTCGGACCCGTCGAACGTGGTCGTCGCTCTCGGCAACCAGCCGCCGCTGCCTCCGGCTATCAGCAATATCGTTGCCACACCCGGGCGGTTCGACTGCGTCATCACCTGGAACACCGACGAGCCGGCCACGAGCGAGGTGCGCTGGGGGACAAGCCCGGGGAGCTACCCGTACTCCACGCCGGTGGACCCGACGTTGGTGACCAGCCACTCGATGACCATCTCCGGCCTAGACGCCGGGACCACCTACTACTTCATTGTCGTCTCGGAAGACACCACTGGGGATGCCGGCACGTCGGCGGAGCAGTGGTTTCAAACCTTGCCGCGCACCGTGCCGCCCGCCCCCCTGAATCTGAGGGTCGAGCGGCTCATCGGCCGAGGGAACAAGGTCAAGCTCCTCTGGGACCCGGCGCCGATGGCCTTGGGCTACACCCTCTACTCCCTGGACCTTCTCGACCCGGGCGCCGGCTGGGTGGCCTTGACGAGCCTGCCCGGCAGCGCCAACCCCTATGAGGATACCGAGTTCGTGGACGGCCGCTACGGCCCGCACGGGACCTACCACTTCGAGTACTACGTCGTGGCCTGGAACGAGCTGGGCGTGAGCGCGGAATCGAATCACGTCGAGCATATAGAGAGTAAACTGTAGCAGGTCACTACAGGGGCCGGGTCGTGGGGGTCCCGCCCGCGTCCTGGAGTCGCCTGGTTGTCATCTCATCGCTCTCCGCAGGCCGCTTCCTCGAGGATGACCCTCGCCCTGTAGCCGTCGACGGTCGTGGCCAGGCCCAGGGGCACGGTCCATTTGTCGCGACCGTGACCGCAAGGGAGACCGCTCAGGACGGGAATCCCGAGGCCGGAGAGGTGATCCGCGACCACGTCGTCCAGGGAGAGAGACGCGGGAGGCTCGCCGGGGTCGAGACCCGGCGCGTCTTCCGGCTTCGGCGCCTCGCAGTCGACCATCTCTCCCAGCACGATGCCGGCCGCCTGTGAGAGCTTCCCCGAAAGAGCCAGTTGCGTAAGCATCCGGTCGACCCGGTAGGGCTGCTCGCCCACGTCCTCCAGAAGGAGGACGCGGCCACGGGCCTCGAGGGCGTACGGGGTCCCGAGGAGACTGGCCACGAGGCTCAGGTTACCCCCGGCGAGGGGGCCCGACGCCCGGCCCGCCGAGACGACCCGGGGCACGGGGTAGTCGTCCGGGACGGGCAGGACGTCGAGGGGTTCGGTCAGGGTCACGGCCTTCATGAGGCAGTCGAGGGTGAAGCGGGTCAGCTTCTCGCCCAGGCTCTCCACGCCGGGACCGTGGAAGGTGACCAGCCCGGCCTCACGAGCGAACGCGAGATGAAGGGCCGTGACGTCGCTGTACCCGACGAAGACCTTGGGGTCGGCGCGGGGGGCCGCGAAGTCCACCAGTCCCAGGACGCGACCGCAACCGTAGCCTCCGCGGGCGCAGAACACGGCCCGCACGTCGGGGTCGGTGAGGGCCTCGTTGAGGTCCTCGGCCCGGGCCTCGTCGGGCCCCGCCAGGTAGCCCCGGCGCTCGCCCACGTGCCTCCCCACCCTCACCCGGAGGCCCTGGTTCTCCAGGACCCGGATACCTCCGGTCAAGGCCCGCTCACGCACGGGCCCCGCGGGAGCGACGACGGCGACCAGGTCCCCGCTTCTCAACGCGACGGGTTTGAGCATCTCTCCGGGCGAAGGATTCACAGGGCTCGCCAAAGCTGGCCGCCTCCCGTCAGGTCCGATAGTTCCGATGCCGGAGGGCCCTCCTCGCAAGCGGGTTCGACCGCCTCGACCTTCCCGATTCGCGACAGATGCGCCAGGTGGTTCCTGACCATCAAGTATTCCGACTTCCACAAGCCGGGCAGCGGCCGCGCCTTCGGAACGCCGTAGATGGGCCACCGGCGGGCGAGCCCGAGCAAGGTCAAGGGCCCTTCGGCCTTGAGGATGCGGAGGATGCGCTCGTCGCGCTCGGCGAAGTGAGCCCGGAAGCGGGCCCGTCGCTCGATGTACGACTCGTAGTCAAGCGGGCGACGGTGAGACGTGAGGATAGTGACCGGATGGCCGGGCCCCACGGCCTCGGCGATGACGGAATCGAGCCTGTCGAGTGACCCAAGATAGTCGTCCACGCTCGCGTGGACATCCCCGTACCAGGGGCCGAAACTCGATAGGTCGATGTCCGCGCAGAAGACGATTCGCTCGGCCTGGAACCATAGCCCGCTGTGGCCCGGCGTGTGGCCCGGCAGCCGCAGCACCGTGGCCTCGAGGCCCCCAAGGTCGAGGACCTCCCCGTCCGCGAGTTCCCGCGAGACCGGGGTCGGAGTCCAGCCGATCTCCTCCCGGAAAGGGCGGGCGTCGTCGAGAGACGGGTGGTTGAACCCCGTGAACTTGAGGAACCCCTCCCAGGAGGAGAAGGCCTCCCCTTCCCCCTGCGGACACCAGAAACAGGCCTCGGGACGCCTCGCCCTGACAAGGCCGTTGCCCGACACGTGGTCGATGTGGTAGTGGGTGTTGATCACGACGTCGACCGGTCCGGCCCCGGCCACGGCCTCGATGACGCCCTTGCCCGTGCCCGTATCGACGACGACCCTCAAGGCCCCGGGGTGACCCCGGCGGCCCTCCAGGACGAGGCAGTCGCCGAACGGAAACCTGCCCCTCCGCTCTCCCTCGACCCACGTCACGCCAGGTGCTATCTCTAGCTGGTACACGGGCAGCTGGTACATGGGCGTAGAGGTTTCCCCGGGGCCCGCGAGTCTCCTGCCTCCCGTTGACCGAGGCCTGTGGTGTCGCTCCGCGCTCCCTGCCGGCTACCGCACTTTCCGCACGGCCACGGTCACCGTCTCGCCCTCGAGGTCCATGGCCTGTACGTGCCAGCCGCCTTCTTCGACCTCCCCGCCTTCAGGCACGGGGCCCTCCCTGAAGGACGACGACAGGGTCTCCGATGCCACGTAGCCGCGATTGGACACTAGGGCCTGGGCCACGTCGCCGGCGGCGGAGTAGACGGTCTCGATGTGGTCCTCGACGTCGAAGCCCGCTTCCTTCCTGAGGCGCTGGATGCGGTTGACCATCTCGCGCGCGAGGCCCTCCATCAGAAGGTCGGTGGATATGTCGGTCTCCAGAGCCACATAGCGACCGTCCTCACCCTCGACCGACCAGCCCTCGCGGCTGTCCGTCCGGATTTCCACATCACCCTGCTCGAGCGAGACCGGGGTTTCCTGTTCCTCCACCCTGACCTCGATGCTCCTCCCGGCGGCCAGCCGGCGCGCCGCGTCGGCGACCTGCTCGGGGCCCAGCCGCTGCAGGGCCTTGGCCACCTTGGGGGCGAGCGGCCCCAGACGCGGGCCGAGGACGTCGAACCGGGGCTTGATGGTGCGCACGGCGAAGAGATCGAGGTCCTCCGCCGCCGCGACCTCCTTCACGTTGACTTCGTCGGACAGGAGGTCGAGAAGGTCGCCCAGGCCCGCCGCGTCGGCAGCGGGACCGACAAGGACCGCCCTTCGAAGAGGCTGCCTGGTCCGGATGCCGGCCCGGTTCCGGGCCGCCCGGGCCAGGGCGACGTAGTCGCGGACCACGGCCATCCGGGCCGCCAGTTCCTCGTCGATGAGGGCGGTGTGGGCCTCTGGGTAGAGGCAGTGGTGGACGCTTTCCGGGAGGGCCGTCGCCGGATCGCCGCCCGGCTGTTGGCCCGCCGGCCCTTCCGAGTAGGCCGCGTCCCGCCGCACGAGGTTCTGGTAGACCTCCTCAGCCAGGAAGGGCGTGAAAGGCGCCAGGAGTCGCGAGAGCGTCACGAGCACCTCGTAGAGAGTCTGGTAAGCCGCGACCTTGTCCTGGTCGGCTCCCGAGCGCCAGTAGCGCCGCCGGCCCCGCCGGACGTACCAGTTGGAGAGGTCGTCCACGAAAGCCTCGACGGCTCGGGTGGCCGGGAGGACGTCGTAGCGATCTAGGCGCTCCCGCACCTCGGTAACCAGCTGGTTCAGGCGGGCCAGTATCCAACGGTCGAGAGCGCTTCGGTCAGCGTGCGACGGAACGGGCACTTCGCGGCCGGCCAGCCGGGCCTTCACGGCCGGGGCCGAGTTCAGTACGGCGGCCGCGTCGGGTTCGAACCGGTCGAGGTTGGCGTAGAGCACGAAGAAGGAGTATACGTTCCAGAGGGTGTCCTGCATCCGGCTCCGGAACTCGGCGATGGCCTTGTGCGAGAAACGCTTCTCGAACCAGGGGTGGCTCACGCCGTAGATGAACCAGCGGAGAGCGTCGGCCCCCTGGTTGTCAAGCACCTCCCAGGGAGCCATCACGTTACCGAGGTGCTTGGACATCTTACGGCCCTGCTCGTCCACGCCGAACTCCGTGACGACACAGTTTCTGAAGCAGGGCATCCCGAAGACAACGGTGGCTATGGCGAACAGGCTGTAGAACCAGCCACGCGTCTGGTCGACGGCCTCGCAGATGAAGTCGGCCGGGAAGTGACGCTCGAACTCCTCCTTGTGCTCGAACGGGTAGTGCCATTGGGCGAAGGGCATCGACCCCGAGTCGAACCAGACGTCGATGAGCTCGGGCACACGCCGCATCTCGCCGCCGCACTCGGGGCATGTGAGAATCACGCGGTCGATGTAGGGTTTGTGCGGGTCGAAGGGTTCGGGAATCGTCTCGGGCCGCGCCAGCCGCTTCAGCTCCTCGATCGACCCCACACAGACGCGATGCCCGCAGCCGCCTCCGGTTGTGTCCCCGGCCGAGTCGCGGGACGCGTTCGCCGGCGTGTCCCCTGCCCGTCCGCCCCCGCGGCATTCCCAGATCGGCAAGGGGGTCCCCCAATAGCGGCTGCGACTGAGGTTCCAGTCAACCAGGTTCTCGAGCCAGTCCCCGAAGCGGCCGTCCTTGACGTGCTCCGGGTACCAGTTCACCTCATCCCGGTTGAGCCGGATGATCTCGTCCTTCACCGCGGTCATCTTGATGAACCAGCCGGTGTCCGCGTAGTAGAGAAGCGGGGAGTGGCACCGCCAGCAGAACGGGTAGTTGTGCCTGTAGAGGTCGGAGCGGTAGAGCTTCCCGCTCGAGCGCAGGGCCTCCGTTATGGCCGGGTCGGCGTCCTTGACGAACCTCCCCTCCCACGGCTCGACCTGGCCGGTGAAGCACCCCGCGCCGTCGACCGGCCGCCACACCGGGAGCCCGTGCTCCCGGGCGGCGTTCATGTCGTCCTCACCGAAGGCCGGGGCGAGATGGACCAGCCCGGTCCCGTCCTCCAGGGTCACGAAGTCCCCGGGTAGGACGGTGAACACATTCTTCTCCCCACGGTGGTTCTCGAAGAACGGGAACGGGGGCTCATAGCTGCGCCCGGCGAGGTCGCGGCCCTTGATGGTGGCCAGGGCCTTGTAGCCCTGCGCGAATACCGCCGGCGCCAGGGCGGCGGCGACCACGAGAACCTCCTCATCGCCCTCCGGGACGGCCGCGACGTAGTCGATATCCGGGTGCGCGGCCACGGCGGTGTTGGAAGGCAGAGTCCACGGCGTCGTCGTCCAGACCAGGAGGGAGACCGGGAACGGGCGCCCCGTGCCGGTCCTCGCCATAGCGTCCCCCGAGGGCTCCTCCGGCCCGTTCCGCCCGGTCCAGCCCGGTCCGGTCAGCCCGCCCGCCAGGGGGAACCGGACGAAGACCGACGGGTCCTCGATTTCCTCGTAGCCCTGGGCCACCTCGTGGCTGGACAAGGACGTCCCGCACCTCGGGCAATAGGGGACCACGCGGTAGCCCTGATAGAGCCAGCCCTTGTCCCAGATGCGCCTAAGGGCCCACCAGATCGACTCGATGTACTCGGTGCGGTAGGTGACGTAGGCGTCGTCGAGGTCGAGCCAGAAGCCGATGCGCTCGGTGAGCCTCTCCCACTCCTTCTCGTACTTCCACACCGACTCTTTGCACTCGGCTATGAACTCCGCCACCCCGTAACGCTCGATCTCCGGCTTGGAGGTGATACCGAGCTTCTTCTCCACCTCCAGTTCGACAGGCAGGCCGTGCGTGTCCCAGCCCGCCTTCCGCGGGACGTAGTAGCCTAGCATTGTCTTGTAGCGGGGGAAGAGGTCCTTGAGACTTCTGGGCAGGACGTGCCCGATGTGCGGAAGCCCGTTCGCCGTCGGGGGTCCCTCGTAGAACGTGTAGGCGGGCCCGTCGCGCCTGAGTTCCTGCACCTTGCGAAACGCGTCGGTCCGGCGCCAGAACTCGATGACGCCCTCTTCCATCTTGGGGTAGCTCACCTTGGAGCTGACTTCCCGGAACATCGTCGGGTCCTCCCCTTCAAAAGGAAAGGCCCCCGTCCCAAGGACGAGGGTCCCTCGTGGTACCACCCTGGTTGGCCCGCTCCCCGGCCCGTACGGACTGGGGACTCCCCGTCGCTGGAGGGCGGGCCCGCTTCGCGGCGCGGGAAAGGACCCGTCGCGGGTTCCTTCCGACGCCTGCCCCGCTAACGCCGGGGCCTGCGTTGACGCCTACCAGGGCGGTCCGCCTCGGGCCCGGAACACCGGCCGGGAATCTGCTTGGCCGCCCCTTCGGGTCAAGGCTCCGGGGTGATCTTCGGCGACCGTGTCGGGCCCTCTCCCACCCTCAGGGCTCGCTCCGGCCGGCACCTTAGCCGCCTACTCTCCCCGTCATGGCCTTTGAGACCAGTCTTGCCTGGCCGTCTCAGGTCCAAACGCCGGCTTGACTCCGGGCCGTGAGGACCCTGGCCGGGCAAGGGTTTGGCGGGATTATAGCACAGCAGGCCACGAACCAGCAACGCAGGGAGCTACCGCAAGAGCGGGCACTCCAGCCCGGTCGGGTCCTTACCCCTGGTCCGCGGCCTTGATCCATCCGGCGAGTTCGGCCTCGGTGGGAAGGCGCCCGCCGCACTTGAGCTGGCCGTTTACGTCCGGCGCCGGAGTCATCATGACTCCATCTTCGGCCATCTTGCCGAGGTCGGTCACCTTCTCGACATCGGCGGTCACGTCGAGGCGCGCCGGAACATTGAAGGTCATCCGCTCGAGCATCTCGCAGCGCGCGCAGCCGGGGCCATAGACCTTGATCTCCGCCCGCTCCCGCACCTCCATAGGGCCTGAGAGCCGCACCAGCCCGGCTTCCGGGCCATAGTCCTGGTAGAAGGATAACCGGGATTGGGGTCCGAAGCCAAGCCGCACCCGTCTATGGGAGTCGTGGCCCGGCGCGTCGGACCGGTCTCGAGGACGGATTGGGGGAAGGAAGGCCTTGGTCAGAGGCAGGGTGACCGACATAAGCTCCGGGACCATTGTCGTCCCGGGGAAGAACAGCGGCGACTGCGGATGCTGCGGCGGCCCCGGAACCGTGCGCGTCGTCGACGTCGGCGGGCAATCCGTGGGTATCAACAAGCTCGACCAGATCATCCGGGTCGTCAGGGGGCGGGGATTCGAGAGCGAGGAAGATGTCAAGCGGGAACTCCTTCGCCTTACCAGGCTCGCCAACTACGTTCCCCCGGGAGCGGCCGACGCCTACCGAGAAGCCCTCTGGCGAGAGTACAAGGAAACCACCTAGGAGTTTCCCGGACCCGTATTGACAGCCCCACCAGCCGGTGCGCATAATCATATAGGCATACGTCTATGTTGCGGCCGGGTGGTGGCGGGATGAACGAACTTCTCGAACAGCTCAAGGCCCTGGCGGACGCGACGAGGCTGAAGATATTCAAGCTCGTCGAAAGGCAGGAACTCTGCGTCTGCAACATCGTCCCCGCTGTGGGGTTGTCCCAGCCCACCGTTTCCGTACACCTCGGCAAACTCAAGCGCGCCGGCCTCGTCAAGGAACGCCGTTCGGGCCAGTGGTCCTACTACTCCGCCGACAAGGAGGGGCTCACGCGTCTCCGGGAAGGGCTCTCGGACTTCCTTGAGGCCGAACTGGAAGACATTCCGGAAATGCGCGACCTCCTTCGTCGCCTTCCCGCGGTTTGCCGCGGACCCGCTCGGAGCTGCGGACCGGAGGCATCCGACAACCAACTTCAGTCGAAGCAAGGGGAGTGATGCGTTTGGCTACGCGGCGTCCCGCCCGCCTGTCGCTTCTCGACCGGCTCCTCACGGTCTGGATCCTGGGAGCCATGGCGACCGGAGTCGGGCTGGGGTATGTCTTCCCAGGCGTGGCGGCACTCCTCGACAGGCTATCGGTAGGCACGACCTCCATCCCCATCGCCGTCGGGCTCATCGTCATGATGTACCCGCCGCTGGCGAAGGTGAGGTACGGCGAACTCGGCAAGGTGTTCCGGCAAGGCAAGGTCCTCGCGCTCTCGCTGGTGCAGAACTGGCTGATCGGGCCGGTCTTGATGTTCTTCCTGGCCGTGACGTTCCTCCGCGGATACCCTGACTACATGGTCGGGCTCATCCTCATCGGCCTGGCCCGCTGCATCGCCATGGTCATCGTCTGGAACAGCCTCGCCAGAGGGGACAGCGAGTACGCGGCGGCCCTGGTGGCCTTCAACTCCCTCTTCCAGGTGTTCTTCTTCTCGTTCTACGCGTTTGTCTTCATCACGGTCATGCCGCGATGGTTCGGTCTGGAGGGAGCGGTGGTCCACGTGACCATCGGCGAGGTAGCCAAGAGCGTCGCCATTTACCTCGGTATCCCGTTCGCGGCAGGCTTCCTGACCCGGACCCTCCTGCTCCCGGCCAAAGGCATCGAATGGTACGAGGAGCGGTTCGTTCCCCGCATCAGCCCCCTGGCTCTCATAGCCCTGCTCTTCACCATCGTCATCATGTTCTCGCTGAAGGGCAGCGTCATCGTCCAGGTGCCGCTCGACGTGGTGAGGATCGCCATCCCGCTGGTCATCTACTTCGTAGTCATGTTCCTGGTCTCGTTCTTCATGGGGCAGCGCCTGGGTGTGGACTACCCGCGCACGGCCAGCCTGGCGTTCACGGCGGCCAGCAACAACTTCGAACTGGCCATCGCGGTGGCTGTGGCCGTCTTCGGGCTCAACTCGGGGCAGGCGTTCGCGGCCGTCATCGGGCCCTTGATCGAGGTGCCGGTCATGCTCGGCCTGGTCAACGTGGCCCTATGGTTCTCGCGCAAGTACTTCTGAAGGGAACGACAGGTGTCACTGGGGGAAGCGCGGATGAGACACATGGATGAGGATGCCCCAAGCGGGGAGCCCGCGGACGGCCACGAGCCCCCTCAGGACGTGAGCAGGCACATCAAGGAGCGCGTGAGATCTCGTTACGGAGCCTTGGCCCGGGCGGCCGGCAGAAGGGCGGCCGCGGCCGGCTGCTGCGGCGGCGTGCCCCCCGCCGAGGGCGGTTCCGGAGACCGGGGCGATAGCGCCTCCCGGTCCTGTTGCGGCGGCGGCGTCTCGAAGGCGGATCCGGTCTCCGGGACCTTCTACGACCGGGCGGTCGTCGGGGGCCTTCCGGCCGGCGTCGCGGGGTTCAGTCTCGGATGTGGAAACCCCACGGCTCTCGTCGAACTCGTGCCCGGCGAGGTTGTCCTGGACCTGGGGAGCGGGGGTGGGCTCGACGTCTTCCTGGCCGCACGGCGGGTCGGCCCGGCCGGCAAGGTTTGCGGCCTCGACATGACTGACGAAATGCTGGCCCTGGCCCGGGAGAACAAGCGGCAGGCGGGCATCGATAACGTGGAGTTCCTCAAGGGAGACATCGAGGACATCCCCTTGCCCGACGGGTCGGTGGACGTCATCATCTCGAACTGCGTCATCAACCTGGCCGCCGACAAGAGTCGCGTCTTCAGCGAGGCTCTACGGGTCCTGCGCCCCGGTGGGCGCTTCGCCGTGGTGGACACCGTCTTCCAGGGCGATAAGGCGCTCATCCCGAAATCGATGATGGAAGACACCCTGTCCTGGTGCCAATGCGTGACCGGTGCCCTCGAGGAAGGTGAGTATCTGGCCGGACTCCGCGGGGCGGGATTCGTCGACGAATCGCTCAAGGTCATCCAGGTCTACGAGGCCGGGGTTCTCCCGGCCGGAGTCCGGCTGACGAGCGGCTTCGTCCGGGCCCGCAAGCCGGGGGCCGGGCCGGTACACGAGCGCCCGGCGACCAGCCGGGACCTCCCCTCCGCGAGACGGCTCCTTACGGAAAGCGGCCTCCCCCTCGATGGGCTGGAAGACCAGTTCGAGGACGGCTTCGCCGTCGCCGCCGCCCGGGGCGTGAGCGGGGGCGACTGCGTGGTCGGCCTGGCCGGACTTGAGGCGTACGGGCGGCACGGTCTTCTGCGGTCCGTAGCGGTGGACCCGGCTTGGCGGGGACGGGGCGTAGCCTCGGCTCTGGTCAGCAGCAAGCTCGACCGGGCCCGGGCAGCGGGACTCGAAGCCGTATGGCTCCTGACCGACACGGCTCCCGACTACTTCCCGCGCTTCGGCTTCGAACGGGTTGACCGGGCCGAGGCCCCGGCCGGCATCGATAGTTCGCCCGAGTTCGCCGGAGCCTGCCCTCTCACGGCCACGCTGATGGTAGCCCGGTTCGCGGCGGCCCCGCGCGCATAGCCTGGCGCCCGCGCGTAGCCCCGCGCCCGGGCGGCCGCCATGCGGGGCATCCTATGGGGAGGAAGCCCGTCCCAGCCACCGAACACCAGGGGCAGAACCTGGCTCGGTGGTCCACGGCACCCAGGCAACCGCAAGGTGACCGGGACGCCGGCCCCGAGAAGGGAGCCGAAGCGTTCGATGAACGGAAGTGCTGCGTGGGCCCAAACCGCTTCTCCCACAGACTTCTGGCTAGGCCTCTACCTCATCCTCTTCTCGGGCGGGTATCTTTCCCTTGTCCTCGACCTCGGCCAGTACGGGACGAGCCTCGCCCTCACCGGCGCGCTGCTCTGGGTCACGATCGGCGCCGCGCTCTTCATCTCAGGGAGCCTCGTTTTCACTCGAGGCCTGGAGACCCCGGCCGCCAAGACCGCGCTCGCCGTCACGGCGGCGTTGTATGGGGTGCGGGTCCTGCTCGGCGGGTTCATCTTGACGAACCCTTTCGCGGGGGGCCAACCGCCGCTGGCCACGCTGAGCGCGGGTCTCGGAGCCGTGGCCGACCTGGGGGTCGCGGCCGCGGCCGCGTGGATGTTGCTGGCCGTGTTCCGGCCGCGAGCCAACCTCGAGAAGTCCTTCGGACTCGCTGGTCTCGCTTTCCTGGCCGCCTTCGTGTTCCAGGTGGGCGTCGCCCCGTTCATCCAGCTGTTGCTCTTCCTGGTCGCCGACCCCGGTTCCCTTGCCGCCCTGGGTACTTCGAGCGGCCTAGCGTTCACCGCGAGGCTTCTCCCGTCCGTGGCGCGGGGAGTGGCCGGCCTGGTGGCCTTGTGGGCCCTGTGGCTCACCGCCCGGCGGTGGGAACTGCTCCGCCCGCAGGCTTGGGCCCTTGGCCTCTGGGGGGTTGCGGACCTTCTCTTCATCGTGGCCCTCTGGGTGAGCTGGTCGGGACCGGTCGTTGCCGTCTCGCCGCCCCCGATGGTCCAGGTGAGGACCAGCCTCTTCATAGGGCTGCTCGCCATCGCCCTGTTCGGGCTAGCTTCGGTCTTCTGGCGCCGGACGAGCGCGCGGCCTTGACCCCGACGCAGGGGCATGGCCAGACCCGGGAAGGATACCCCTTGACGGACCGTTCCGGTCAAGGGGGCCATCCACGTGGAAAGTGGAACACACCACCGGGGGAACACCTGGTACGCCTGGCTCGTCCTGAACTACTCCCTCGCGGCGGACATCGTCTACCGGGCCGGCTTTGCCCGGCAGGCCTTCGGACAGATCGCCGATCTCTTGTTCATCTGGCTCGGGGCGCAACTGTTCTATGTCATTCTCGAGATGTCCGCGGGCGGGACCACGGTGGCCGCGCTAAGAGCGTCGGCCATCCCGGCCACGGCTCTGGCCATAGTAATCGCTGCCGGGGCCCTCATCCTCAGTTCGTTCTGGGGCTCTCTCGTGGTGACCGTCGGCGGCGCCCTCCTGGCCTTGATGGCCGTCCTGGCCCTGGCCCTGGTCTGGAGGCGGAAGGTGTAGGTGTCCGGGCCTGGGTCACTTGGCCAGGCCGTGGGTGTGGGCGTAGATGGCGAGTTGCGTCCGGTCCTGGAGGCCGAGTTTGGCCAGGAGCGACGTGATGTGCGCCTTGACGGTGCGCTCGGTGATGAAGAGCTTGTCTCCGATCCCCTGGTTGGAGAGGCCCTGCGCCACGAGGAGAAGGACCTCCAGCTCACGCTCGGTGGGTTCCGAGCCTTTGGGGGCCGTCATCTCGCGCAGGACCCGCTGCGCGGCCACAGGATGAAGCACTGATTCCCCGCGACAGGCCCGCCGTATGCACTCGCCCAATTCCTCGGCCGCTACGTCCTTGAGGATATAGCTCCTGGCCCCGGCCTTGAGGGCCGGGAGAACCTTATTGTCGTCGGTGTAGCTCGTGAGGACCACGATGCAGGCCTTGGGGTCGGCCTCGATTAGGCGCCTGGTGGCCTCGACCCCGTCCACCTTGGGCATCACCAAATCCATCAGGATGACGTCCGGTTTGAGCTCTCCAGCCAGGCGGACCGCCTCGTCACCGTCGCCGGCCTCGCCGACCACGGCGAAGTCCTTCTCGGTCTCGAGATAGCTCCTGAGGCCCCTCCTGACTATCTCGTGGTCGTCGACCAGGAGGATGCGGATCATGGTCACGTCTCCTCTCGCGAGCCGCTACTCGGAAGCTTGTCCGACGCTGGCGTCGGGAAAGACACCGTGACGGTCGTTCCCTGACCCGGCGAGCTGTCGATCTTGACCCTGCCCCCGAGAGCGCCGGCCCGTTCCCGGAGCCCTCGAAAACCGAGAGCTGTCGGGCGGACGGCCTTCGCGGGGTCGAACCCTCGCCCGTTGTCGCGTACGGCGAGGACCACGCGCCGCGCCGGGTCCAGAAAGAGCCTGACGGTGACGGCCGTCGCCTCGGAATGCTTGGCCACGTTGTTGAGGGCCTCCTGCGCGATGCGGAAGAGCGCTTCTTCCACGGCCTGCCCGAACCGGCCGGTGCATTCGACGCGGCAGTCGCACTCTAGGCCTTCTGACTCGGTGAAGGCCTTCACATACTCCGCCAGAGCCGGCCCGACTCCCTGCTGCTCGAGTGTCGTCGGGCGGAGCTCCAAGATGAGGTCGCGCATCTGGCGGTGAGCGGAGCGCGCCAGTTCCTCGATGCCCATGAGGAGCCGAGACACCTCGGCCTGGCGGTCCGGGTCGGCGCCGGCCGACTCCAGCCGCCGCCGGGCCGACGCCGCCTGCATGGAGAGGGAGAAGACCTGCTGGTTCACGGTGTCATGCAGGTCGCGCGCCAACCGCGTCCGTTCCTCGAGGGCGGCGAGCCTCCCACTCTCTTCGGCCAGGGCCCGGTTCCTTTCCGCCAGGGACTTGAGGTCGTCGATGGCCGACTCGAGGCTGTCGGCCATTCCGTTCAGCTCCTCGCCCAGCTGGTCTATCTCGTCGACCTGAGTCGGGGAGCGGTCCGGGTTGAGGCTTATCCGCCACCGGTAGTCCCCCCGCGCCAGCGCCGACGCGAACCGGCTGGCCTCTCTGAGCCTGAGTTTCAGGTCTCTGGCGGTGTACAGGGCGAGCCAGGCGCCTGCCACGACTGACGCGAGAAGCCCGAGCCCACCTATGATCAGTGCGAGGCCCACCCGCCGCCCCTGGGTGAGCGCGACGGTGACAAGGGCAACCGGGAGCAGGGCGGCGACAAGGGCCACTTCCAGATGGGACACGAGAAGGCGCCACTGGACGCCGAAGAACCTGCGGGCCGGCGTCTGCGCCCGGGGGCCTTCGGTGTTACTGCCCACATCCCGAGTCACGCCCGCGATTTACCTCACCCGCACGTTTCCGAAGTTGACGTCTATCCCAATGAAGAGGCGGGCCGGGCGATCCAGGTCCTCGCTCTCGTCCGCGGTTTCGCGCAGGACGTCGCTGCCGGTTCGGGGTGTGGCATCGCCCTCGGCGGCCGGTTCGTCCGCAAGGATGACCTCCCCGGAGGCTTTTCGCGTCACTCTGAGGTCCAGCCCCATACCGTCGCGATGCTCGTCGAACACCTTGAGGTCTCCCGCGCCGCAGCGGGCCTCGACCGTGGTCTCGATGCCGGCGGGAACCCGGACGCAGACCTCGCCCGCCCAGGCCCGAACCATGAGGAAGTTGTCGCCGGGCGATATCTGGGCCGTGGTCAGGTCGATATCGATGTCGCCCGCGGAGAGGTTGACGTTCATCGGGGACTTGAACACCCATGGTCTCGCGCCGTAGCAGATGTCCCCGACGAAGGCCGTGTCGCCCGAGCGCGGTTTCTTGGGGTCGTCCCAGTCGCCGCGGAACGAGAACTCCCAGTCGCGCCCCCTCGGTCTGAGGAGCAGAGCCAGGCCGACGCCCACCAGGAGCAGAGGGAGGGTCCAGTAGGCTACGTCGCCCCAGTCGTAGGGAATGAGTCCCACGTTGAAGAGAAGCTGGGCCGCCGCCCCGGCGATGACCCACACGACCACCAGCTGGAACCCCAGCCCGGACAGGCGGGAGCCCATGCGGATGCGAGCCGACCGGCCCCGGCCCCGCGACACGGAAATGGCGCCGCCGAACACCAATAGCTCGATCGCGGGCCAGATGATGAGGATGGGCCAGAGACCCCACACGCTGAACGGCTCGATGTAGCCGAGGTTGGCGGCCAGGAGGAGCAGGCCCGCCGCCACTATGACGAATCCCCAAGCAACGCGCCTGCGGCCTCGCCTTCTCACGCCGTGCAACATGGTCACGCACTCCCTGGGGTCCAGTTTACCAGAACAGGCGGCTTAGCCGCACTCTCACCTTACCGCCGGCGGCGCGCCCGGAACACGTACCCCGGGGAATGAGAAGGGGTGGACCGGGGGGAACGGGCTCGATTGGACCCAGGTTCAGCGCGGGCCCTTGGGAATCTCGCGGTGTTGCACCTCGAGGACCGGCGCGGGACCGGGGCCAAGGGCGTCGAGGATCCGCCGGCGGGCGGTCGCGGTCATGGGCTGGGGTAACGAGTCAGGGGAGAAGAAGCGGGCCTCGTCGACCTCCCGGCCGTCGGGCCGGATGGTGCCGGAGTAGTCGAGGGCCCTGAACATGAAGCCGAAGGCGTCGCGGCTGGCGATGAAGTAGACGCCGGTCAGCCTGAGGTCGCCCAACTCCAAGCCGACCTCCTCGCGCGTCTCGCGGCGGGCGGCCTCCCAGGGAGCCTCCCCGCTCTCGAGGATGCCGCCCGGCACCTTCCATTCCCTATCCCCGTAAGTGGTGTGAACGAGGAGCACCCGCCCCTCGTTGTCGGTGACCACGCAGCCGGCGAAGCTACGCCGGTAGTATCGTTCGGGCATAGTCCGACCCGCCTCGGAAGTAGTGTGGGTGTGGCTTCCCTCCGGCTTTTCCGGCAGCCACCATCCATCTCCTTCACGCTGCTCCGGGCTGGCGGGCCCGGCGGGTGGTGCTGGGATACGTGCGGGACGGAGCGGAGGATTGGGAATTCATGAGGCGAAATCCGCCCGAGAGGTCCCGGCTCATGACGTGTCTTGCAAGGAAGGCCCGCGTGAACGCAGCCGTCACGGTAGCAGTGGCAGTCGCGGCGCTCGTCGCTGTCACCGCGGTCCCCTCGCGGCCGGCGTCCGCGGCCGAGCCCGCCTACTACGTCAGGCTGCTCGAATACGACGTCGACGCCTTCTACGACCCCGCCATCCCGGAGTTGACGGTGAGGTGCCGCGTCGAACTGGAGGCCCTTGTTCCGCATAGCCGCGTCGAGTTGTGGCTCAACAAGAGCCTGTCGCACCCGCGTGCGGCTCCTGGGTCCGCGGCCTGGACCAAGGGTCGGCACAACACCTACTACTTGGCGGGCTCGTGGCAGCCGGGGGAGCGCCGCACGGCGGACTGGATCTACAGGGGCCTCCCGGAGGACTACGACAGGGCCCAGGACCGTTACTGGGGTCGGGCCACCGCGGGCGCGGTGTGGTTGACGGGTCCCGGTCACTGGCTCCCGTGCCCCACGAGTCTAACGGACTGGTCCCAGGCACGCATGAGGCTCAGCGTCACCGTCCCGGCGGACTGGCTGGTCTTCACACTGGGACCGGCGGATGATCCGGCCGAGCCTCCCGTGTCGATCCCGGTGGACAAAGAGCGGGGCGCGGGACGGCTCACGACCTGGGAGCTACCGGACGACGACCGCGAGTGGCACACCTTCTATGCGGAATCGACGCCGGAGGACGCGAACAGCGCCGACTGGTGGGTGGCCGGCCCCTACCGGCTCGCGGGGTCGGGAGAGACGGCCGGCCTGCCGTGGGCGGTCTGGTACCTGCCCCAGTGGGAGGACATGGCCCCTAAGCTGGCCGATGAGATGGCCGGCATCATCGAGTTCTCGTCCGACGTGCTCGGGGAGTTGCCCGACCTGCCCCTAAGGGTCATCCAGGTCCCGCCGGAACAGGGGGGCGGCGTGACGTGGTGCGAAGGTACCCTCGTGGTGGCCGCGCACGGGACCCGGAGCAAGCACGGGTCCTTCCGGATAGAGGAGCTCTGGACCCACGAGGTGATGCACAACCTAGCCTACTTCGGCGACGAGGGCTGGGCGGATTTCCTGGCCGCCTACTACGTCGCCCGGACCTACCCGGAGTCGGCGGACTTGCAGACTCACGCGCAGCGCACGTATCTCCTCAAGACCATCAGGGAGCACGGGGACCTCGCGGTGCGGGACGCCACCGAGCGGCATTTCGAGGAGCGAACGGTCCCCGAATGGCACGCCTACGTCTACGTGAAGCCAGCCCTCGTCTGGCACATGTTCCGGGGCGTCTATGGCAACGAGGCCATCAACAGCCTGCTCCGCGCGCTTCAGCACGAAACGCCTCTCAGGGACTGGTCGGGCGTCCCTTGGTGGGACAAGTTCGACTTCTACGCGGAACTGGCCGAACGGGTGGCGGGACCGTCGGCCCGGGCTTTCTGTGAGCGCTGGTTCGACCGCGCGTGGCCCCTCGACCTGGCCCTCGAGGAAGTGACCGCCAGGCGGGTCGAGCCCACCGCGGGTGAGCCCGCGGCGGGTGAGCCGGCGGCGGATGAGCCCGGCGGCCAGGACCGGTGGGCGGTCAGCTTCGCCATCCGTGATGTCCGGGAGCCCGGGGTTCCCCCCGCCTCCGAGACTATGCCTTGGGTCGAGGTGGCCGTGGCTCTGGCCGGGGACGGGACCGGGGCGGCACAACGCATCGTCGAGCGCGTCGAGCTGGGCCCTGAGGTGACGCGCGTTATGATCCAAGTCCCGGGAGTTCCGGAGGAGGTAGTCCTCGACCCCACCAGGTGGCTCCTGGACTACGACTACTCGAACAACTCGGCCAAGGTCCGCGTGCCCATGACCGCCCGGGAGATAGCGGCACTGGCTGTCCGGGTGGCGGCCGGGCTGGCCGGCGTGCTTGTCGCCCTGTGGCTTGTCGGTCGGCGGCCCAAGGTCCTGAAGGCGCCGCCCGTGGCCGGCCGGGCTCGGTGAGGCCCTGGACGGCACATGGGCCGGGAACAAAGGTCGCTGCCTGAGAAACGGCCTGTATGACAGGCAGGGACCAGGCATACCGCACCTGGTCCCTCCGTCCCTCAGTCCCCACCCGGACTGAACTCTCAGTCCTATTCAGGCAGGACGGGCCGGTAGCGGCCGCAACCCGCCGAACCCGCCGCA